>DAOUCP010000113.1:0-64466 GCA_034432155.1 Anaerolineae bacterium
GCATCGTGCACGGCCGCGATCGGCCGCGGGCTCGCCTGACGCCCGTCCCGCTCGTGGCGACGGCCGCCCAGCGGCCTATCCGCCGCCCTGCTCTTCGCCGCGGCCACACAGCGGCTTATCCGCCGCGCCGCTCGTAGCGCTGGCCGCCCAGCGGCCTGGCCGCCGCCCTGCTCTTAGCCGCGGCCACACAGCGGCAGGTAGAGCCGCCACGACTCTGGCATCGCCGTCGTCTCCACGGTGCCGGTCGCACCGGGCGTGGCACTCGGCTCGCCGGTCACCGTTGGGCTCGGCGTTGGACCGGGCTCCCGGGTCCCAGTGGCACTCGGTGAGGGGCTGGGTGTGGCGGTCGCGCTGGCATCGTGCGGCAGCGTCGCCGTTGGCGTCCGGGTTGAGCTGGCCGACGGTGTGGCGCCAACGGTCATGGTGGGCGAAGGCGTGGGTGACACCTCTGTCGGCGGCGCCACGTACTCGTCCGCACCCATGTCGTAACCGGCACCTGCGGGGCGAGGATCGCCGTCGATATCGCTCGTCACGCCGGCCGGGATCCCGGCATCGCGCGCGGCGGACGCGAACTGGATGTGGAAGTTGTCACTGAACGGATCGACGAACGCCGGATCGCCCCACACATTGACCGTCCCCACGCCGACGGTACCGTCACCGTCGACATCCCTGCCGTTCGCCCAGTCGCCGCTGCCCCAGAGGGTGGCCTCGAGGATCGCACGGCTGCCGAGACTGATGGTGATGCCCACGGGATGGGCCACCAGGATGGTGTTCGTGAGCGCCACGTGGGCTCCCTGGTCCAGCTGGAGACCGTAGGCCGATTGGTTGGCGGCGACGGTGTTGTGCACAAGAACCGCTCCGCCGGAGCCACCGCCGCGGATCCGCACGGCGGGGGCGGCAATCCCCTCTTGGGTCGTCCGGTTGTTGGCGATGATGTTGTTCGTGATGGTGAACGACTTGACATCTTGCAGGTGGAGCGCGGAAGTCCTGGCACAGCCGTTGTCCCGGATGACGTTGCCCTCGAACCGCAGATCGCCACCGAAGAAGCCCAGTGCTCCGTAGTCGTTGGCTGCCATGCTCCCGTGAAAGGTATTGCCTGTGAGATGGGCCGTCGCATTCGCAATCTGGACAGCCCCGCTGTAGCCAGCAATCACATGACGCACGCTGCGCCCTGCCCCATTGTCCCGGAAGGCATTGCCGTCGAGAGTGAGCGGCGAACGCTCGGCAGGATCGCCGATGAACCACAAGCCAGCCGCGACCCAAGCATCGTTGTCCTCGAACAGGCTGCCGACCACCGTCGCCCGCCGCGTGCCGACGATCGCCAGCCCGCCGCCAGCACAGGTACGGGCTGCCCAGACGGCATTGGCTCGAAACACGCAGCCCTCCACCTCCAGCTCCCCGCCGTCGATGTACGCCCCGCCTCCGTGGGCGATGGTGTCGGGAATGCTGTAGACATCGATCATGTTGCTGTCGAAGACCATGTCGCGTAGTACGACTTTCGCGTCCAGCGAGTGCAGACCAGCGCCATCGTCCGTAGCAACGCCGTGGGCAATCGTGAAGCCATCGAGGGTCACGCTGCTCGGCCCACGGATTTTCACACCCCGCCTCGTGCTCTCGCCGTCGACTATGCTCGGGTACAGCTCGGCCCTGCGCACGACCGGGCCGGTGGGTTCCCCATTCCAGCCGCCAGCCACCACGAGGCTTCGGGTGATGACCATGACCGCCTCGCCCGTGCTGGTGTACACCCCCTGGGCCAGAATGATGGTGTCGCCGTCGGTCGCCTGGCCCACGGCGGTGCGCAGGTCGCAGGGCGCCGACTGGGAGCAATCGCCGCTGCCTCCGGGGATCACAAACAGCGAGGTCGCCTTCCCGGCCTGGAGCTCGGACTGGGCCGCGACAAGCGCCATCAAGGCCACAGCCGCCACGGCGCCCGAAGCCACGCCCGAAGCGAGCAATCGGACTCTGCCAGCGTGCATCGATGCCTCCTTAGGCTTCGGATACCGGCTAGAAGGCATCATAGCGGTGCCTGGTCGGTAGCGCAACGGGCCTGCGCCGGTGGTCGCTCACTGGAGCAATGGTCCCGAGCCATGGCCGCTTTGAGGCGCAACGGGCCCGCTGCCGTGGCTGCCGCAGCTCCCCGCGCCCGCTGCCGTGGCTGCCGGAGCGCCCCGCGCCCGCTGCCGTGGCCGCCGCAGCTCCCCGCGCCCGCTGCTGTGGCTGGCCGGAGGCGCACCGATTGGCACTCGGGGCTGCCTCGCGGCGCAGCGGTTGGCCGGCGGGGCTGGCCGGCGGCGCAACGGGCCCGCGCCCCGTTGACGGCGGGGCTTTAACGCGTTCTTGATCCTCCGTGACGGCTGGCTTCTGAGAATGCCGGCCTTTTGCCGAGGTCATGTGCGCGATACATTCTCGAGTTCGCGTGCCAGCAACTTAGGCAGCTGTGACGAGAATTGGTCAGACGCGCCGACTGCGACCGACACGAAGGTCCATCGTGCCGTGTAGCTCACGCCCCCGCTTCTGCCGCCGCTGAGGGGACTTGACCCGCCACGTAGCTGACGCCCCGACGTCCGCAGCCTGCTGCGGACGACACGGTCGGTCGCCACTCTGGCCAAGTGCCGGTACACTGTGGCGCGTGCTCCTCAACCGCTCGTTCGTCGGCATCGGCATCTTCCGGGCTGCGACTGCCCTACCGGTTCTGCGCTGGCCGTTTTTCGGCGGGCTCACGGCGCTGCTGGGCGATCTCGGCGATCTTGTGCTCATGAACTACGTGTTCGTGGGCGGCCTGGGAGACTACCAGCGCTGCGACAAGCTCTGGGACCTGGCGTACATGCTGACCTTCCTGGTCGCTGCTTCCCGCTGGACTGGCCTGGAGCGGAGCATCGCGTTCGGGTTGTTCGGTCTACGGGCAACGGGCGTGGGAGCATTCCTGCTGGGCGCGCCGCGGCCAATGTTGCTCGCCTTGCCGAATCTCTTCGAGCCTTGGTTTCTCGCCGTCGCCGCCCGCGATCGATGGGCGCCGCACTGGGCTCTCACCAAGCATCGCGCCGCGGCGCTCTTGCTTCTTGTCGTCGCCCTCAAGGTGCCCCAGGAGTACCTGCTGCACCTCGATCGTCGACTCGACACCATGACGCTGCCTGAATTCCTGCAGCTCGTCGGCTCGTATCTGGGCCTGCGGTGACTCGCCGCTCGGACCGACGAGCCTGAATCATCTTCCCTCGGGCACGTGCCGGGGCTTCACGGCCATGCCTCGCCGCGCCACGGTGGGCGGCCACCGGCCAGGGCCTTTGCGCACGGGGCGAGCAGCCAGCCACCCCCACGGCCCGTCGTCAGGACGCACCAGGACCTTTGCCCAGGCGGAGAACATCCGACACGTTCCGTAGCTGGCGGTAGGCATCGACGACGGCTCGAACGGATTGCGGCCAGAGGGCGTCCACGGCGCGCAAGAACAGATGGCAGGCGAAGTGCCCAGGGTCCGCCCACGGTGCTGCCTCATGCAGCCACTCGATGATCGACAACCTGCTTCGCCGGCCTACCAGGTGGTTGGGCACGAGTCACAACAGCGCGCGCTCGAAGCGGAAGCCGGGCTCGCACGGGTCCAGCCATGGCGGCAGTCCCAGCTCCTCCCGCAGCGCTCAGGCGGCCAGGATTCGCCCTAGGGCTTCGCGGACAGCACACCCGCGCCGCCCTCGACCAGCTTCCGCTGCATCTCGGGCGACACAAAGCGACTCAAGCTGACGATGAGTGCATCGATCTGCTCTTCGGACAGATGATCGACGTTGCCCAACGAGCCGAGGACGATGCGTCGGGGACTGCCACCACGAACGCGCTCGGAGCGACAGATCTGGAGATAGCGAACCTCCCCGTGGCGAGGTAGGCGAACATCGTGCCTACGGTATGCCGCAGCCGAAATGCCAATACAAGCGCCTTGGCAACCATGCAGTTCTGGAATAGAGAGCACGACCTGTCCCAAGATCTCATGCGCTACATGTCTGCGCTGCCCCTGGCCGCAAGAAAGCCGCCAACTGGGGCTCTCGGTGTCCAGCACGGCCCAATACCGCTTCTGACCGCAAGACTTGAGCTCGTGTTCGCGAGCGTCACGAGCAGCGGCTGCAGGCACCACTCGCGGGTGTGCGCGAAGTCGGCAGCTTCGTTCTCGCGGGCGCAAAACGCCGCGCTGTGCGAATCCACATGGATGAACCCCGCGGCGCCGAGGTGCGCTCGTCGCCGGCGTCGGATGGCTGACCACACGCCCTCTGAGACATTGTCGACCACGCTTCCTCAGGCTTCGTCCGTGTGCCCGAAGCGCATACCGGGTCGAAGCGTCGCAAGACGTCGCTCGAGGTTGTGGGAAGGGGACCGCTTGCGTGCCAAGCATCCGAGGGATGCTCGGATCGTGTTCGAGATGGGTCTGATCCTCCATGCACGTGCCGCCGGCGTACACGTTCAGCACCTGGGTCGGGAAGAGCTTCCGGTCGCTTATCCAAGGTTCGCGCTTCCGTCAGCGGCGGTGCCGCTGGATTCATTGGTAAACACGTAGATAGTTCGCGAAGGACTGGGGCGCGCTTGCCAGCCGTCGGTCGGCGACGATCGCATCCGGCAGGGTAGGCCCCAGCGGCAAGGAGCAGAAGGGGTCCTGCGAAGCTGCCGGCGAGCTGGACCTGAATCAACGCATACTCTGTCCGGATCAGCTTGCGGGGGCGTCCGATCATCTGCGTGGGGCGTCAGGAGCAGCTGCAGCTTGAATACTGATCCAGCGTCGGTGGCGCCGCTGGCCGCGAGCGCTTGGTGAGGGGTTCGAGGACGGTCCGGCCGCGCGGAAAGGCGCTGGCGAGCGGCGCCGCCGGGGGTCTCTCTGGTGCTCGCTCGCTGCACCAGCTCAGCTCACCCCACGCCCGCATACATCGCAAGGCCCATGGATCCAAGCAGCAGAATCGCAGTGGCCACAGTGACAAGCCACAACCTTCGATTCATGCGAAACATCGGAATACCCATCAGAACGATCGAGCCAAAGAAGAGCACAAGATAAGGGACGAGAATGTCGTAGCGCATTGGAGACCGAAACTCGATCTGCAGAATGTCCTCTACAACGATCATGAACGCCACGAATGCGAGGAACATCGCCGGACCGATCCACTGTCGCCAGCCAGCGCGTGCGCGCACGAAGGCGACCATGGTCAGAGCTGCTGGGACGGCAAGCGCGATCACACCATAACCAAGAAGTTGATTGATCGCGCGGTCCCCGGTTAGCACCCGTGACAAGAACCCGGCCGACTGCAGCACATTGACCGCATTCACCACCCCCCACACGGTGAGCGCTGCCCACCACAGATTCCCACGCTTCGGAACATCCATACGGTACCTCCCGACGGGCGCCGAGGCCCACACCGCTTCCTTGGGAGCGCCCCCTGCCCTACATTGCGCTCTTGCGCCGCCCCGACCCAGCGAAGCAGTCGGCTGCAAATGCCTGCCACCCGCGCGGCCGCAGTTCACCCTTCCATTCCCAGAATGCCAAGAATCTCTCCCGGTTGATGTGCCACCGCCCACCGCCAGTGCCCAAAGCCGCCCTGCGCGTTCACGGCCTGTATCCACTCGTCCAGGTAGCGGCGCTTGGACTGGTCTTGCTGGGTATCCTTTCCCTTTGTTTCCAGGATCAGCATGTCGCCGTTGACGAGACGAGCCAAGAAATCACCCCGATACTTATGAACGATGCCATGGTGAAGATAGGAAATCTCGAAGCCAAGATGGTCGTTTTTCACCCAGGCGGCCACCACCGGGCTTTCGTCCAGGACAAAGGCATCAGACGCCTCCCAAGTGCTGTCGTACACGCAGACATTGATGTGCGACTTGTCCGTCCGCTCGCAGGGCTTGCCCGTGTACCAGGGCCGCATTTCACCGGTAGACCGGATGGGATGGTCGCGGTCAAAGACCGGCTCGAGGCGCTCCGTGTTCTCGCGACGCACCGCATGAAATACATGCTGGACGACCCGCGACATGTTGAGGGTGATGATCAGGCGACGGCGCAACGCATCCTGGGCGAAGAGCGGCGGGTTCACGCGGATGCGGTCCGAGGCGATGAACTGCTCGACGATGCGCACCAGCTGTGCCAGCAGCACCTCGGAGCTGCCCTGGCAGCCTTGTTTCATCTGGTCGAAGACATCCCGCGCCGTCTCGAAGATGATGCGCTGGGTGCGGAACTCGTGCGCCAGACGTTCTAGTTCGATGCGGCTCACTTGAGTCACATCTGGCTTGCCTTCGAGCACCGGTGCGAGCTCCGCCACCTGAGCCGTCTGGGCGGCATCCAGCTCCAGAGGCGGAACGTTCGCCCATTCCATGCGGAGGAGCGGCTGAACGAGGTGTTCGATACGCACAACATTCGGCCACCGAATCGCAAAGCGCGCTTTGGCGGGATCCGGCGCAACGAGCGTCTTTGGCACTGCCGGGGGCGGTGGGCCACCGTCGGTATTCTCGTGCGGCAGGAAGGTGAACGGTACGCCAAAGATGTTCACGTATTCTGGCTCGAACAGGCCCGTTGCGGGATTGACCTCATAGCAGGTGCGTCGCAAGCCGCGCCCAACTACCTGCTCACATAGCAACTGACTGGTGAAGGCCCGCAGTCCCGTGATGTGGGTGACGGTCTTGGCGTCCCGCCCTCGGAGAGCATCCCCACCGAGATGACATTCTGCATCTTTCCGCCAGGCTGGCCCGGTTTGCCGACGGTGTCTACCATGGTGCGGAGCAGTTCCGCTTGTTGGGTTTTGGTCAACTTCTGTTCGAGTGCCACTTCTTGGTCCGCTTCTGCTTCGTCTTCGTCCGGCCGGTGGCCATCCTGCAGCACTGGCGGACGAACGCGCCGCCGTCGCTGGGGATCTCAATGCCGGTCCGCTCAGCGGATGGAGCCTCAGTGAGCCAGATGAGGGTTTCCACCGCTTCGAGCTGGCAGAAGAAGAAGCGGCGCCGGTCGAAATCCTCGGGGTCTTGCCAGTGCTCCAGCAGCCGTTTGGTTATGCTGGTCTCGCCCGGATAGCCAGCCTCGCGCCACCGCTTGACGCGCGCACGAATCTGATTGACCAGAGGAATCTCGACGAAGATGCCCGGATCATCGAAGGCTTGCGAACTCTCGGAGGCCACCACGTAGCCGGCCGGGCGGCGTCCCTCGACTAACTCAAACAGCCGCGTCGTCCGGTCGTAGCGCCAGTAGCGTCTCGGTTCTTCGTAGGGCGAGTTGACGATCAGACGGTCAATGGTGGCGGTCGGCATTACCGGTCTCCCCAGGGATAACCTGCTGCAGTTCCACAATAAGCGGCGGCAGGCCCTCCTGCACGGTCTTCCACAGGATATCAAGGTTTATGTCGAAATAGGCATGGACAAGGCGATGTCGCATGCCAACAATCTTTTCCCAAGGTATATTGGGCACTTCTGCTCTGGCGTCCAGACTCAGTTGATACGCGGCCTCGCCGATAATCTCGATGGCCTTCACCAATGCCCACACGAGCTGCCGATCGTGGTCGAGATCGCTTCGGCTGCGATCGCGGATGAAGCCTACCGCCTCGCGCGCGGCATCCAGCATATGCCTCATGCGTATGAGGTCATCCCGCTTCATACTGGACCTCAGCTTCTGCCAAAACATGCTCTCGAAAATAGCGACTGAGGTCCTCAGGCGTGCGCAGGTCAACCTTACGACCTCCCAACAGCGCCGAAAGTTCCTGCTCCATGCTCACTATGTCAAAGAGGGTAGGGATACGATCCGGAGCGAACTCGACCAGAATATCCACATCACTGTCGGCTCCGAAGTCGTCCCGCAACGCTGAGCCAAAGACCGCCAGACGACGGATGCCATGTTTATGGCAGAAATGGGCCAAACGATCGCGGTGCATACTATTGCACTTCATAATTAGAGCTCCATCACCTTTAGACTCTCGATGCCACGGTCGTCGACTATCTTGACCGCGATTCTGCGATGATTACCCGCAGCGAAGGGCAGGGAGACGGTGCCTCGGTACGCCTCGATGAGGTCTTCGTCAATCTCGGCCTTCAGCGCGCAGGCCAGTTTGGCCCAGCCCTCGTTCTGCCCGGCCATCGGGAAGAAGACCTGACGGGGGAAAAGACTGCGGCCGTCGTAGTCGGTGTCCAGCAGCCACAGGGCAATCTTGTCCTTTCCACCGGACTCGACACCGCCGGTTTTGGTGTTGTAGTAGTCGAAACCGTGCACCTCGACTACGAAATAACCGTCTTCGCTCTGGCGCAGTTCCACATCCGGCTGACCGATGAGCCAGAAGGACTCGTTGCTGGCACGCTTCTTCCTCAGGTCATTTGTCAAGAGGTCGGCGCTCATCTGCACCTTGAGCAGCGTCACGCCCGGGCAGTTCGTCTCGTCAATGTCCTTTGCCGCCTCCGGGTCGAACTGGAATGCGGCGAACACAACCAGTTTTGGCCTTGGAACCAGCGTTTGGGCTTCCTGAATGGCCTGCTCGACCTGGCGCTGCTCGAGCAAAGCGTGTTCCGGACCGAAGGAGACGACGACACGCAGGGCGTCGTAGGCAGGCGCCTCTTCCCGCACCGAATCGGCGCCCTCGGGGCTCGGACGAGTTTCTCCGTCAGCATGCAGCCAACGGCAGCCGGCCAGAGGTTCCAGGCGGCTAGAGCGGATGTACTGCCCCCCCTTGCCGCGGATGCCGGTCTTCAACAGTTCGTCGCGCCATTCCGCTTGGCGCAGCGTCTCGCCAGACCGGGCGACCGAAAGGTCGGCGCCGTCACTCCCACGCCCTCGCCCAGTCGGAGGCGGGACTAAGTCCTGTACGGATTTCACCACCGGCGCCGGTACGGCCTCCACGGTGAACGGCCCGGTTACGCGCACGCGCTTGCGGTCCACGAAGGGCTGGTCGTAAAGTGTCTCCTGGCCAGCGTGGCGAGCAATAGCGTCGTCCATTGCTTTCTGCATCTTGTGGCGCGCCTCGTGAAAGCGCTCAAACGGCTCGCGCGCTTCTTCGGGCCAATCCGCGGGGAACTCGAATGGCACTTCCCACTCCAGCAACGCATTGACCGACACCGCCTGGCCGCTCGGCATCGAAATGGTCTCGTAATCGGGCGCGGCAAAGTCCACCACGAGACCGGCTCGCCCTCCGGTGGCAACCCTGAATGGAACAGTCTTGCCCTTCAGGGCGGCGTTGAGCTGCCTCAGGGCCTGCTCCACGGCCGGATGCATACGCGCGTAGATGCCGTCGATCTCCGCGTTGTTGGCGATCGACTTCAGCGTGACATGCGGCACGGTCCTGTAAACGAAGCCCGAGCCGACGCCTTCCTCGGGATGCGCCAGTTCGTAGTAGTCGAAGACAGCGGTCATCAGGCGCTGACGGGCAAGCGTGATAGCCACACGCGAGGTGTCGCAAGTAATCCAACGCCGACCCCATTGCTCCGCCACGTACGCGGTCGTGCCGCTGCCGCAGGTGGGGTCGAAAACAGGTCGCCCGGGGTCAGTGGTCATGTGAAGGCAGCGTTCGAGCACCTTTTCTGAAGTCTGAACCACGAATATCAGATTAGCTACCGCGCTGGTGTCATTCCAAAGATTGTCAATCTTTTGCATAGGAAAGTCATCATAGTATTGCTTGTATCTTGGGATGCCGCCAGTATCGTATAGTCTACCGGCACTAACAAGGCGTTGCATTCCTTTCTTATGCGTTCTCCAGCTTTTCCTCTGTGGTGCAACAATCCTGCCAGAGAAGAGAAAGTCATAGCTGCATGACTCTGTGTAACCAGAAGAGTTCAGGTCCCTGAAAGCCAACCTTCTTGTTTGTTGACTTCTGCACAGCTCAGGTGATAACGCACGAACTGCTCTTACTTGTCCATTGGGTAACTCGGTGAATGCAAACCATGATTCATCAAGGTGCTTCGCAGCGTAGAGTTGTCTATACTTCAAAAGTTGCTTGTTTTTCGCATACCACACGAGGATATCATGAACTCTGGGCAACTCTCCGAAACCAAGAGCTGACGACTTGCGGAACGATATCTGTCTTACAAGATTATCCGCTCCAAACACCTCATCCGTCAGCTCGCGCACGTGGTGGACATTTTCCTCGCTGATTTGCACGAAGATACTGCCACTCTCGGTCAGGAGTTCGCGGGCCAGCAACAGGCGGTCGCGCAGGTGGGTCAAATAGGAGTGGCTGCCCAGTTCCCAGGTGTCGCGGAAGGCCAGGATCTGCTCCGGCTCGGCGGTCAAGTCTTCGTCGTTGCCGTCCTTCACGTCGCGCTTGGTCACAAAGGGCTGGAAGTTGGAGCCGTACCTGATGCCGTAGGGTGGGTCGATGTAGACCATTTGCACCTTGCCGGCTAGGCCCTCCTTCTCCAGCAGGGAGTTCATCACCAGCAGGCTGTCGCCAGCGATCAGCCTGTTCGACCAGCCGTGCGCGTGCCGATAGAACTCGATGGCTTCGCGGAGCGGCTCGTCGCGCTGCGCCGCGAAGAGTGAGAGTTGCACCGCGGAGGCCCCGCCCTCACCGCGCCGGCGCACCGCCTCAATGATCGTGCGTGGCTCGATGCGCTCATGCACGTGCAGGCAGACAGTTGGCACCTCGAAGGAAGTGTGTTCGCCCTTGCCCGCCCAGATCAGCTCCGGGGCCAGGTGCGGGTCGTAGGCGTAGGTCTTCCTATGCTGGCCGGCCTCCGGGTCCGTTGCCTGGCTCACCAGCCCCACAGGAGGATTGTTGACACGCTGCTTGTCCCGATGCTCGTAGGCGTCAATCGGGCGATCGGATTCACTTCTCTCGTTTCGTCCCATCAAGTTCTCCTGTCCGCGTCTCCCCGTCCCTACCGCAGCCCGCCGATTTGCCAGTCAGCTGCCGGCCGCAAGCCGAACGACAGAAGCGCACTGCGCCCGTTCATGCCGAGCCTGCTCCCGCAATGCCGCCGAGTACGTCGGGCAGCGACTCCCATGCCGCGTAGTGGGCCGTCGGGAACCTCTCCCGAATGGCGGCTACCTTGCTCGGCGCGCCATCGAGGAAGACGATGGGGATCATCCGTCCCCCTTTCGAAGACCAGAGAGCATCCGCCACCTCTCGGCCATGCGAGGGGAGTCGTCGGAGTGAGATCACAACCGCCGTGGGGGGATTCCCCTTGATCTCAGCCAGCTTCATCGTCGGCCGCCAAAGGGCCACCTTCCAGCCGTGCTCGGCCAGAGCGGCCGCTATCTCACGTGCTTCCAAGTCGTCCCAGTGCACCAGCAGCACCGTCCCGCGTTCCTTCATCGAGCTCATCGGTTCTCCAGTTCATTCTCGCGCGGACGGCTCGCCGACCAGCGCTGGACGCCCTGGGCGACCGTCAGCTCCGTCGACTTGTGAACTGGCGTGCTGTCTCCACGGCAGCCAACAGCCGCTGCGGCTCATCGGTGCCGATGCGGAAGCTCCGCCCGCTGTTCAGCTCCATCTCCACGGCGTCCAACCCCGAGACGTTGAACAACCACCGGCGTGGCGTCAACCTGATGCCCCATCCGTAGTACCACGGATTCCGAACGACCCGAGCCTTGCGGATCTCTTCGATACGCCAGCGTTTCCGAATCAGTCCAGGACCGAACGAAACTACCAACTCGTCCGTAGTCACCTCAACCGTGAGGGCCCCGAACAAGAAGACGGCAGAAGCCAGCAGGACCAAGAGCCAACCAATCCCGCCGCGTTCGCTGGGCGCGAGAATCCACGCCATCGCGCTCCCTGCAAAGGTCAAGCCGACGCCCAACACGATCAGCGTCCCAATCTGCCGGTGCTTGTAGATCTGCATCGCGCGGTCCTCCCATTCGCTGCCGGCCTGGAGCTAACTTGCCTGGCGGAAGCTGCTCGGCGCCATCGGATTGTGTGCCACCCCAGCGCGCCGGGCAAGTGGCACCGACACCACCGCCAGCCAGGTCAACTGCCGCGAGTTCTTGAGCGGCCCTTCATTGCCGAAATGCTCTCTAATAGTAATCAGCGCTCTGCCCGGTCGATTTGCATGCCATTCTATCATTCTTCGATAGCCAGTCTCAGAACCAACAAACTCACTAGTAGGCTGATGGTGTACAAACACAGCTTTCTAGATACTAGAGTGTGATGCAACGTTTCCCGCGATATTGATGAGAGAATAGACGAAGATAATCCACAAAGCGATCTTGACCATTTTCTCGAAACGCCTAGCTCTGATGTAGTCTACCCGTGCGGCAACGACGAAAGCACAGATCGGCGTGACAAAGAGAGAAAACGTTTCTAATATGACAGTATTTGTTTTCTTATTCCCGATTTGGACACCCCAAACAATGTCGGACGGAATTACATCAGCAATCACAAGAAGATGGAAAACCGCCAACATTCCATAGATCACTAACAACACATTAGCAGCTAGCTTTGCACCTATAATTCTTTTCATCTGTGCTACTAAGTATGAGTTTTGGGCCATCGCTCAATAGTTACAGTAGGTACAACCGTCGCCCGCGGATCCATCTTCTATTCGGATATTACTGGTTTCGGGCCAGAGCGCGGCGCGCGCCAGAGCGGTAGTTCAGGCAACAAAAGGTCGGCGGCATGCCCTGGCTTGCGTGCACCGCCGAGCACTTTCCTGCGCGCCCGGACACGCCTTCCCCGAACAGACCGCCGACGATAGCCGGATCGAGAGCCCCCTGGCTCGCAGAGGGGCACACCAGTATCCGGGCCGGATCGACTGGGCTAAGATGCGTCCCCCTGGCTCGCAAAGAGGCGCACCGCCCCGGGCCGGACCGTGGATCGGGTAACGAGCAAGGCCCCGGCCGGACAGGTGCGCACCCTCCGGACCGGTGGCCTTGCTAGCGGGCTGTCGAATGCAGCCGGTTGTCGGGCAGATCTATTTCACGTCCGGCAGCTTCTTCAGGCACATGAACCAATCGAGGCATGTCACATCGGGATCGGGTTTCTCCACCCGATCCTTGGCCACGCCACAAGAACCCGGAGGCGGAACGATGACATCGTCGCCAGGCTGCCAGTTTGCCGGCGTCGCGATTCCATACTTGTCGGACGTTTGCATAGCAATCAGCAAACGCATGATCTCATCCATGTTACGCCCATTAGAAAGCGGGTAGTACAGGATTGCCCGCACGATCCCTTTGGGGTCAATGATGAAAACAGCCCTAACTGCCTGCGTAGTACTCGCGCCAGGCTGCAGCATACCGAAAGCTCTTGACACTTCCATTTTGAGATCTTCAATAACCGGGAAGGTCACCTCGATATCCCGCATGCCCTTGTAGCTGATCTTCTCTTTGATTGTACGCAACCACGCGATATGTGCATAGATGCTGTCAATCGAAAGCCCGAGAAGCTTGCAGTTCCTCTTCGCGAATTCCTCTTGCATGGAAGCGAAGGTCATGAACTCCGTCGTACACACCGGAGTAAAATCTGCGGGGTGCGAGAAAAACACGACCCAACTTCCCTCAAAATCCTTGGGGAAATGAATCTCGCCCTGTGTTGTCTTAGCCGTGAACTCCGGTGCCTTGTCACCAATCAATGGCATTCGTACGACCTCTTCGCTCATTGCTTTGTGCTCCTTCTATCATAATGGTTTATCTGGCGGCAAGCTAGGTATGCTTCCCACCCGACAGGCTCACGACTCGCCCGCACGAAGCGTCGGCCGCGTACCGCGGGCCCGGGGCCAGCACGCCACCGCCCCGAAGCTCCCGCCTGCTACTTGGTGTTCGGGAAGGCGGTGTGCCCCAACCACGGCGGTGCGGACTTCATCCCAAGTGTACCTTTGCACAACCCAGGCCGTCAAGCGCCTGCCGGGCCGCATCGACACTGCTTTCGGCCTGGCCTACGATCCGTCAGCAAACGCGCAGCGGGCGACGGGGGCGACCAAGGTGGGAACCACAGAGCCGGCGCGCCCACTCTCGAGCCTTGGGGGCGACCGAGGTGGGAATCACAGCGCCGGCGCGCTACTCTCGAGCCTACGGGGGCAACCGAGGTGGGAATCAAGAGCCGGCGCGCCCACTCTCGAGCCTAGGGCGGCCACGAAGGCAGGGCCCTTCCCTGCGTACCTCCGCCAGCCAGGGCTGCAGGTCGACACCGTCCATGCCCAACAGGGCAAAGCGCTTCGGCCCGCGGTCGCCGACGTGCGCATCGCGTTCGAGGAGCGTATGCTGGGCCAGTTGCCCTGATCCTGGCCACCTTTGCGGATCGGCGCGGGCCGGACCACTTGACGCGGCCCGCCGCCGCGGGGCAGAATGGCTCGACGCCCTCAGGGCCGAACGGTGCTTTGGCCCATGCTTCCGAAGGAGTGCCCCGTGAATGCGACGCTGGTCGAGCGCGCGCCTGGCCTGGTGCTGGGCACCAAGTCCCGGATCGATCCGATGGCTGCCCCGTACGCCGAGCTCTGGGCCGCCTACATGACCCATGACCCCCTGGTCGCACCCCTCGCCGTCGATGAGACCTGGTACAGTCTGTACTACGGCACCGACGAGCCGGGCCGGGTGGACCTCCTGCTCGGCCGGCTTGTCCCCGAAGGGACGGTCGCCCCCGAGGGTCTGGCGCTGGGACCCGTCGGCGGTGGGCTGTATGCGGTCTTTGACTGTCAGATGGCTACCATCGGCCGCACATGGCGCGAAATCTACGAGCAGTGGCTGCCCAGCTCGGGCTACGTCGAGGACGAATCGCGGGCGGCGTTCGAGCACTACACCAGGGGCGGCCAGGGAACCGAAGATAAGGTCCAGATCTTCGTGCCGGTGAAGCAAGCGTAGGCTTGCTGGGGCCGTTTCACCGCGCAGGGCAGGAGAGTGGATGCTTGCATAGCGGCTGAGACTCTCGGCGAGCAGACCGCCGATGGAGTGCCGACGATCCCGCGGCGCAATTAGAGTATCAAGGTCGCGACGCTCACGGTTCGACCGATCACGCTTGTCTCGGCAACTGCCTGCAGTGTGTTCGCATCGCGTCCTTGGTCAGCCAACGTCCGTCACCAGGGCTAGGTGCGGCGCCGCCCGATTCCTGGGACGTACCCGAGTCGCTGGCAGCAAGCGGCGACGGCTCTCTGTGTACGTCAGCTTCTGGACCCATACTTCGCAGACTTCTGTGCCCCGCTCCCGCGCCGACGGAGCGACTCTGGGCCACTGGGTCGTGGGCGCCTACGAGGCGGGCAGCGTCGTAGCCGAAAGCGGCCAGCATGGCGTCTCCTAACGTGGACAACCGGTGGGAGCCCACGTTCCCGGAATCCCGCGGCTGAGCGGCCGGATGTGCAGCTACATTCCCAGACCTGAGACGGACCTGGTGCTCCGCTACTCGCCGCACCGTCGGCAGATCGCGCAGTGGCCGGTTGAGTCGCCTCTGGGCGGCAACGTGGGAGCTGGACGGCGAGGTCGCTGGAATGGACGCTGACCCGGCCACCCAGGGACTCTGGGTGCGGGTCGGTCAGGCAGCGCGGGCCATCCGGCACTTGCAGGAACATGAGTGAGTACGACGGAACGCCACGGACTCGCTGCCAGTTGCCGGGCTGTCCCATCGATCTCACCGTCGGCAAGGGCGGAGACCGGTAAGTGCTCTTTCACGGGCATCCCGCCCAGGAGTCCTACCGCGGGGTGCGCCGCTACCGCCAGGACTGCACCCTGGTCGACAACCTCGAGGCCTGGGCGGCTCAACGGCGTGGTGGACCCCGGCACGCCCGGTAATGCGGAAACCACGCCCGGCATCATCTCGGCGCGAGAGGGTGGACCCCGGCGCGCCCGGTAATGCGGCTGAGCCGTCGGCCACCGACCGTCGTACCGCAACGCCGAAGCCGCCGAAGCACCGACCACCGCCCGCCGGCCCAGCGACACGCCGACCACGCCCCCGTCTGCGACGCAGACGGCAACAGGCCACAGGGCCGACGTTCCGCATCGAGCGGCCTGGTGGCTGTGCATCCCCCTGACGTGGCGCGATTACAGCCTCGGCCGCTAGGCTAGCAGGCGCTGGCGACGGTGCTTGATCCCAGGCATTGCGGAACAACGCGCCGCGGCGGGTCCATTGCGCCTGGCTGCGTGCCTGCTGCCTCACGAAACGCGACGATCCGCTCCACAGCCCTACCGATGGGGTCCTATGCTCGTGGGAATTGCACGTGTCAGCTCGCCCCGTCACGCAGCGGCAGGCTACAGCCTGGGTCGGTCGTGATCCTGTGCTGCGCCACCTCCAGGCACCACTGTTCAGCGCCGGGCAGCCGCCTGCACAGCTCGATGGTCCTCGACAGCTCCTGCGCTACCGGGGGGTCCGCGATGCCCAGACCCACGAGCTGTGCGATCCCGCGGGAGACTGCCGCGCAGACAATGTGGGAGGCTCATTTCGGGCGCCACTGTCCCGCATCGCCATCCGAACGGCCGCCTTAGGCCGCGGAGGCCGCGGACGTCAGGCCGCGGGGAAGGGCCGCCCGAACAAGGTGGGGCGGCTGGGACTCGAACCCAGACGAGGGGTAGCCTCAGCGGAGTTTAAGTCCGCCGCGTCTGCCAGTTTCGCCACCGCCCCGGCGCGCCATCAGTGTACCACCGTCGGAGGCCCTTCGGTGAGCCCGGGCCGGGAAACACGGCCCTGGGCGGCAGGCGGTGCATCGAGCTGTCTAGAATGGCACTGGCGGTCGGTCGCGCAAGCTCCAGCGGGAGGGAGGAGTCCATGGACTCCCGACCGACGTGCCAAGTTGAGCCCCTTTCACGGACCGCGTGGTGCCGCGACCCGGAGTGCTAGCGGCAACTCCGTCGACGTGGGCGAAGTTGGCATCGGCAGAGTCTGCCCCGGCGGAAGCTGCGCCGGCAAAGGCCGGATGCGCAGCCCCTGCCCCGGCGGACACCGGGCCTGCGGACCCCGGACCGGCGGAGGTCGGACTAGCCGACCGACGTAGGGCAGCGCTGCCTGCCACCGCGGCACGGCCGGGCCCCTTGGTAGCGGCGGACAAAGGGAGCCCGAGATCGGTCGCAAACCGCGGCATCAGTCGATAGCCCCCCTCGTAGGGTCGGCGGGCAGCGTATTGGCTTACGATGCCGGCGACTGCCCAACGCTGGCCACGTCGCAGCGGCGGACGGCGCAGCTTGGTGCGCGGATCGATCCGGATCCGGCACTCCCCTGAGCCGTCGTCCAGCCACACCGCGCTGCCGATCAGGCGCGTCACGCGACCGCGGACGACGACCAGGCGGCCCTCGAACTCCTCACCCATCGCACCGCTGGCCACCGGCACCGGCTCGATTGGCGGCCAGGCCCAGTCATCGAGCCACACTTCCGTCGAGTGGGAGAGGACCAGTTGCCGCTCGCCATGGTAGCTACCCAGCGTACCACGGGCCGCCACCGGCGAGCCGACCGGCAGCGTTGGCAGCGCGCCATTCCGGACACCCAGGTAGAGGCGCAGACCGCTCGATGCGTCGCCGATGTACATGGTGCGTGCACCGAACAACCCCGCAGGCGCGAGAACAACGCCCCGCAGGGCCACGGCCTGGCCATCGGCGAGCTGGCGCACTGCCGCCAGGCCAAGATCGCGGTAGTCGGCGGCGGGCTTCGGCCCCTCGACCCGAGTGGCCAGCGGCGTCGGAGCCGCCGGCGGGGACGGTGAAGGCGCCAGCCGATTGGCCTCGCCCGGCGTCGCTTGGCAGTCCGCACGCCAGTCGCCGCCATCGGGCAGTCGACACAGCGAGCGATCGTAGCTCGGCCCGGTTTCCCAAGAGACCACGTCGGCGACCATGCCGTCGCGGCGCACGAGCCGCACCTCGTCGGCCCGGTTGCCGAGCGCCAGGCCCGACTCGGCGCGATGAATCACCCGAAAGCCCCGGGCGGCGATCACCTGGCCGTCGCGAAAGCGGAACGACCAACGTTCCGGCTCGCCCACCGTCAGGCGCCAGCCAGCCAGATCGACCGGGAAAGCCGAGCGGTTATACAGCTCGAGCCACTCGTCGGTGAAACCCGACGCTCCACTGGCATCCCAGTCCACCGTCCGCGGTGCCGGCAGTAGCTCGTTGATCACCACCTCGGGCGCCTGCGACTGGAGCACGCCCGCCTGGCCTGGAGACGGCACCGGTTGCGGCCACCAGTCCTCGGCGCAGTCGGTGTCCTGGTCGCGAGGAATGCGCTCGATGGACCAGCCCGGCGGCACCAAAGGCACCGCCGGGTCAAAGGCATCGAGGTTGCCGCCGTAGCTGACGGCGTCGCCCACCAACCCCGTCGGGTCGCGCACCCGCACCAGGTCGCCCTTGTTGGCGAGGCCATTGCCGATCCGCCCGTCGGGCACCACCCACACCGCGGCGCCACTCGCCTCCACCTCGCGCGCCACATCGCGGGAGGCGACGACGACGAGGTAGCCTCTTGGGGGCACCACCTGATCCCCTAAGCTGTCCCAGCTCACTGCATCGCCCACCGCCCAGCCCTTCGTTCGAACGGGAGCATCCGACCGATTGAACAGCTCCAACCACTCGTATGCCGAGTCGTCGCCCGAGGCCAAGGCGTCGTACAGCACCTCGGTGACTACCATCGGCAGGTAGGCCGGCGTCGGCACCACCGTGGCGCCAGGACCGGCGGTCGGCTGCCCTGGCCGCGTCGGCGTAGGCCGGACGGCACCAGGCGTGGTCGTAGGGCCGACCGTCCGTGTTGGCGTGGCGCGCCCCTCACCCGGTGTGGCCGAAGGGGCCTGCGTCGGGCCCGCAGGTGTGGGGGTTGGGTGGGGTGATCCATTCGGCCCACCGGGCGAGGGCGATAGGGAATCGGTCCAGGGTCCGCTGCCGTCCGGCAGTCGGGCGTAGCTACCGTCGGGGACGGTGCGAGGGTACTCCATCTCGTCGGCTGACGAGCCATCCGGTCGCAGGAGTCGCACCGTGTCGCGGTCGTTGTTGAGCACGATCTTGCTGTCCCGGCGAAAGAACAAGAGGTAGCCGCGGGAACGGAGCACCGTACCTTCCGGCAGGACGAAGGGTGCCGATCCACCGTCGGCGACGTCATCGAGTTGCCACCCACGAAGGTCCATGTCGACGTCAGCCAGACTGGTGAGCTCGATCCATTCGTCGTTCGCCGAAGCGGTTCCGTCGCCGTCCCAATCGACATCGCGTGGCGCCGCCAAGAACTCATTCAGCGCCACGTCGCCAAATGCCGCTGTCGGCACGGGATGCTCGCTCGTCGGCGGCCGAGGATTGTCCCCCGCGGCCTCGCCAGGCGTTGGCGACGGCTGATCGATCCAGTCGGCGGCCGAATCGGTGTCCGCTCCCGCGGGATACCGCTCCAGGCTGTGGCCAGCGGGCGCGCCGGGGACACTGGGATTCAGCAAGCCCACGTCATCGCCGTAGCTCATGCCGTCCACCAGTTCGCCCAGCGCGTTCAGCAGCCGCACCTGATCGCCGCTGTTGCCCAGGCCGTTGCCGATGCGACCGTCCAGCCGAACGACCCGTCCGGCAAACCCCGGATGGAGTTCCTCGAAGCCGTCTCCAGCGGCGACGACCACGAACTCGCCGCTCGCCAGCTCGAGATCCGGCAGCGCGCTGGCAGATCGATTGTCACCGATCTGCCACCCGGACATCTTCACCGGTCCCGCGTCGGCGTTCCGCAGTTCGAGCCACTCGTAGGCTGCCTCGCTGCCCGACGTCGGAGGATCGTACTGCACCTCGTTGATGACGACCATCGGCCTCTGCGCCGCCGGCGCTGCAACGATGGTGCCCTTCGCTGCCAGACGGCCGGCCAGGGCAAGCCCCAGAGCCAGATAGGCTGAACGCGCCAGAACTGCCTTTCTCACGACGTCTCCCTCCTGGGAACGATCGCGCCGCAAACGGCCTGGGCGACCAACTGCAGCGCGGCCGGAGCATACGGCCGGGCGCGCAGCTTCGGAGAGGGACTCGGCGCCAGTTCGGCGCCACGTTGGCGACAAGCCGGGACCGCCGCCGGCCCCAGCCGCCGCGCCATCATTTCGACTGGCCGACTGGGGATGCTATTGTAGGGCCTGGCTCGACGGCTGCCGGCCCACCGCCGGCAACCGGCCGAGTGACGCGGAGTCATCCAAGCCGCCGATGTCCTGCCGATCTCTGCGCCCGCACCTTCTCGTGGCCGGCCTCGCGGCCGCGGTAGGTGCCAGCTTGAGCAGCGCCACCGTCGTCACCTCCCAGGTCGTCGCAGCACCCGCCAGGCAACCACCGTCCACGAGCCCCGGCGAGCGCCCATCGGCGGTGCCGCCGGCACCGACGCTCATGCAGGGCGAGCCCCGACCCGCGGCGACGCAACCACCCCTCGCAGCGCCAGGCGAACCCCTATCGGTGGTCACCCAAGCGGTCAACGCACGTTCGGGGTCGCGCCGAGCGGTGGCCGCCACCCAACCGTTGGGACTGCTGATTCCCGATAGCGAGTTTGTCTATGGCCCGACGGGCTACGGCTTCGACACCGCCCGCTTCGTGTCCGAACAGCAGGGCTTCCTCGCCGGCTACGCCGAGGTCGTCGCGGGCCAGACGCTGTCTGGGGCCGAGATCATCGATCGCCTGGCGCGCGAACTGAGCCTTGGCCCTCGGATGCTTTTGACGCTGATGGAGATGCACAGCGGCTGGGTCACCGAACCCCAGCCGGCCAACCAGCTCTATCCCGTGCCCGAGCCGGTGCCCGGTTTGGATGCTGCGCTCCGAATGGCCGCCGGTAGGCTCCTCACCGCGTACTACGAACACCGCCGTGGCGGCCAGCCTACCGTCCTGCTGGCCGACGGCAACCAGGTGACCATCCCTGGCTCGAATGCCGGCTCGTACGCTCTGCTGTCGTACTTTGCACGCGCCGAGAGTGCCCAGACCTTTGCCGCCCTCGGCGCCGCTAGTCGCTTCTACGTCACCTGGACCAGCTTATTTGGCGATCCCTACTTCTACGACAGCAGCGCCACCTTGCCCCAGGCACCACAGGTCGCGCTGGAACTTCCGTTCCCCGCCGGGGAGATGTGGTTCTACGTGTCGGGCCCGCGCAGCGCTGCCGGCCCCTACGGGCCGCTCGCGGCCATCGATTTCGCCCCTCCGCCGCCCGAGACCAGTGACTGCGGACCTTCGTCCGCCTGGGTGCTGGCCGCAGCCTCAGGTCGCATCGCCCGCTCCGACCAGCGTGAGTTGGTCGTCGACCTCGATGGCGACGGCTTCGAGGGCAGTGGCTGGGTGCATGTGTACCGCCATCTGAGCCTCGTCGAACGCGCCTCCGAGGGGCAGCGCGTCAAGAGGGGCGATCGCCTTGGCCATCCGGGCTGCGAGGGCTCGGCCGGCCCGCCGGCTCGTGTCAGCTTCGCCCGTCGCTACAATGGCGAGTGGATTGCCGTCGACGACGCCCGGCAGCCGTTGCTCTTGGGCGGCTGGCTGGCGGTCCCCGGCCGGGCAGCGGGCGAGGGCTATCTGATCCATTCGGGGGCGACGACCTTGACCGCTGCGAATGCCAAGGTGCCTGGCAGCAATGGCGTCCTGGTCATGCCCACGCCGTGATCGGCCGCTCGCGGGCAGGCAGGGACCAGACAGCGGTGATCGTCTTCAGCGATGAGCCTGATCCGCCGCTCGCAGGGAGACAGCGCCCATGAGCTTCTATGCCTATGCCACCCGGCTTCTACGACTCTGGCGACTGTGGGTGCTCGTGCTAGTGGGCATCGGTGTCGTCGCCAGCCTCGGCAGTCGGAACTTGCTGGCCCCGGCAGCCCGAACTTGCCCGCAGGCACCCACGCTGGGTCCGGACGTCGAGCCGCAGGTGCGCGAACGGCTGACCCGTTTACACGAACTGGGGCTCTTGTACTGCGGCGGCACCCAGGATACCTTCCAGTCGCTGGACGGGCTGGTGTACTGGGGATCGGATGGTCTGGTGAGCATCCTCTTCTTCCAGCTCACCCGGCCTGACGATGTAACGGTAACCCGGTACGTCTTTGGTAGCGGCTATCCCCCCTCCCCCGTCGGCGATGGTCCAGCGCCAGGACTGGAGGCAGTAAGTGGCGAGCCGACGACGCTCAACCAGGCGCCCGCTGGATCGCCCTACTACTACCGTCTGGACGGCGCGCCAGCCGACGACGACTATGCCATCACCGTCGATCTCCGTGGCACCGCGCGCCAGAACCGCGGGCTCCAGAAGCGCAGCTTCTGGCGAGACCTCGACCAGCTCCTGGCGATCGTTCGGCACCGGACGTTGCATCCAGAAGTCGTCACCGGCCAAGCCCGGGTGGCCCTGCCTATCCTGCCAGATCGCTGGCGGGAGCTTCGAGCGCGCGAGGTCAATCCGGCCTTCGCCACCGAGAAGGGGAGGGCCAGTGTCAGCCGGCTGGAGGCGGCAAATCCCCTGTCACCGACGATCTACCAGCTGGTGAACGGTCCGCTGGCAAGCACCGTCTGGGTCGCCGGAGTGGTGACGGACACGTTTCGGGCAGCCACACTGGCTGCGCCCGATGGACGCCTCGTCGCTCCGCTGGCCGTCACGATGTGGCGCAACAGCTTGCAGCGCGCCGTCGTGTCCATCGCCTTCCCCGCCCAGAGCGCCGCCACGACGTACGAGCTGCGCCTCGGTTCGCCCGGCATGGGGGAGCCCACCGCCACCGGGCCCTGGGCACTGCCCGTTCGGTTCCCGTAGTGGCGCATCCCCCGCTCCCATCCCACGCGCGAGGCTGCGCCCTGAACGCTTCGCCCCCATCCGAGGACCTGACTGCCATGGCCGTTGCATCGGAACCGGAGAGCCTTGATGGCCTGCTGGCAGCGGCCGTGGAGATCGCACAGGCGGCCGGCGCGCTCATCCTGTCGCGCTTCCATGACGTGCATCGCGAGTCGCACAAGGGTTCGGCGCACAACCTAGTGACCGAGGTCGACCACGCCTCCGAGGAGCTCATCGTCGGCCACCTGCGGCGCCGCTTCCCTCACCACGCCGTGGTCGCCGAGGAAGCCCATCGGCTGGCCGGCGATTTGCTCACCTGGTACGTGGATCCCCTGGACGGCACGAACAATTTCGCCCACGGCTATCCTGTGTTCGCCGTGAACCTTGCCGTGGCAAAGGGCGAAGAGGTCCTGGCGGCCGTCACCTACGATCCAACGCGGCACGAGCTGTTCACCGCGCTGCGTGGTGGCGGGGCGTGGCTGAACGGCAAGCCGATGCGCGTGTCCGGGCGCGATCGACTCGAAGAGTCGCTCGTGGCCACCGGCTTTCCGTACGACAAGGCCACCAACCCCGACAACAACTTGGTCGAGTTCGCAGCCATCATGCCCCGCGTTCGCGGCATCCGGCGCGGCGGCAGCGCGGCACTCGACCTGGCCTACGTTGCCTGCGGCCGACTCGACGGCTACTGGGAGCGGGGCATGAACGCCTGGGACGTGGCGAGCGGTCTGCTGTTGGTCTCCGAGGCTGGCGGCCAGGTTACGGATTACGACGGCCGCGAGCCCACTCTGACCGGCGGTCGCCACGTAGCCACGAACGGTCGGCTTCATCCGCGCCTCTTGGAGCGGCTGCAATGGGCACGGGGCCGTAGCGCGTCGCACGCGCAGGAGGGCGCAAGCGCCTCGCATGGCTGAGTTTCTCGCGACCCGTGAGGTGCCGGGCGGCACGCGGATCACCATCGTCATCGGCGATCTTTGTGATCAGTCGGTGGATGCCATCGTGAACGCCGCCAACAGCCGGCTCGCCCACGGCGGTGGTGTCGCCGCCGCCATCGTCCGTCGGGGTGGGGAAGAGATCCAGCGGGAGAGCGATCGCTGGCTGCGCCAGCACGGGCTGGCGACCCACGATCGACCGGCCTTGACGGGCGCCGGGCGACTACCTTGCCGGGCCGTCATCCATGCCGTAGGGCCGGTGTGGCGTGGTGGCGAAGCCGGGGAGGACGAGGCACTGGCCACGGCTTATCGCGCCAGCCTGCGGCTGGCGAAGGAGCAAGGATTCGAAAGCCTCGCCATGCCGTCGATCAGCACCGGCATCTTCGGCTTTCCACTGCCCCGCGCTGCCCGGATTGCGGTGGCCGCGGTGGCCGACTTCTTGCGCCTCCACCCCCAAGGCCCCGTCCGCGAAGTGCGCTTCGTGCTGCGCGATGCGGCGACGGCGGCGGTGTATGCGACCGCCCTGAACGAACTCGAGCTCGCCGATTCGGATGAGGCCGCCCTCCCTGAATCACCCTGAGCTCGCCGATTCGGATGAGGCGCCCTCCCCGGACCAACCTGAGCTCGCCGATTCGGATACAGCCCCTGCCTGAGGTGCCGGCGGCGGCACGGGGCTCACGACGGATCGCTGCACCAGGACCTCCCAGGCGTCGCACTCGATCGCGTGACCGATCGTCACAGCGTAAACGGGACACCAAGCCCTCCGAGCCGTCAGACTCGCCCCGGCGGGCCATCCGTGCTAAGGTCGGGGCGCGAAGGGCGGTGCCGCACGGCCGGTTCCACGCTGTGCAGAGCGCACCGTGACTCCAACGGGGCCAACGGACCATCGGCCGCCGTGGTCCGTGGTTCGTGACCCACCGGCAACGAGAGGTGACGGACGATGCATCGAAACCGAGCATGGATTCTGCCCCTGTGTCTGTCGATTGCCGCGACGCTCGTGAGCGGCTGTCTGGGCATGCGCTCGGAGGGTGGCCCCCCACCCACCGGCGCAACGGCTGAGCTTTCCCCCTGGCAGATGCTTAGCGTCACCGTCGCGCCACAGCCTGTGCCATGTCCGGATGACCCCGCGAAAAGCTGTCTCGAAGTTCGCTTCGGCCCGGGCGAGCCATACCAGGCTCTCGCCGAGCCTATCGAGGGCTTCGCTTACGAGGCGGGCTACGAGTACGAACTGGTCGTCGAACGTCAGACGTCGGCCACCCCGGCCGCCAGCGGCCAGGCAGTCCGCTACCGCCTGATCCAGGTGGTCGCCAAGGTTCCGGCGACTGCGGTGCCGGCCACCCCAGGCTCCCAGAGTGGCCTACTCGAAGGCCGCATCTGGCAGCTCGTAACGCAACGCTCGGCAACAGGAGAGACGGTGCCGGCACTCGCCGGCACGCCGGTCGAAGCCCGATTCGTCGAGGGCAACGTGGCCGGCAATACGGGCTGCAATAGCTACAATGCCGCCTACGTTCTGCAGGGCCAAAGCCTCACGATCCAGCCACCGGTCACCACCTTGATCGGGTGCGACAAGGAGCGCATGACGCAGGAGAAGGCGTTCCTGGCTAACTTGAGCGCTGTGCGCAGCTTCCAGATCGAGGATGAGCGTCTCGTTCTGCACGATGAGGCTGGCGCGACGCTCGCCACCTTCCGCGCTGCTGTCAGCGCCGCCAGCTCGACCGCCTCGCTGACAGGCACCGTTTGGCGCTGGGTGGCGTCCTACTATGCGAACGAGACGGCGACGGTAGTCGACGATCCCACCAAGTACACGCTGGAGTTCAGACCCGAGGGCGAGCTGGAGGTCCAGGCCGACTGCAACACGCTCATCGGCTCGTACCGCGAGGAGAACGGCGGGCTCACCATCCGGCTCGAGACGACTACGTTGGCCGTTTGCCCGGAGGGTTCCCTGGCGGAGAAGTTCCTCGCCGAGCTCAAGGACGTCGCCACCTACGTTCTGCCCGAGGCCGGGACACTCGTCCTCAACATGAAGATGGACGCGGGCGATCTGCAGTTCACCGCGGCACCCTAGTCTCACGCACCGGTCGCCCTGACAGGTGCGCCGCGCATGACGCGACGGCCCGTGAGGGTCGGCACTTGACGTCGGGATCACGCCTGTTACCATAGCGCCATGGCGACAGAACACAGCATCTCCATCCAAAAGGTTGGCGTTGTCGGTTGCGGACTGATGGGGGCAGGCATCGTCGAGGTGTGCGCCCGCAAGGGCCTTACGGTGGTCTTCCGCGAGATTTCAGACGACCTCGTCGCCCATGGCTCGGCGCTCATCAAGAAGTCACTCGACCGCGCCCTAGAGCGTGGCAAGCTGAGCGCGGAGGAGCATGCGGCGACGCTGGCACGCATCCAAGGGACGACGGCCTATGACGACATGGCAGACTGCGATCTGGTGATCGAGGCGGTCATCGAGAATCTGGGCCTCAAGACGGAGGTGTTCAGCAAGCTCGATCAGCTGACGCCACCCCATGCCATTCTGGCCTCCAACACCTCATCGCTGTCCATCACCAGCCTGGCTGCGGCTACCCGGCGGCCAGACAGAGTCATCGGCATGCATTTCTTCAACCCGGTGCCGGTGATGCCGCTGCTCGAGCTGGTGCTGGGACTGCAGACCAGCCAGGAGACCCTGGCTACCGCTCGCCGACTCGGCGAGGCATTGGGCAAAACGATCGTTGTCGCTGCCAAGGACAACCCGGGCTTCATCGTCAACCTGCTCTTCGTCCCGTACGCCTTGGATGCCATCCGCGCTTTGGAGCAAGGCGTGGCGAGCAAGGAAGACATCGATACCGCGATGAAGCTGGGCATGAACCATCCGATGGGGCCGTTCGAGCTGATGGACTTCGTTGGGCTCGATACCATGCTCTTCATCGCCGATGCCATGTTTGGCGAAACACGCGATGCGCGCTACGCCGCCCCGCCGTTGCTGCGACGAATGGTGACCGCCGGGCGGTACGGGCGCAAGGCTGGCCTGGGCTTCTACGACTACCGCAAATAGGCCGTTCCGAGCGGCCAGCCTGGGGGTGACCCCGGGGCCAAATGGGAGACGTTCGGTCCGAGAACCGCCCCGAACGAAGTGGTGAGCGGTCGGCCTGGGAATGGCCCTGGGCGAACGAAGGAACAGTGCGGCGGCACGCGCCGCGGCGAACCTCGTCGGCAGGACGGACAGCGCGCTGCGGCCGCCGTGCGGTGCTGCACGCCGCGCGAAGCCTCGCCTTGGGGACGATCAGCACGCGCCCGCTGCCCGGACCGCGGCACGCGCCGCGGGTGGCCTCGCCTTCGTTGCGGGCAACGCTAGCGCAGGTAGTCGCGTAGCTTGCGACTGCGCGTGGGGTGGCGCAGTCGTCGAATCGCCTTGGTTTCGATCTGGCGGATTCGTTCGCGCGTCACTCCCAGTGCGTCCCCGACTTCTTCGAGGGTATGCTGGCGACCGTCCACCAGGCCGTAGCGCAGCTGCAGTACCTGCGCCTCGCGCTTCGAGAGGCCCTTCAACAGCTCACCGAGTTCCTCACGCAACAACTCGTGGCCGGCCAG
Source organism: Anaerolineae bacterium (assembly GCA_034432155.1). Classification (GTDB taxonomy): domain Bacteria; phylum Chloroflexota; class Anaerolineae; order Epilineales; family Epilineaceae; genus DAOUCP01. The sequence goes on from DAOUCP010000113.1 coordinate 27,038, forward strand.
CTCCGTGGGCTCGGGTGATCCGTCGTCGGCGATGAGGTCCACCAACTCCGAATCGGCCTCCTGGCCAACATTCATGTCCAGCGACAACGGCCGCCGGGCGATCTCCAGGATCCGAACGACTCGTCGCGGTGGCAAGCTGAGCTCTTCGGCGATCTCCTCGACCGTCGGCTCACGCCCCAGCTCTTGTTCCAAACGACGGGATGCCCCCATGACCTTGGCGATGAGCTCGGTCATGTGAACGGGTACTCGGATGGTGCGCGCCTGGTCAGCTAGGGCGCGGATGATGGACTGCCGAATCCACCAGGTGGCGTACGTGCTGAAGCGGTAGCCGCGGCGGAAGTCGTACTTCTCGACGGCCCGAATCAAGCCCAGACTGCCTTCCTGGACGAGGTCCAAGAGCGGCAGACCGTGGTTCATGTAGCGCTTGGCCACATGGACCACCAGGCGGCTGTTGGCTCGAATCAGGCGCTCGCGAGCCCGTCGGCCTTCCGCTACCCGCCGCTGCAGCTGCCGCACTTCCGACTCTTCCAGTTGCTGCAGCGCATCTGGATCGGCCAACATGCTCTCGGCCACACCGCCTTGCTCGTAGGCCCGAGCAAGCGCGATCTCCTCCTCGGCGCTGAGCAGCGGGATGGCGCCGATCTCCCGCAGGTAGAGCGCCACGATGTCGTCGGTCTCTTCGGCAGCGGGAGGGCGCGGTTGCCCCACCAGGGCAGACGCCGACGGCCGGCTGGCCAGCACCGTCACGTCAGCGTCGGGATCGCCCAGCTCGACATCGACGCCGGCTCTCGCCAGCCGGGCGTATACTTCTTCGACCTGATCGTCCGAAAGCCCACTCGCCTCAATCGCGTCTGCGATATCGTCGGTGACCAGCCTACCACGTGCTCGGGCCAATTCCTGCAGCCGAGCAACCACCGTAGCGACGTCAGAGGCGACACGATCGGCCATCGTTTCTCGAATCCTGTGCCTGCCCACGGACACGGGCAAACCAGGCTGGCGCCAAGTGTAGCGCAGCCCATGGGAGTGTCAAAGGCATTTCCCGGGCAGAGCGACTCGCCAGACAGCCATCCTGGCTGTGCTATACTAGCGCTCGTCCCGCGACCCCCTCGAAGCCCCTGGCCACGCGATGACCCAACTGCTCCTCATCCGTCACGCCCACAACGACTGGCTGAACGACCGGTTGGCGGGCTGGACGCCCGGGGTGGGTCTCAATGCCGAAGGCCACGCCGCAGCTCGGGCATTGGCCCAGCGGCTGGATCAGTATCCCATCGACGCCGTCTTTTCGAGCCCCCTGCAGCGCACCCTCGAGACCGCGGCCTATCTCGCCGAGTCGCGGCACCTGACCATCCACGAGGAGCCGAACCTGGGGGAGGTGGATTGCGGCAGCTGGACGGGCCGCCGCCTGGAGGAGCTCCAGGCCGACCCATTGTGGGCTCATCTGCGCGTCTATCCGAGCGGCACCTGCCTGCCGAACGGGGAACACATCGCCGCGGTGCAACGTCGATCGGTGGCGGCGGTCGAGGCCATCGTCGCCGCCTGGCCCGAGGGAGTCGTGGCCATCGTTTCTCACGCCGACGTGATCAAGACGATCGTGGCCCACTACGTCGGCATACCCCTGGACTTGTACCGTCGGTTGGAAATCGACCCGGCATCGCTGAGCGTGTTGCAGGTAACTGCCCAGGGTCCTCGACTGCTGCTCCTGAACGAGACGGGAGCTCTTCCCCCGCCACCCACCCCCAGCAGCCACAAGCCGGGAGCGGCTGGCAAACCCGCCACGCCCTGAGCGTCGATGGCTGCCGAGTACGATTTCGACCTAGACCCGGTGTCGTTCATCACCGTGGGCGCCGAGGGCCCGCCCGGTCACCGGACCTTCTACCTGCAGGCGGCTGCCGGGCAGGAAGTGCTGACGCTGACCATCGAGAAGGAGCAAGCCGCGGCCCTGGCGGAGAGCATCGAGCGCCTACTCGCCGCCTTGCAGCGCCACGATCCCGAATACGCCCGCCATGTCCAGCCGCTGCAGATGGACATGGCGCTCATTGAACCCCTGGATGCCAAGTTCCGGGTAGGCCAGATGGGCATCGGGGTTGACGAGGAGCGCCACGTCATCGTGCTGATCGCGCACGAGGGCCACGGCCAACCGTCGGCCATGCGAGCGCGATTTGTGGCTACCTACGAGCAGATGCTTACCATGGCCCGCCAGGCGGCCGCCGTGGTCGCCCAGGGCCGCCCGCTTTGCGACCTCTGCGGGGAGCCGATCGATCCGGACGGTCACTTCTGCGTTCGTCGGAACGGTCATAACGCCTGGCCACCCGCATAGGAGTTGGTCATAGCGGCGGCAGGCGTCACAGGCGATGGCAACGGGAACCTCCCCGGTCGGGGGCCCGCAAGGCAGACACGCGAGTAGGGTGACTCCTGACGCCGAGGCGATGCTGCCGGCAACGACCGTCCTCGCGATTCTTCGACGGGGCACCCTCGAACTCGCCGCCTACGTTCCCTGGAGCTCCAACGCCACCCTGCTCGTCCGGGTGCACCACCGCCAGCGGAGCCTCGAAGCCGTCTACAAGCCCCGCTCCGGCGAGCGCCCGCTCTGGGACTTCCCGCGCGGCAGCTTATGCCAGCGTGAGGTTGCCGCCTACCACCTGAGCCAGGCTCTCGGCTGGCATCTCGTACCGCCAACGGTGTTGCGGCGCGGTCCGCTCGGACTTGGCGCGGTCCAGGCGTTCGTCCCGCACGACCCTGCGACCCATTACCTGGTCATGGACGATCTTGCGCCCCGCGTAGTGGAGCGCATCGTGGCCTTCGATGTCGTGGCCAACAATGCCGACCGCAAGAGCGGGCACGTTCTGCGGGATCCGCAAGGTGACATCTGGCTCATCGACCACGGCCTAACCTTCCACGTCGAATGGAAGCTCCGGACGGTGATCTGGGAGCTGGCCGGCGAACCGCTACCGCCCCACGTGCAGCGCGACCTGCGGCGTCTACTGGCCGCCCTGGATCAGGAGGGCTCGGCCCTGCGCCGGCGCCTAGGCAGACTGCTATCGGCTGCCGAAGTGGAGGCGCTGCGCCACCGCACGCTCGGCTTGCTGCAGAGGGCCCGCTATCCGTGCCTCGATCGCGAGCGGCGCGCCGTGCCCTGGCCCCTCGTCTGATCGCCAACCATCAGCCGTGAAAGGACCGGGCCGTCACCCTGGACGGCCCGGTCGGAGTGGATGCCAGCGCAGCCGGCCTCAAACGCCCCGTAAGCTCATGGCTCGCCTGGACATGGGATGTAGCGGGCCACCTCGCGGTAGATCCGCAGCAACTCCTCCGAGCCCGGCGCCTCGTAGTACAGATCGGCGATGCCGCGCAGCAAGTCGCTGTCCACATCGCCACCCAAGCCAATGGTGACCACGGTGATGCCAGCATCCCTTGCCTGCCTGGCCGCGGCGGCCACGTCGTTGGGATCGCCAATCTGGCGACCGTCGGTCAAGAGCACGATGGCCCGGACCCGGCCGCTCTGTGGTGACCGCGTCAGCTCATCGTAGGCGGCGCGAAGACCGAGGTCGATGCGCGTGCCAACCGCTTGCCGACTCGGCAAGGCCCGCAGCGCCGCTGCGATCTGGCCGCGATCGCTCGTCAAGGATGTCTCGACGTGGGCGGCATTGTTGAAGCCCACGATCGCGACCCGATCGACGTCCTTGAGCTGATTCACGAATTCTTGCGCTGCCTCGATCGCCGCCTCCAGCTTGCTCTGCGTTTGTCCCGGCGTCTTTTCACTCATGCTGGTCGATGTGTCAATCGCCAAGGCAACGCTCAGAAGCTGCGCTTCTGGCACGCACTTCGTCGGCGCCGGTGTGGCCGTCGGTTCCGGCGGCCAATTGCGGAACAGGATCGGCAAGTACTTGGCCCGGGGGGCCGGCGTTTCGGTGGGCAGCGGCGTGGGCGTGTCGGTCGGAGTGGGCGATGCCGTTGGCGTGGCGGTGGGTGTTGCCGTTGGCGGCAACACCTCGATCTCTACCGGCGGGAACCAGCCCGAGCCGATCGCCGATCGGCTATCCACGTACTGAATCCCGGCGCTGACGCTGACCGGCCACAAACCTGCCGCCTGGGGCTGGACGCGGTAGGTGAGGGTTACGGGCAGGGTCGGCGGCTCGAACTTCCACTCCATCTGCTGCCCGGTCACCGTCACGTTCGGCGGCGTGATCGAGCCGGCATCCAGCTGCATCGTATCGGTCAAGACATCCCGAACGAGGAGCGAAGCGATGGACACGGGCTCTCCCTTGGCCAGCTGCTTGGTGTAGGCATCGAGAAACGGCTTCATCGAGCCGCGCTCGCTGACATACGCCCCCTGGCTGGCCAGCTCGGAGAGCTTGCGGCGGTCGTAGTCCCGCACGCCGAAGCCGACGGTGAACACGTGGGTATCCTTGTCGACGCCCAGGTTGCGCATGTCCTTGGCGCAGAACTGGAAATCCGACAGGATGATGATCACTTTCGTGCGCGGGTCAGGACGAGCACCGGTGCCCTTCAGAACGCGAACCGCCTCGCGCATGCCGGTGTTGATCCGGGTGATGCTGCCACCGCGCAGGCGGTTGACGCCGGTCGACACTTTGTTACGTTCGCTCGACAGGGCCACCGAGACCTGCACGCGCTCGTCGAAGGCCACCAAACCGACTCGCAGCCGGTCTGCTGCCATGTCGCGCTCGATGTTAAGGTCGCCGAGGAAATCGCCAATCCACTTCTGAACATCCCGGATGCGATCGGCATCGCCGGCCGGCTCCAGCTCGTTGATGTCCGGCGTTGAGAAGACCGGTGGCATCGGCGTCGGCGTTGGTCGCCAGCCGGGTCGGCGGGTGGGCGTGGGCGACGGTTCATTCCCCCGCACCGGATTGCAGAAAGGCGGCTCGCCTTCTGGCGCCCCGCTGCCAGGCGTTGGTTCGTTCCCCGTCGGCGGCGTAGGCGTCGGCCGCTCACCTGTCGACGTCGGTTCGGGGCGGGTTGGAATCGTGGTCGGCAGACTGCCCTGCTTGTACTTGGTCATCGAGTTGGAGATGTCAGCCAGGAGCACCAGGTCGATGGGCCCACCCCAGGCAGCGCAGGTACCACTGACGACGAGGGTCACCTGCGAGCTGTCGCCCAGGGGAATCACTTCCGGGTCCACCCACTTCTGCAGCTCCGTCAGGCAACTGCTCGGCATGGCCGTCGCCGTTGGCCGGGCCTGCGCGGCCGTCGGGCTGCTCTCCGAAAGGGTGAACAACGCCACCACGACAACAAAGAGAGGGATGAGTGCAATCCAGAGCAATCTCAGCGGACGTACCATATTGCTGCTCCTCCGGTGAAACACCTGGGACTTGGATCCGCGCCCGTCGCGGCCGGTGTGCGATTCGATCATGAGAGTGGACGCACCTGCGGCCAGCGGGGACGCGGGCCTCATCTTACGATAACGCCGCGTCGCGCTCCAAGATAGACGGTGACAGCGTGACTACGGCCTCTGACTCGGATTCCCCGCGAGTGCGGCGAGAAGACGCCGCACCGCCCTGCCCCGGTGGCTGACAAAGTTCTTCTCGGCCATGGGCAGCTCGGCCATGGATACGTGACCACCGTAGCCGGCGTCCTCGACCAGGAAGACGGGATCGTAGCCGAAGCCGCCCTTCCCGCGCGGCGCCCAGGCGATTCGGCCTTCGACGGAACCTTGCGCGCACTCGGCATGGCCGTCCGGCCATGCGATGGCCGTCGCCGACGTGTAGCGCGCCGTCCGCTTCTCCCAGGGCACATCGCGCATCCGCGCCAAGAGGCTGCGCCAGCGCTCGGCGTCGCTCCCCTGGAGCCAGCGCGCCGACTGCAAACCTGGCTGGCCGCCCAGGGCGTCGACCTCCAGCCCCGAGTCGTCGGCCAGCGCCGGCAGACCGCTCGCTTGGGCATAGGCCTTGGCCTTGGCCAGGGCATGCTCCCACCACGTCGTCCCCTCTTCCGCGACACGAAGCGCCAAGCCGAGATCGGAAGGCGTGCGGATGCGTTCCGCCAGCCCCTCGGCGAGAGCGGCCAACTCGGCCAGTTTTCCGGCGTTCGTGGTGGCAATCAGCAGTTCGGCCATCGGCAGCGGAAGGCGCGGCGCGGCAGGCAGTGCGCCCGTCAGCAACGTGGGCGCTGGCCGAGCGGCCGTTGGGGCCTCGTGGTAGAGACCGTGGCGCTCGATGTAGGAACGCACCGACTCCGCGACCTGGTAGCGAATCGGCCGGCCGTCGACCACCCGCTGGCGCAAATCCGTGCCGGAGATGCCGATGGGCGGCATGGCGACGACGCGCAGAGCACTCCGCAAGCCCGGGATGACCGCCTCCAGGGTGACCAGATCAGGCGGTTCTCCGGGCCGGTTCAGGACCACCAGGCAGGCCAACTGGGGCAGGCGCTGCGGCTCGTGCCAAGTCGCGAGCTCGGCCAGAGAGTCGCTGCCCATCAGGAAGTGCAGCCTCGCCTGAGGATGCTCGTCGCGCAGCTGGGCGAGCATATCCACGGTGTAGTGGGGACCGGGCCGATCGACGTCGACCCGGCTAATGGCCAGACGCTCATTCCCGGCGATGGCCAAGGCCAGCATGGCAATGCGATGGTCGGACGTCGTCTTGGCCCTCGTGCGTTTGTGAGGCGGATCGGCGGCCGGTACGAACAGTACCGCCTCCAGAGCAAGCGCATGGAGTGCCTCAGTGGCCGCCACCAGGTGCCCCACGTGCACCGGATCGAAGGTGCCACCGAAGACACCGATGTCGCCGGTCCAGGTGGGCTTCACCGGCATCGCCTCCGCCACCGGAGCCCGCGTCGCACGCCGGTCAGTCCGACCATTCCAGTTCGACCTTCCCGATGTGCACCGTGTCTCCCTCGCGCACGCCGGCTGCGCGCAGGGCATCGGCCACGCCCATGGCCTCGATGACCCGCCCAAAGCGTGCGATGGCCGGCTCGCTCGACCAGTCGGTCATCGCTGCCGCTCGTTCGATGCGCGGGCCGCTCACTCGGTATCCGCCCTCCGGCAGCCGCTCCACCCGAAAGGCATTCTCGTCCATCGCCACCGGTCGCAGGACTGGCAGGCTCGCCGGCGCACGCACCTCGGCGTCAGCGGTCGCCAGCAACGCCGCCACCCGCTCCAGCAGACGCTCGAGGTTCTCCCCCTTCGCTGCACTGATCGCCAGACAATCGGCCTGGCCGTCCGCTCGCAGCCGAGCCTCGACTGCCGGCCAGCGTTCGCGCACCCCCGGTAGGTCGATCTTGTTGAAGGCCATCACCTGGGGGCGGCGCACGAGATCGGCATCGTAAGCCGCCAGCTCGGCCTGGACGGCCCTGTAGTCGCCCACCGGATCGTCCCGGGAGCCATCCAGGAGGTGCACCAGCACCCGGGTGCGCTCAATGTGCCGCAGGAAGCGATCCCCCAGACCGGCCCCCTGGCTGGCGCCGACGATCAGCCCCGGCACGTCCGCGAACACCAGGCGCTCGGTTCCCACCTCCACCACGCCCAGCGTCGGTGCCAGGGTGGTGAATGGGTAGTCGGCGATCTTCGGGTGGGCGGCACTGATGCGCGCCAGCAGCGTGCTCTTGCCGGCATTGGGCATGCCGATGATCCCCACGTCCGCCAGCACCTTCAGTTCTAGGCGTAGCCGGCGCTCCTGCCCGGGCTCGCCTTTCTCGGCGAAGCGCGGCGCCTGCTGCGTCGGGCTCTTGAAGGCCGAATTACCTCGCCCGCCACGGCCGCCGCGCGCCACAACCACCTTCTCGCCGGGACGGACAAGGTCGGCCAGGAGCTCGCCGCTCTCGGCATCGGTCACTACGGTGCCCACCGGCACGCGGACCACGACATCGCCGCCACGGCGGCCATGCTTCTCCCCACCGCCGCCGTGGCCGCCGCGGCCAGCGCGGAAATGCCGCGCCAGCAGAAGCGGATACAGGGTATTGGTGCCCAGATCGGCTTCCAGCACCACGTCGCCGCCGGCACCACCGTGGCCACCACTGGGGCCACCACGCGGCACGAACTTCTCGCGGCGGAAGGCAACGGCGCCGTTGCCGCCGTCGCCGCCGCGCACCACAATCTCGGCTTCGTCCAGAAACGCAGACATGGCGAGCCGCCGCAGCTCAGGCCGGCACGCCGCTGTCGTCCGACAACTTGCCTGCCGCCAGCCGTGCCTCGAAACGGTCGACGGCGCGCCGCAACTCCTCCTGCCGGACGGCCATGGTGAGGTCGCCCCGCGTTCGCTCGACCACGCCGCGCACCATGTCGTTGGTGCGGCGGATGTCACCGGTGATGGCGCTCGGGAAGTCCACCGTGCTTAGGAACGCATAGATCTCATCCATCCGCGCCAAGAGGGCCTCCGCACCCGAGACCTCGCCCCGTCGGAGGCCGTCCAAGACCGCACGACGCAACTCGGCTGCTGCTTCCCCAAGGCCGTTCAGCCAGGCCGCATCCGCCACACCCAGATCGTCAGGCGCCGGCAGTGGCTCGGAACGCAAGAGGGCCCAGGTGAGACGAGCCTCGGCGTACTCCTTCTGGGCGTCGATGAGGTAGCCGGCAGCGGCCAGGTCGGCGTGATCCCCCGCCGCCTGGTGCATGTCGGCCAGGAGCGCCTCGCCCTCCGCCAAGAGCGCCGATGCCGCACTCCACTCGCCGCGATGGATGGCCCGAATGGAACGCGCGGCGCACTGCACCAGCCGCCGACTGGTCTGCAGCACCAGCTCCCGTTGGGCGTGCTTGGCCTCCAGGCGCCGCAACACGGCCTCGGCGATCTGGTCAAGGTCGCTCGCTCCCGCCCCAGGCTCGGCGATCTGGTCGAGGTCGCTCCCTGCCACCCCGGGCTCGCTCATCCGGCCGTCCGGCTACCCTCGCACCGTCATGGACAGGGGATGAAGCGGGCGATGCGCCGGTACAAGTCCAGCAAGTCCTCGGCGCCAGGCGCCGGGAAGTAGTATTCCGGCAGGCTGGCCAGGCGCTTCAACAGCTCCTCGTCGACGTCGTCACCCAAGCCAATCGTCACCACGTTGATACCGGAGGCCCGAATCCGGTCACCGACGGCCACGACATGATCGTTGCCCGGTGGTCCGACTTGTCGACCGTCCGTCACCAGCACGATGGACCGGTTGTTCTCCGTCCGATGCCGCGGGCCCACCAGCTCCGCCTCGGCCGCCTCCAAGCCCAGGTCGATGCGCGTGCCGGTCTTCTGGGTCTCGGGCAGCCGCCGCAACGCCGTCCGCACTGCATCCTTGTCCGCCGTCAGGTGGGCCGCCGTCGTCGCCGTGCTGTTGAAACCGATCACCGCGACCTGGTCGTCTGCTTTCAGCAGATCGACGAGGGCGATGCTGGCCTCGATCGCCGCTTGCAGTTTGGCGAGTCGGCCACCCGGCGTCGGGTCGTTCATGCTGGTCGACGTGTCCACCAGGAGAGCCACGTCCACCGTCTGAACCTCCGGTACGCACTTGGTGGGTGCCGGCGTCGGCGTCAGCGTGGGCGTGACCGGCGGCCAGAGACGCAGCAGGTACGGCAGGTAGCGATCGATCGGTCGCGGAGTGGCGGTCCAGGTTGGCGTCGGCGAGGGGGTTTCGGTGGGCGTGCTGGTGGGTGTGGCCGTGGCCGTTGGCGTGTGGGCAATGACCTCCACCCAGACTGGCGGGAAGAGGCCCCGGCCTACCAGCCCCTTCGAGTCGCTCCACAGCGCTTCCGCTTGCTTGCTGATGAGCTGCCGTCCCACTGCCAGTGGCTGAACCGCGAAGGTGAGCGTCGCCGGCACGTACGGCTCCGGCAACTGCCACTCCAGCACTTGCCCGCTGATGGTCACCGTGGGCGGGTTCACCGAGCCACCGATGAGACTCATGGTGTCCGTCAATTCGTCGCGAACGGTAAGGCCAGCGAAGAACACCGAGCTGGCCCGCGACAAGCGGTTCACATAGGCCTGCTGAATGGGCGTCATGGCATGCCGCTCGCTGACATAGGCTGCATCGGTCGCCAGCTGGTGCAACCTTGGTCGGTCGAAGTTGCGCACCCCGAAGCCCACCGCCAGCACGTGCACGCCCGGCTCGATGCGGAACCGCATGTCGGCATCGCAGAACTGGAAGTCCGACAGGATCATGAGGGCCTTGACCCGCTCGGTGTCGGGACGGCTGCCCGTGCCCGACAACACCCGCAGCGCCTCGCGCAGACCGTTGTTGATGCGCGTGATGTCCCCGCCGCGGGCCCTGGTCACGCCATTCAGAACGCGACTGGGCTCATTGGTGAGCGCTACCGTGTTGACCGGCCGCTGGTCAAACGCCACCACCCCGATGCGCAGCCGGTCGCTCTTCATGTCGCGCTCGATCTCCGGCAAGCCTAGGAAGTCGCTCACCCAACGTTCCACCTCCCGAATCTGGTCCTCGGTGCCCGATGGCTCCAGCTCCTCAATGCTGCGGGTGGGGATCGGCGCCGGTGTCGGCGTCCACCAATACCAGCGACGCGTTGGAGTTGGGGTGGCCCGCTCGGGATGGCAGAACGGCGGCTCGCCGCCCAGCCTGGGATCTTCGGTCGGCTGCGGCCCGGGGCCAGGTTCGCGGGTGGGCGTGCCAGGCGTCTCAGGCGGGCCGGGCCGCGTAGGCGTGGCTATCCCCGGGCCGAGGCCGCCCTTCGACATGGAGTTCGAGACATCGACCAGCAGCACCAGATCAATCGGCATGCCGCTGGCAGGACAATCGCCGGTGATCACCAATGTGACATCCACGTCCTTGCCCAGTTCTACTACCTCAGGGACGGCCCACTTCTGAAGGCCGGCGAGGCACTGGCTGGGGGCAGCGGAGGTGGCCGTGGGCGCAAGAGCAGGCGCACCGGCCAGGCGCGGCGATTCGGCGGCGGCCATGGCCAGCATGGCGGTCAGAAAGGCGAGAACGGGAAGGAGAGCAGTCCACAAACGAACGACGCGGCGCATCATGTCACGCTCCCTTTCGCGGCGCTGTCGCCCGATAATGCCGCGCGGCGCCGGGCGTACAGCGCCCGCCTACCCGGACCTACTTCGGACTGATTATCATTATACCACCCGCCCCAAGGCCGGGGAAGGCGCAGCCAAGGAGAATCGCGGTGGAGCCAACTGTCGTGTCGCGCGTCGCTGTGCGCTGGATCGCCGATCGTTTGATGATCGGCGCCGACTCCGGTGGACGAACGGTGGCCCTCGCCACCTGGCGTGACAAGGAACCAGCATGGCAGGGCATCAAGCCGTCCGATCTGCTGCTCATCGCTGCCGCGGCTTGTCCGATGGTCGACGTCGTGGAGATCCTGCGCAAAGGCCGCCATCCGCTGGTTAGTCTGGAGACGGAGTGCACCGGCCAGCAGCTAGCCGATCCGCCATACACCTTCACCGCCATTCACATCCACTTTCGCGTTGGGGGCGCCATTCCGGCGACTGCCGTCGAGCGGGCCCTGGAGCTGTCCATGGACAAGTACTGCTCGGTGGTGAACACCCTGCGCCCGGGAGTCGCCGTCAGCTACGATTACGAGCTGGAGCCGTAGCCAGGCCTGACGGACGCTTGCCAGCGCCCGGGGTCAGCGGTAGTGGCGATGCCGAGCAGGCATTTGCCGGCACGGCAGGCCAGCGGCGGTAACCATGCCGACCAGACGCGTGCCAGTGCGGCAGGCCAGCGGCGGTAACCATGCCGACCAGACGCCTGCGGGCAGGTCAGCCGCGGTAGCCACGCCCACCAGACGCATGCCACTGCGGCGGGCGAGCGGCGATAACCCCGCCCACCGGTGGCCCCGGTTTGACGGCGCACCCCGGCAACGGTATGTTCAGCCGCCGGTCGCGACCGAGGGTCCGATACTGGCCAAGGCGCTCCCTTCGAGGTTGTCCGATGCCCTATGACATGATTGTGCTTGCCAAGCAGGTTCCCGACACGGCTCGGGTCACAGCCAATGCCATGAAGGCCGACGGCACGCTGAATCGGGCGGCCTTGCCGGCCATCTTCAACCCGGATGACCTCGCGGCACTGGAGCTAGCGCTGCGCGTGCGGGATGAGCACGGGGGCCGGGTGACAGTTCTAACGATGGGGCCGCCTCAGGCTGCCGAAGTGCTGCGGGAAGCGCTCTATCGGGGCGCCGACGGCGGCGTGCTGCTCACCGATCGGAAGGCGGCCGGCTCGGACACCCTCGCCACGTCCTATCTTCTGGCCTGCGCCGTACGCAAGCTCGGCCGCTTTGACCTGGTGTTCTGCGGGCGTCAGGCGATCGACGGCGACACGGCTCAGGTGGGTCCACAACTGGCCGAGAAGCTGGACCTACCGCAAGTCACTTATGTCGAAGCCATCGAGAGTTTGCAGCCACAGACGATCTTGGTGCGCCGCGCCCTGCCGCTCGGCATCGAGGTCGTGGAATGCCGCTTGCCGTGTCTCCTCACCGTGGCGGGAGCTGGCGTACAGGTGAGGCCACCCTCGGCGCGCCGTCTGCTCAGCCACAAGCTTGCGGCGACCCCGCTGGAGTATGAGCCCCTGCGGCGTCAGTGGCCCGAGTTCCGGTCCGATGCGGAGCTCGACGACTTTCTGGCCCAGCGGGGGCTGCGCATCCCGGTTTGGAGTGCTGCCGACGTCGATGCCGAGGAAAGCCGCATCGGCCTGGCTGGCTCGCCAACCAAGGTGGCGCGCGTGGACTACGTCGTCCTGCAGGGTCGGGGTTCGACGGAGGTGACTCCCACGCCCGCCGACATCCAGCGGCTGATCGGCGAGTTGGTGGCCGAGTACATCCTTTAGACGCGGCGGGCACCATGGGAGAGAGAATGACAGACGGTCGGGACGTATGGGTATTCGTCGAGCAGGACGGCGGCAAGCCGGCGCCGGTCAGCCTGGAACTGCTCGGCAAGGCGCGCGAGCTCGCGGACCAGCTCGGGAGCCGTGTGACGGCCCTGGTGTGCGGGGCAGACACCACACCCCTGGCCGAGGCAGCAATCCAGAGCGGCGCCGATCATGTGCTGGCCGCGGAGCATCCCGAGCTCGCCGTCTACCGGACTCTGCCTTACGCCCGCATCGCCATCGAGCTGGTGCGCTCGCGTCGGCCGTACATCCTGCTGTTCGGTGCCACGCCTGTCGGTCGCGATCTCGCGCCACGGGTCGCCAGCGCCTGCCGGGCCGGCCTGACCGCGGACTGCACGGGCCTGCGGATTTCGGATCTCGAGACTCGCGACCGGGTCTATCGAGATCTGCTCTTTCAGATTCGACCGGCCTTTGGTGGCAACGTGATTGCCACCATCGTCAACCCCGAGATGCACCCCCAGATGGCCACCGTTCGGGAGGGCGTGATGCCGCTGCCGGCGCCGGATCCGCTGCGCTCCGGAACGGTGGAGCAGGTCCGGGTGCAGCTCGACGACAGGGACCTGGCCCTGCGCATCGTGCGGCGCGACATCCGGCTACCGAGCGTCGATCTCAAGCGAGCACACGTCATTGTGGCCGGTGGCGCTGGCGTCGGCGGCGCTGAGGGGTTCGCCCTGCTGCGCGAACTGGCGGACGTCCTGGGCGGCGAGGTGGGCGCCAGTCGGGCGGCCGTGGACGCGGGCTGGATTTCTGCCGAGCACCAGGTAGGCCAGACCGGCACCACAGTCCGACCGCGGCTGTACATCGCCGTTGGCATCTCCGGAGCGGTGCAGCACCTGGCGGGCATGGACGAAGCGAACACCATCGTGGCCATCAACACCGACCCCCATGCTCCGATCTTCCAGATCGCCCACTTCCGCATCGTGGCCGACTACCGGACGGTGGTGCCGGAAATGATCAAAGCCTACCGCGAACAGGCCGGCCGCGCCGCTGGGAGCCAACATGGCTGAGAACTTCTACCTGGACAATCCGGACCTGGTTCGCTACCTGGACAAGATCGACCTGTCCGAGGCCGTCGCTGTCCTGGAGGCAGACTATCGCTACGCCTCGGAGTACCCCGACGCCCCGCGTCACTATGCCGATGCCATCGACAACTACCGCCGGCTGCTGACCCTGCTGGGCGACATCGCTGCCAACTGCATCGCCCCTCGGGCGGCCGAGGCTGCCGAAGAGGGTTGCCGCATCGTCGATGGCCGTGTCGTCTACGCGCAGGCCAGCCAGGAAGCCCTGGCCGTCCTGCGGCAGGCAGAGCTCATGGGCGCCATGCTGCCGCGGGAGGTTGGCGGCCTGAACCTGCCGGAAACGGTCTACGAGATGATGATCGAGGTGGTGTCGCGCGCTGATGCTGGGTTGATGACGCTCTTCGGGCTGCAAGAGGTCTCGGCGACGATTGCCGAGTACGGGGATCCGGCCACCAAGGATCGCTTGCTGCCTCGCTTCGCCCGCGGGGAGGCCACCGGCGCAATGGTGCTGACGGAGCCGGATGCCGGTTCCGATCTGGGCGCCGTCCGAACCCGGGCCACTTTCGATGCCAGCAGTGGCATGTGGCGTCTGCGCGGGGTCAAGCGCTTCATCACCAACGGCGGTGCCGACGTGCTGGTGGTGTTGGCGCGCTCGGAGCCCGACTCCGCGGATGCCCGCGGCCTGTCCTTGTTCGCTGTCGAGGCCGACGAGTCGGTGCATGTGCGTCGGCTCGAGCACAAGATGGGTCTGACGGCCTCGCCGACGTGCGAGATCGAGTTCCGAGACACACCCGCCCGGCTGATTGGGCGGCAGCGCTTTGGGCTCATCCGCTACGCCATGAGCATGATGAATGGTGCCCGGCTTGCGGTGTCGGCCCAGGCCGTCGGCATTGCCGAGGCAGCCTACCGCGAGGCGCTGCACTATGCGGAGAAGCGCGTCCAATTCGGCCGGCCGATCCTGGAACTGCCGGCGGTGTACCGGATGCTCCTCACCATGCGGTGTGAAATCGAGGCTATGCGGGCCTTGGCGTACGAAGCCGGCCGGTGGGTCGACCAACACAAGGCCCTCGAGCGTCGGAAGGAGCGGGGCACCTTGCCCTCGGACGGCCGGGAGCGACTCAAGCAGGCCGAACGCCTGGCGGGTCTGCTAACCCCGATGGCCAAGTATCACGCCACCGAGATGGGCAACCGCGTCTGCTATCAGGCGGTGCAGGTCCACGGCGGCGCGGGCTACATGCGCGAGTTCGCGGTCCAGCGACTGGCGCGTGAGATGCGGGTGACGAGCATTTACGAAGGCACGAGTCAGTTGCAGGTTGTGGCGGCCATCGGCGGCCTGCTGGGCCACGCCTTGGACGATTGGCTCGTCGAGCGGGCGGCCATCTCGGTGCCGGAGGCGCTCCGCCACGTTCGCGGCGGGCTCGAAGAGGCCACGGCCTGGCTGCACGAGTCGGCGGATCGGCTTCGCGGCCAAGACCCGCCGATCATCGATTACTATGCCGCGGACCTGATGGACCTGGCGGTCCATGTGGTGACCGGCTGGCTCATGCTCGAGGATGCCGCCGCGAGTGAGCGCAAGGAACAGGTGGCCCAGCTCTACCTGGCCGAAGCGTTGCCCCGGATGCGTGCCTGGCGGGAGCGACTGGCTGCCTTGCAGACTACCCCCGACGAGGTGCGCGCCAAGGTCCTGCAGGGCGAAGGTAGCTGACGCCTTCGACCGAACTTCACATTCCGCCAGCCACGGCGTACCCTACCGGCCGCCCGACCCATCACGCTCCGGGCACCGTGTTCGGAGCTCGCTCGCGGGCTGGGAGAATGACATGAACAACACGCAGATCCGCATTCCGGTACCCCAGAACGAGCCGATCCGGCCGTACACGCCCGGTTCCCCCGAACGGGCCAGCCTGCAGGCCCGCCTTCGCCAGATGAAGAGCGAGTCGGTTGACATCCCGGTGGTCGTTGGCGGTCGGGAGATCCGGAGTGGGCGGACGGTCGAGATCCGTCCACCGCATGAGCGTTCGCACTGCTTGGGCGTATACCACCGCGCTGGGCCCGACGAGGTCCAACTGGCCATCGATGCCGCCCTGGAGGCTCGCCGCACGTGGAGTCGCATGGACTGGGCGGCGCGGGCAGCCATTTTCCTGAAGGCGGCCGACCTTCTCGCCGGGCCATGGCGCGACACGGCCAATGCTGCCACGATGCTGGGCCAGAGCAAGAACGTCTTCCAGGCGGAAATCGATTCGGCGTGCGAGCTCATCGACTTCTGGCGCTTCAACGTGGCATACGGTCAGATGATCTACGAGGACCAGCCGGCGTCGCCGCGTGGCACCTGGAACCGGATGCAGTATCGGCCCCTCGAGGGGTTCGTCTTCGCCGTTCCGCCCTTCAACTTCACCTCGATTGGCGGCAACCTACCTACTGCGCCGGCCATCATGGGCAATGCCGTGATCTGGAAGCCGGCCTCGACGGCCGTGCTCTCGAACTACATCGTGTTCCGTGTTCTGGAAGAGGCGGGTCTGCCGCCAGGCGTCATTAACTTCGTGCCCGGCAGTGGCGCGGAGGTGGGAGATCCGGTGTTCGCCTCCTCGCACTTCGCAGGGCTGCACTTCACCGGGTCGGTCGCCACCTTCGACACCATGTGGCAGACCATCGGCGCCAACATCGGTCGCTACCGGACGTATCCCAGAATCGTAGGCGAGACGGGTGGCAAGGACTTCATCGTGGCCCACCCCTCAGCCGACGTAGCGGCGCTGGTGACCGCCGCCGTGCGGGGCGCCTTCGAGTACCAAGGCCAGAAGTGCTCGGCCGCCTCGCGCATGTACGTGCCGGACACCCTCTGGCCCGAGGTCCGGGACCGCATGCTGGCCGAATTGGCGACGATACGAGTGGGCCCGGTCGACGATTTCCAGAACTTCATGAACGCCGTCATCGACGCCAAGGCCTTCCGCGACATCACTGCGCACATCGAACGGGCTCGTTCCTCGCCGGCCTGCAAGATCCTTGCCGGGGGTGGCTACTCGGACGCCGAGGGCTACTTCATCGAGCCCACGGTAGTGTTGGTCAGCGACCCCAAGGACGCGATCATGCAGGAGGAGATCTTCGGCCCAGTGCTGGCCGTCTACGTATACCCCGAGGCGCAGTGGCCCGAGACGCTGCGCCTGGTGGACGAGACGTCACCGTACGGCCTCACCGGCTCCGTGTTTGCCCGCGACCGCTGGGCGATCGTCCAAGCGACCGAGGCGCTGGAGAATGCCGCCGGCAACTTCTACATCAACGACAAGCCCACCGGTGCCGTGGTTGGCCAGCAACCCTTCGGCGGTGCCCGCAAGTCCGGCACCGACGACAAGGCCGGCTCGTACCTCAACCTGGTGCGCTGGGTGGCGGCACGAGCCATCAAGGAGACCTTCGACCCGCCCCGGGACTACCGGTACCCTTTCTTGGCCCCGGACTAGTCCTGGAGCCAGCGTTTGCGCCCCGCGCAGCCGTGTGACTCTCGGCGAAGCAACGGGAAGCTTTTCCCGATGCTTAGCACTAGGTAAAGGCACTGGCTTCGCATACCACCCTGCCAGGCAGGGAGTCTAGTGGGCGCGATGCACCGGTGCCGGCTGCTTCGCCCAAGGGGCCTTGCCGAGCGTCACGTCAGCGGCTGTTCCGGCAGCGACGAGCTGCTGGTACCCTTGCTGGACCACGTCCATCGCCATGCGGCCGGCGCCGGCGTCGGGGCGTCGCACCATGGGATGGGGGAGCCAGCGGACCGAGCCCCTTGGCCCATACGGGGCTCCGGGGCATACCCTGCCGCTCAACACCGGACCGGCAGACCGGCGCCCGCTGACGAACCACTTGGAAACAGTGCTGGCCAGTGCTGTACGAGAAGCGGCCGCCGCTACGGAGGCGCGACCTACTCCGCAAGGCAGCCGCCGGCGGCGGCCAGGAGGGGACGTATGCTTCGATCTCCTGACCGTTGGATGGCAGCCGAAAGGAGGGGCCGGATGCGCGCATTTCTGGTAACCCCAACCGTGGCAGCCGCTGGGCTGCTCCTTGCTGGACCCTCGGGGGCGGTGGTGGCCGAGCGACCAAGCCGGCAGGCGCCGGCGCCCGCAAATGGGCCGCTCGTTGGCCACTGGCTCGTGGCAGTGCTTGGAAGGGCCAAGGACGTCCTCTGGTTGGCCCGTAACGCTGTTTGCTCTGGACATGGTGTCACGCAGGTTGGGGGTAAGAATCAGCCAAACGGCCGTCGTGACGTACCGCGACGGCACTTGACAAGGACAGCAGAGCCCCTTTGCCCAAGGGATGCCCTGCCCTGGCTGCTGGCGGTCCTTGTACGATGTGGACATGGTGTCCGAGTCGGAGGGCTGGATCGTGGGCGAGCGGGGGCGATGCTCCACTACCAAGACGGCGAGTGGCAGGTGGTGACGCCGCCCCCGGATGCGGCGGAGGCGTGGACCCGCGCTATCCGCATGGTCGCTGCGATGGAAGGGTGGGCGGTTGCCGACAGGCTGTTTCTCCACTACCCCAAGGGCGCATGGGAAGGCGTCCCCAGCCCGACCACGCAGGCGCGGAAGGTCATCGACAAGGTGAGCGCCGGCGAAGGGTGGGCGGCAACGACGGAGGGCACCTTCGTCCACTACGCCGGTGGCAGCTGGCAAGTAGCCGACAGGCCGATTACGGAGGCGATCGATGACCTGGACATGGCCTCCTCCGATCGTGGCTGGGGCGCGGCCGAGTGCTCGCCCTGCAGGAACGATGGGATGCGCTACGCGGCCGGCCAAGGGACGCTCGAGCGGCACGGCTTGTACCTACCTGGGCTGAGCAAGCTTGCGCCATGGCGCGGTGCAGCGGCGAGGGATTGATCCCGGACCGCCACGGCGGGGCCTGCGTTGTCCGCGGGAGGCAGTCCAGCGTCTCCTCTACCGGCACTCCGTGTGGAGCGCGATCGTCGGCCGCGCGCCACATGTGCCGGCGGGCAGGACTCGTCACTGCTGCCGTCCCCGGGCCTGCCCTGGCGGGCAGAACTTGTCACCGCTGTCGTCGCCTAGCCTGCCCTGGCGGGACGGGCATCAGGGAAGCAACGCCAGGACAGTAGCCGGCGCCCCCGTCCCACCACGCAGTCGCAACGGGCCCAGCACCACGGTGGCGCCGCGGCTCGGAAGCTCGTCCACGCGCGCCAGGTTCTCGACGACCAGGCGATCGTGGGCAAGCACCAAGCGGCTGACGGCATAGGTGCGGTCGGCCCCCACTTCGAGGCCAGCGGTGTCGGTTGCCAGCCCGGCGACCCCACGTTCCAGCAACAAGCAGGCCGCCTGTTCGCCGAAGCCCGGGAAATGCAGGCCGCCAGAGTCGTCGAGACCCAGGTAGTCACGGGGCGCCGACCAGCGACGGTGCCAGCCAGTGTGCAGGATCACCAGCACCCCGGCCTCGACCTTCCCATGGCGAGCCTCCCAGCGAAGCAGATCATCGGCCGACAGAGCATAGTCGCTCGCCAAGGCGGCCTTCTCCTGGACGTCGATCACCACCGCCGGGTGCACGAGCCGGGCCGCTGCCAGCTCATCGATGCCCCAGCCAGCCTCCTCGTAGCTCGAGCGGGCAACGAGATGCGTGCCGGCATGTTCGCCGAACGAAACGCGGCGCAGCCGGTAGCCGTCGGTCGCTAGCGAGGCCACCAACTCGGCGCTGAGCGCTGGATCGCCGGGCCAGTGCGGCATGCCCGGCTCGAGCACGTGGCTGAGGTAGACGATGCGCTGGTACCGAATGGTGTGCATGTGGAGCTCCTTCGAGCACGTGGCAAGGCGGCGAGAGATCTCGTGGCGGCCGTCGTTCCGGCGGGCGCAACAGCCGGTTTACGTGGCGATTGTGGAACCGAACGGCTCCGCGAGGCAACGAGGCGGTCGGGGCATGCAGAGGACCGCCAGGGCGCCTGCTATAATTCAGCTCCAGCCGATGGCGCTCGAGACGAGTTCCCTGCCCGTACCTGCCCTTGCGCGCCCGCCGCATCAGCGTGTGGGCCGTTTCTTGTTGGCCGTGGCGCTGCTTCTGATCCTGGCAGAGCTGGCAGCCGTGGCAGCCCTGATCGCCTTCACCCTCTTTCGGCTGACCGACGGCCACGCCTCGCCCTCTGGGATGCGCCGCCGACCAGCGTTCCTGATGCCCCTGCCGGGGAGCAACCCGGACCGGGTCGAGATCAACGTGTGGGACCATCACGGGCCTTTGAACGTGCTCCTCATTGGGCTCGACGCCGACGATTGCGCCGTCCAGGGCAGTACCACCATGGCACGACGCGCAGATACGATCATCGTCGTCCGCATCGATCCCCAGACCAAACGCGCCGCCATGCTGTCGATCCCCCGCGACCTCTATGTCGCTATTCCCGGCCACGGCGCACGCAAGATCAACACCGCGCATGTCCACGGGGAGCTGGATCGGAGCCTACCCGGCGGCGGACCACAGCTCTTGGCCGAAACGATCGAGGCCAACTTCGATATCCCGATCCATCGGTACGCCCGCGTGGATTTCGCCGGCTTCGAGCGGATCATCGATGCCGTGGGCGGCATCGACATCGTCGTGCCGCCGTCACCGCGCGATCCGCGGATTGGCCTCTTGGACAGCGAGTATCCGGACGGCCATTGCGGCACCATCACTGTCTGGTTCCCACCGGGGCCCCAACACCTTGATGGCCAGCGTGCCTTACAGTACGCCCGATCCCGCAAGTCGACGAGCGATTTCGATCGCTCGCGGCGCCAGATGCAGGTTCTGCTGGCGCTGCGGCAACGCGCACTAAGCCTGGGTGCCGTTCGACACTTGCCCGAACTGGTGCCAGCTCTGATGGACGCGGTGGATACCGACTTCACAGCGGCGGAACTCATCTCCCTGGCTCGGCTCCTGCCTGCGGTTGGCGCCGACGCGCCCACCTACTCCCTGGACGAGCAATCGCTGTACGCCGAGATGCTGGTCATCGACGGCGTTCCGCAGGCCACCTTGCGGCCCGACCCTAGCGCCCTGGCTGTCGTTCTCCACAGCTTCATGGCGCTGCAGCCGCCCACCCCCACACCCCAGCCGAGCGGTACGTTGGTGCCGAGCGTGCCAGGCGTTCCGACACCGTAAGCCGGGCAGGAAGAGAGACAAGCGCTTGGCGGAGTCTCTTGCCTTGCTGCGGCTCGCCCACGCCGCAGGGCGCCTGGGCGAGGCGCAGGCACGGGCGGTGGCCACAGCGCTGCGTCAGCGAACGTCCGACTTGGCGATCTCGCTGATCCCGGTGGCGGCAGATCCATTCGGCCAGGCTCGCCGTTCCGGCCAGGGCGAGACGGCGAAGACCGACTCCCTGGGGCGCGCCCTGCAAACCGGTCTGGCCGATGCCGCGGTGCGGAACGCCGCCGACTATCCGTTCGGCCTGGGCGACGAGTCCATGACGGTGGTCGCTCTGCCGCGCTACGACCCTCGGGACGCCTTGGTGTCCCGCAACCACAAAAGCTTCAGCTACCTGCCGCCGGCAGCCGCCGTCATCACCTGTGGTGCCCATCGCCGTGCCCAGCTGCTCCGCCGCCGTCACGATCTCTCGGTGACGCTTACTGCCGCATCTGCCGAATCTCTGCTCGCCCTCCTGGATGCAGGTGCTTGCGACGCGGTGGTCGTGGCCGGGAGCGAGCTGCTCTGGCTGGACCTCCAGGTGCGCGTGACGGAGGCCATCGACACCGACTTGTTGATCCCGGCCGCCGGTCAGGGCGCCCTGCTCGTCCAGACTGCAGCCGAGGGACCGGCCGCCGAGGCGGTCGCGGTGCTGCACGACGTGGCCAGTGCTCATGCGTTGCAGGCCGAGCAGGCATGCATGCGGCGCCTGGGCCCGCCCGTCGACGCCGCGGTAGCCATCCATGCTGCCACGGAGGACGAGGACGTGCTGATGCACGGCATTGTGGCCGAGCTCGAAGGTGGCCATGCGGCCCGCCTGCGCTGGCGTGGCCCCCGGCGGGCGGCCGAGGACACGGGGGCCACAATGGCCGAGCTTTTGCTCGCCGCCGGTGGTCGCGAGATCTTGGCCGGCCTGCCCTTGGAGTCCACGGGCCGCTACACCTTCCGCATCGCCGAGCCCGGCTTCGGCCGATCGTCGCCGGAGCTTACCGACGATGAGCGGTTCCCCCTCGATGGCCGCGACTGTGGCGGACGGCCGTAGGCGATTCCTCCGCCACACAAGCCGTGCGCGATAGAGGCGGCTCCTCGCCATGCTCCGACCACGGGGGCCACGGAATGCAGGTATCGTCCTGCTCGGACCATGGGAACCCCGCTGTGCACCGTCCGTCATGCCGAGACCAGGGGCCACGGTGTGCACTGCCCGCGACGCTGGGACCACCTTGGCCGCGGTGTGCGCCCCCACGACGCTGGGACCACGTCGGCCACGGGGTGAACCTCCCGCCCGTACGGGACGCTTGGCGCAGCGGCAAAGTTGACTCACCAGATGGTTAGTGCTATATTAAGGCGGCTCTGCTCGCGAGGCGGTTGGAGGTCATGGCGCAACGCTCGTGGCCGCTGCCACCGCCAACAGATGGAGGGAAGCATCATGGCCACGCGAGGCCGCTTGGTTCTACTTGTCGTCCTGTTGACCACGGTTGTGCTGGCGGCAGGTCAGGCCAACACCGTCAGCGCCCAGGGCGGCA
Organism: Anaerolineae bacterium; assembly: GCA_034432155.1. Classification (GTDB taxonomy): domain Bacteria; phylum Chloroflexota; class Anaerolineae; order Epilineales; family Epilineaceae; genus DAOUCP01. The sequence continues at coordinate 49,461 of DAOUCP010000113.1, forward strand.
TGCACTGCGTGCGTCCGGGCGAGACCTTGTACCGCATCGGCGCCATGTACAACGTGTCGCCCTACCTGATCGCCCACGTCAACGGCATTCCCAACCCAGCGTACATCCGGGCTGGTTCGTGCCTGCGCATTCCGCCGGCCTTCGGCACGTTCGGCTGTCAGTACCCGGGTTGCCAACCCAAGCCCGTCATACAGCCTTGCTATCCGCAGCCGTGCCAGCCAAAGCCGGTTGTGCAGCCTTGCCGGCCGCCAGCATGCGGCGGTCCCTCGTATACGCGCTACTGCGTGCGGCCCTGCGACACCCTATTTGCCATCGGCCGACGCTTCGGCGTGTCGCCTTGGGCAATCGCCAGCCTGAACGGCTTGACCAATCCGAACTACATCCGCGTTGGTCAGTGCTTGCTGATCCCTACTCGCTAGCAGGTGCCGGGCCTGGCGCGCACCAAACTAGCCGCGGCCCAGGTAGGGAAGGACAACGGTGGCTTGACCATCCGGCGTGGTCCGGGTGGCTAGACCGGCAGTCGAAGTCGCCAACGGCGTTGCGGCCGGCGTGGCCGTTGCCGAGCCCGTGACCGCTCGGGTAGCCGTCGCCGTCGCGGTGACCGAGGGCGAGGGTCTCCCTGTTGCCGTTGGCTCGGGCGTCGGCGGCTCCCCGCTTGGCCGACGGAGCGCCCAGTAGCACATGGCGTCCTCACCCCAGCGGCCCCAGTCGGCAATGTCCAGGAGCGTTGTCTCGCACACCAGCAAGGCCAACGGGCCGTCGGCAGTTACGTCGAGCTGGCTGTCCTCGGGTAGGCTCGCGGCGGGCCGCACAACGGCGCTGGCCCCGGCGGCGAGCGTCAGACGGTCGCTATGCAAGGCCGCACCCTCGACGGTGCGGTAGGCGAACACCGCCTCAACCGGTACGCCACCCGGATTGAGCACCGCCAACTGGGTGCGGCGCCCGCGGTCCGCAACCCGCACCCTCGGCACCGAGAATCCCTGCCCCAGATCGGCCTCGCCGAAGGCGTTGTAAGCGCTGACCGAATGGACCACCTCGCGCTCTCGAGCCTCATCCTGAACGACTGCCAGCAGCGGACCATCCGCGGCAATGACCGCGTGGCCCTCGAAGCCACGGTTCAGCCTCGTACCGATGGGCAAGCCCGTGGGCGGGGCCAAGCCGCGGTTCAGGCGCGCCAGGTCGACGTACGTCGCTCCGCGGGGCTCGAGGCGCAAGGGCTGTTCGATCGCTGGTTCCGATGCCGACACGCCATGCGCTCGATAGGCGATGGAGGCGTTCACCGCCTTGGTGAGGCTTGGATTGGCGATGGCGATCAGCGAGTTGCCAAGATAGTTGGCACGCACGGAGGGCAGGAGCAGCCGTGTCGAGGCTCGAGCCACCGGCCGCGCGACGAAGGCCGACGTGCCGTCGCCAGCCATCTCATCGCCAAACGCCATCACAGCCAATGGTTTCTGGGCGGTGATGCGCGTCGCCAGGATCGACCCACCATCCCCAGCGTTGATCGGCATGTCCCCAAAGTTCAGATCGTCGAACCAGGTGTCGTACGAGATGGTTTGGCCTCCCGGAATGAACGTGCTGAACGAAACCATTAGTTCGCCGCTCGAGTTATCGAACAGCTGCACGTCAACTTTGTTCTCTGAGGAAGACTCGTCTGTGTTCTGAAAGTAGAGAATGCTCGTGTGAGAGTACACATCCCGAACCGTGAGGGGCAGGATGAGGCTGGTGCCTGGCTCACAGGCTTCATACGCCGCGGCGGCACCGTTTGGCCATTCCGTCCGGCTCAGAAAGCCGATGTAGCCACGACTGGCGATGGTGGTGGCATAGCGGCCGCGCGGCACCTGGACCAGAGATCGCAGGGCCAGGCGGTCGGCCGTGTCCGGCCCAACCGTCGGTAGGACGGTGATGTCGTTCTCGTACGCCGGCCGGAGGCGAACTCGCAGTGCGTGCGCTGAAGGCAGCCAGTTGCGGATATCGATGGTCGAAATGCCGAAGCCCTCCATTCCTGCCAGCCGCTGGCCCGTCGCCACAGCCGTGCTACCACGGGATTGCACGATCGGCAGATAGGTGCTCTCGCCCCCGGCTGCGCCACGCCCCAGCACCCGCGGCGAGGTCCATGCCAAGCAGAAGCCCACCGTCCAGATGCCGGCCAGGCTGGCACGGACGATGAGCCGCACGCGATGGTGAAGAGAAAGCGGTGGCACTGGGAGCGCTCCTTCCTGTTCGCTTCCGGGAACTCGCCGAGGCGCCCCAAGATAGCCGCAAAACCGCTGGCGATCAAGAGACCGCCAGCGGCGGCAGCCCGACCGCGATCGGCTGCCCGCCGTTGACGCCGCCGCGCTATTGGCCACCGACCTCAAGGAGGAAGCGGTCGCGATCGGCGGACCCGGGAGGACCGGTGACCGGCAACCGCACACCGGTAGCCAGATCGTACCAGCCGATCGCCAGCCGGAGGCGGCCGTGCGGCGGATCGCCGATCGCGCCAGCGGATGGTTGCAGCACCACCGCGATGTCGAGCGGCTGGTTCAGCGGCCAGGCGCTCGTGGGCAGCGCACCATCGAATGGCTGGCCGTCGTGTTGGGCAACGAGAACTTCGCGGCCGTCCTCGCCGAGCCGCAACAGGTGTACGAACAGGGTATAGTCGCGCCGCGGCTGGGCGGTCGCCATCCAGCGCAGTGTCACGGTGAGCGGCCGGCCGGGGCCCACAGTCCGCGTCGGCGACAGGGCGTAGCCTTGCAGGGCCAGCTCGCTGCCAAAGTGCGCACTGGCCTTGTGGTCGATCGGCGCCAGACGCTCGTGCACGACAGCGATGCTGCGCCTGAATTGGTCGGCGACGGCCGCGCCATGCGCGTCAAGGACGGGCAGCAAGCGACGCGTGGCCTCGTCGTACAGGCTGACCTGTAACCAGTAGCCGCCCGGCGTGAGGTCGGTCGGCACCGAGAGCGGCATGAGATCGTGGAACTGCTCCCCAGGGCGCCAGCCGGTCGTCGGCCGTGTCCCGTGAAGGATCGGTCGATCCTCGTTACTCCGCCGGTCAAGCCCGGGATCGAGCAACTGAATGGAGGCGCGAACGCGGTGAGTCGGCACGGCGTAGCTCTCCCAGACAAGACCGACCAGCACCCGCCGGCCGACGCAAAGGCTTTGGGGCACGGCCAGCCCGACGAGGCGGATGCCGTCGGCAAAAGTAACCGGCGCGGCGAGGCCGGGCGTGCCAACGCGGACATGAATCGGCGGTAGCACGAACGGGCGGGGGTGCACCAGAATCGACTTCGCCGCCCGCTGGGGCAACAGACGCCCGTCCTCTCGGAGCGAGAGCTGCATGGGTACCTTGTCCCCAGCCTTGCGCTCGAGCTCGTGGGGCACGCGAAACGTGTGCCGCGTCGTCACGACTTGGCCAGCCCTGAGATTGGCGAAGGCGCAGCCCGTGTCTCGCCCGAGAGGCCCAGCGTCGACGGTCAGGGTCACTGGCCGCTCCGGCGTAGCCGACGACAGCCACCGCCAGTGCAGGGCGAGCCGCACCTCGTCCCCGGGACGCACCGATGGCGGCGCCTCGAAGCCCAACAGGCGCGCACGGCCCGGCCACACGGCCTGCACGGGCCGCGCGCGGCGCACGGAACTCTCGTCGGCGGATGCGATGCCGGCCGCCGAGTCGCGCAGGGTGTCCTCGGCCTGCCCAGCGCCGGGCCCGCCGAGCGCTACCGCCAGACCCTGGGGCACTCTGCCGACCGCGTCGAACGGTCGGCTGGAGACCTCGACAAGCGGGCCGATCGACCGTGTGTAGAAACCGTCTGCCGGGTCGGGCTCGACACCCCACAGGTAGACCGGACCCCCGCTGGCCGGCAGACCGTCCAGGATGCGCCGCGCCGAGGGGGTGTCGGCGTACATGATCCGCACGTCCGGCCGCCGGCCCTCGATGAGCTGCGGATACAGAAGCGCCGAGCCCAGCTGCGGCTCCACGACGATCGAGGCGCCAGCGGGTAGGCCAGCGTCCAGGATCCTCCGGCCCAACGCGGCCGGCGGCCAGCCCTGGCTGCGATCGCACGCCGGTCCGTTGTTCCACAGCTGGCACACGGGCAGCAGCAACGCCAACGTCCAGTAGACCGCCGGCAGGCAGTGTCGCGGGGCGGTGTCGGGCGCCAGCCTGGCGCTGCCGGCGGCGGCTTGGTATCCTGCGGCACCCAGCGACAGCGCCGTCCGCGCCCTGCGGAGCGACCCGCCGAGCCGGTCTTCCACCGCGGCCATGCCGGCCGCGACCCACACACCGACGATGAGATGCGAGGGCAGCAGGGTCACCCATCCGTCCCACGCGTTGTAACCCGCGCGAAACGTCACATGAAGCAACCATACCATGCCCAGCCACATCGCCCACTGCGTGCGCCTGGCCAGAAGCCACACCCAGCCGAGGGCGGCTAGCAGCAGGAACGGCGCGCCGAACTGCGACGTGAGCTCGTACCGAAGGAGCACGAGTAGCCGGGTCGGATCCTCGAGCGGCCAGGTGGGGCGAAAGAGGCCCGTGTACGGGCTGGCCGTCGCATAGCCCAGCACGTCGGCCACCCGAGCCGGCCGCCCGCTTACCGCCGGCCAGCGCGCGAAGAGGTAGAGGGTCGGCGCCAAGCCCGCGAGAAGCGCCATCGCCGGCCCCACCAGGCGGCGGGGGCTAACGAGCAACCTCGGCTCGTTGACGAGAACGGCCCCGGCCAGGGCGGGCGCGAGAAACACAATCGTGGCGTGGTGCGTCAAACCCAGGCCGAAGGCAAACACCGCAGCGAGCAGCCACCTCGTAGCGCCCCTGCCGGATGCGCCCGACCTCACGGCAGAGGCCCACCGCATCGCGCCCAAGAGCACGACCGCCACCAGCAGCACGTGCGTTGCATACACCTCCGTGATGACGGCAAGCGACCAGAAGGCGGGCGTGAAGGCCAAGGTGAGTGCCGCGGCCAGCCCGGCAGACGTCTTGCCCGTCAGGTGGGCGCCGATGAGGGCCGTTACGCCCACGGCCACGGCTGCGGAACACGCCGACAGGAGGTTCATGCGATAAGCGATGTCACGCACCGGTAGGAGCGTGAATAGCTTGCCGAGCATCGTGTAGAGCGGATAGCCGGGTGGATGGGCGAGCGTGAGCTTGTGGGCGACGACTTGGAACTCCAAGCTGTCCGCCACGTCGGTGGTCGGCGACAAGGTGCGCAGATAGATAGCGAGCACGACGAGGGCCGAAGTCACGGCGATCGGCGTCGCCCCATGCCTGAGCCGCCGCCGATCCATCCACAGAGCGAGCACCCCAAGCAGCGACACGCTTAGAATTGCCGCTCCCAGCCACGGTCGCACCTCCGGCTGTCTCGCATAGTGAAGGTTTAGCAGCAGCGGGACCAGCAAGCAGACGGACCTCGGCACGGCTCGCCGGGCGGTCACCGCATCGCCCGGCGCCGCTGGGCATCCGGCCTCGCCAGACGCGACTGGCCGACGGAGGCTCACGAGGTGGGCCGGCGCGCCAAGTGTGCTGCGTCGCCTCGCATCCTGTGCCGATGCACGCGCCATGCAGTCAGCCGGGCGACGGTGCCCAGGGCGCGCCAGATCTCCGTCCGCGAGATCTTCGAGGCTCCCCGCCGCCGCTCCTCGAAGACGATCGGCACCTCGGCGATGCTCGCGCCGAGCTGCTGGCATACGAACAGCATCTCGATCAGGAAGGCGTAGTCGCTCGAACGAAGGCGATCGAACTCGATGCGCCGCAGCAGGTCGGTGTGGTAGCACCGGAAGCCGGACGTGCAGTCGCGCGCCTCCAGCCCGGCGGCGAGGTGCGCGACCGCGTTCGCGCCGCGGCTGAGCGCCCTGCGGTGCCAGCCCCAATGCCCGATGCCGCCCCCCGGGACATAGCGGCTGCCGATGACGACCTCGTGGTCCGCGCTCGCCGCGAGCAAGCGGGGAATGTACGCCGGATGGTGCGAGAAGTCGCCATCCATGGTGACGATACGCTCGGCCCCCAGCGCCAGGGCGCTGCGAAAGCCGGCGACGTAGGCCGTGCCGAGACCAAGCTTGCGGGGGCGAGAGACGACGTGGAGCCGGCCTAGCCGGTCGGCGAGCATCTTGGCGACGGCCGCCGTGCCGTCCGGCGAGTTATCGTCCACCACCACCAGGTGTGCGATGCCCTTCTGGCCCAGGATGGCCTCGGCGAGCGCGGGCAAGTTGTCGGCCTCGTTGTACGTAGGGACGACGACAATGGCGTGCGGCAACGGTTGGTCTCGCTCCAAGCGCGGATCCCGCGGCGGGCCAGACCGCCGACGGCTAACAGCGGCTATTGTAAGCGGCCCACCGTTGCGTCGCCAGCCGTCGCGCCGGGGCAGGGCGCCTGAGCTGCTGATCGTCGGGCCGGCATCGAGTGAGCTGACCATCGTAAACCTGGATGCCTCGCGAGCCGTGCCTACGTCGGTGCAGCTGTTCCGAATCGGCACTGGCGATCGCGCCGCCGTCCTGCTGGAGCGGGCCATTGCGCCGGCAGACGCGGTAACCTTGTCCCCGGCGGATTGGTCGCCAGTGGCGAGCGGGGGTTACTCGGCACGCTCCAGGTGGCCGGGCACAGGGACGTTGTAGCACACGCCGGACCGACACCGAGCACGGAGGTCATGCTGCCTGTGGTGAGCCCGCACCGCCATGGGCAGTCGTCGCTGATCGTTGTTCTCAACACGGACCCCGACTCGCCCGCGCACGCGACGCTGTCGGTATTTGGTGCTGCCGGCGGCCCACCGGTCCAGCCATGGGAGGTTGCCCTGCCGCCGGGCTCTTCTCACAACTTCGACCTCGCCAGCAGGCAATGGCGCTCCGCAGATTCCGACTTCGGGGGGTCCGTCCGGGTGACCTCGACGATTCCTACGCCGACCTGGTGACAGGCAGCTGGATGCGCGTCGGGTGGTCGGGCCTCCGCATTGTCGATGTGAGCATGCCGACGCACCGACAAAGATCGCCTCGCTGCCGTGCCCCGTTGTGCCCCGGAGTCTGGGCGTCGGCGGCGGCGTCCGACCAAGTACTCGCCGGAGGTGCCAAAGCTGTTGGCGCTCGAACGCGCTCCGGCGCACGCTCCGCCACCCTCCTTCGGCCATGGGGTGGTGCTCTGCGCCGGCATCGGCGTCCTCGGCGTGTTGCCATGCCGAAGGCCTCCATGCTTGCCGGCCACAGCAGTCAGCCAGGCGATCGGCTGCCCGCGAGTGGCTGTGGCCCGCGACAGCCGGACAGGCGATCGGCTGCCCGCAAGTGGCTGCGGCCGCGGCTGTTGAACGAGCTGGCCAAGGGCGCTACACTGAGCCTTGCTGCATACCCGGGGCACCGGAGACCGCACCGGAGCTGCCCGCCCCGGCCGGCGGCGCCATGGGCGAGGAAAACGGCCTGACACGCGCCATTCGCGGAGGAGGTTCGCATGCACGGCCCACAGAAGGCGACTGGCCTACGCGCGCTAGGCAGGATTGTCGCGCTCTGTCTGGTATCGACGCCCCTCCTCGGCGGGTTCCCTGGCCAACGGACGGCCATCGCCGCCGCGGCGCCAGTTTGGCCGATCCCCGACTTGGTGGCCGACCTCGCGGCCCTGCTTGGCGAACTCTACCGGCAAAGGGCAGACGCCAGCACCCCGGTCTTCTACCTGGCGCCGGAGTGGGAATCCGACAAGTGGCGCTCCAGCAAGGATCCCGACACCCTCTGGGAGTACGGCGCTCGCCCAGAGACGCGTTGCCATGAGGCCACCACCATGGCCGCCTTCGTCGACTGCACAGGGCACCGTCTGGCGCTGGCGGCCGACGTTCCGTACCGCGGCGGACTCAGTCTCTTCGATCCCACAGCCGGTTTCGCCGCCCATGCCAAGCTCATCGAACTGGCCGGCATCTGTGCACTCTACCATGCCTACGTGCGTGACCACGACGCGACCCTGGCAGGCGCTTACAGCGCTGCCGAGGCCCGCGACGCTAAGCGCTACCACGAGGCCATGATGCGCGCCTACGAGGCGCACATGCGCGACATCTTGCTCCGGATGTTCCGTGACACGCGCCATGACCCAGCCTTCCAGTTCGAGTTCACCCTGGGTGCCGGTTGGTTGGCGCTGGCCTATGTGCGGACGGTCCAGGCACTGGAGACGGTCGATGCGTGGGCCGATCCCGAGGACCGGCGCAGCGCGTTGGCTCTCGTGAATGGTCTGAACCAGCGACTGTGGTGGGAGTGGATCTGGCCCCAGACCGAAGGTCCTCGAACGGCTGGCTTCGTGGACCTCGGCAGTGAGGCCACGCAGGCCGCCGCCGCGGCGTCCGGACCCGGCTGGGTGGGCACCGACCGCTTCCGCTCCGATGGCGGTGTGGTGTTGAGCCTGCGGCCCAGCTCGCTGGACGAAGGTCCCTACGACGGCCTCTGGGTGGATGCCGACTATGCCGCGCCTGGCGAGTGGTGGTGCTACGCTCGGTATGGCGGCTTCAGCACAAGCCTTGGCGATTGCCTGGGCCAGGCGCGCAAGGCCTCTTTGGGCGGTTCGCGCTCGCCTTTCGGCCAGTACTACGGTCAGCCCGGTACCGGCACCGCGTGCGGGTCTCGAGCCAGCAATGTAACCCCCCAAACCTGCGGCGTGCCCAATCGTGGCTCGATCGCGCTCGACTGGGTCCAGGCCTTTCTGGGAGCCCGGCTGGGCATGTTCGTCATTCGCGAGCTGGCCCAGTCGAACGATGCCCATCTGCCGGCCGGCGCCATTGGTCTCCGGGAGCTGCCGACGGTGACCTCCCGACTTGGGTACGGCGTGGCCGGTTGGCATGGCGGCGCCAATCAGCACGACGATCTGGAGTGGCCGTGGAGTGCGGCCTTGCCGGTGGTGGCCATTCGCACCCTCTCGGCAGCCCGACACGATTTGGAGCCTCAGGATGGCCGGTTCAGCCTTGGCGAGACCGACACCTCGGCCGTCTCGGTCGCCCGTCGCGGCGACACCTGGTCGGACGATCAGCAGGAATTCCCGGGCGCCGTGGAGCGCCAGGCAGCCGGGCCCAGCCCATTCTACGGACCGGAGCTTCTGGCCTTGGTTCTCTCGGACCGCACATCCGACGGCCTGGCTGGCTCGTTCTACGATGCCCAAACACGAGACGAACCCGACGAGTTCGACGTTTGGTTGTGGCTCCTGTTATCGAGCTTCTACCGTTGCCCGGGCGTGAGCGATCCCGCCGACGGGGCTTGTGTGGCCTTCTCCACCGCCCACTGGCCGAACCCGGCGGTCATCCGGCGGGTTCCGTTGTTCAGCCCGCCCGCTGACCCCCTGCCCGATGCACGATTCCGCAACCTCTGGCTCAACCCGGTGACCGACACGGGGCCGGTCATTGGCGAGGGCAGCATCGCCGACCGCGACATGACCTGCCGTGGCGGTGGCGGGCTACCGTGGCAGCATGTCGCCGACTGGACGGCGCTGGCCGACTCGGGCTACCTCGTCGACGAAGCCGGCCAGGGCCCGTACGACAGCCTCATCCCGGCCTTTGGCAGCGCCTTGCGGCTGCTCGCGGCACGGTACGCCGAGGCCCCACCGGACCCGGCGCTGGCAGACGACTACGAGCGGGCGCGCAGTGACGTGCTCGCACCATGGTACGAGGAGCTGCACCGCCAGGTGAAAGCGTTGCTCGTGCTCTACCGAGATGCGCCACCGGCGGGGTTCCGTTACCTTCCCGGGGTCGAGAACTCCACCTGCATCGGCTTCGATCCCTATGTTCCTGGAGACCCGTCGCTCAAAATGGTGCTGAGCTGGCAAGGCGGCACCAGTTCGACGCGCGAGCGAGCGGTTGCCCACCGCGCCATAGGTTACAGTCGCGTCGTCGAGTGGTACTGGTGTTACAGCGATGACTGGCTCACCGTGGACGCAACGACCTGGTAGGCGGCGGGCCACCGCCGCCAGAAGGGCCGCCTCCCGAAGAAGCTGTCAGTCGCGCTGAGCCACCGGCACGTACAGATACCACACCGCACCCGCTGGATCGACCGTGCCGTATGCGAAGAGCCCCGCCGACGTGGCCAACCAGACGGTCCCATCCACGCCGATCGCCAGGTCGCGGACCAGCGCCCCCTCGGGCAAGCCGATCTCGGCGGCTTGGAACGCGTCGATCCACAAGCCGGCCGGGTTCTGGGCCGCCAGGATGCCACGGGCCGAGGCAAGCCACCGCTCGCCGTCCGGGCCATAGGCGGCCGCTGCCACCCAGTCATCGCCCACGCCGTTTGGGAAGAGCGGCGAGTTCGACAGGTCGATCACCGCTGCCCAGGTCTCGCCGGCGAACTGATTCTCGTACACGTGGGTGCTCACGGTGCGGCGGCTCGCCGGATCGAGGCTGTGGCGCTCCACCCACGTGAAGACCACCGGCCGACCGTCCGGCCGCAAGCAAGCCGCGGTTGCGTGTCCGCCGGTGCGGTAGCGCGGCGACATGGCGACGTCCAGAAGAACGGGGAAGGGCACGCCACTTACCTGTGGCAGTGGATAGAGGGCCCGATGCCCCACAGCCCAACCACCGCTCGGTGCGCCGGCGGGTGCTGGGTTGGCGAGCAGCCGGACGGACGGCACACCCCGCCTCAGGGCCGTGGGATCGACATCCAAGATCAGGTCGCCTTGCAGGTGCCGGCCGGCCACATAGGGCCGCAGGCCAGCGATCCTGCAGGGGGCGATGCCGGTACAGCGGACCGTAGTCTCGACTGGCACCCGTGCGATGCCGGTCCGATCCACGAGCACCTCTTGGTGCAGTCGGACGCGACCGTCCGGTGACCACTCGTCGGCTCCCTCGACGCGCCAGCTCTGACCATCGAAGTATTCGGCACCGATCCAAACATCGCCTCGCTCGTTGAATGCCCAGAAGCCCTCCAGGACCCCCAAGCGCCGAACGTCCTGGCTCTGCCGCATCACCGCCTGGCGCAAGTCGGCATAGAGGCGCCACGGGCCGTGCGCCAGGGCGGCTACCACGCCATCCGGCCGGCGTTCGCCAAGGTAGACTCGCACCCACGCCGTGCCGTCGGCATCGGTGCTCACGCGCCGGACATCGTCGGACGCGAGCGGGGCGTTGGCACGGCTAAAATGCCGCCAGCTTCGACCAGGAAGACGTGTGGGGAAGGCCGTCGGCATCGGTGATGGCATGACGGCAGTCGGTGTGCCAGTTGGTGGGGCGGTGGGCGAGGCCGTCGGCGATCGTGTTCCCGTAGGCGTCGACGTGGCGGTCGCTACCATGGCCGTGCCCGTCAAGGTGCTGGTTGGAGTCCACAGTCCGGTGGCCGTCGCCGTACCGGGCTGGGTGGGCGTGGGCAGCACCGGTTGCGGCATGGCGAGAGCGATCCGCTGTGCCTTCCAGGAAGCAGTGAAGACGCCGAGTAGCTGCAGGTCCGCTGGATCGCTGGCATCCACAACCTCGAGCCCGCCATCCAAGCGGGCCACGAAGACGCGCTGCCCCTCGCCGGCAACGTCCACGAAGTCGCCCGGAAGAGAGCCGATCACAGAGGGCATCACCGGATCGCTGTCGTCCACGGCGCTCAGACCTCCCGGCTCGGAGCCGCTTGCCGTGGCCGCGACGTACGTCATGTCGGCAACGGCTACGGCGCGCATGTCGCCTGACAGCGCGATCCCGCCGAGGCCAGCAGGCTGCGGCGGCTGCCGAATGTCGGCGATGGACAGGCCATGGATGGGCAGCCGACCCACGAGCAACAGCCATCGGTCGCGGATGGCCAGGTCCTCTGGGCGGCCGAGGAACAGACCCACTTGTTCGGGCTGGCTCGCATCCGCTACCCGGACCACCACCACCCCGAGAGCCCCGGCGAGGTAAGCGTAATAGCCGTCCGCCACCACCGCCGTGGCACCGAGCTGCAGCGTTCCCAGCACGGCCGGGGCCGTCGGGTCGGCCACATCGACCACGTGGAAGGACGTGGGGCTGACGAGGTACGCACGATCGCCAAACACGGCGACATCGGTGGCGTCTTCGGCGAGCGAACCGACGAGTTGCGGCGCCGTCGGATCGGTGACATCCACGATGGCCATACCGGCAGCGCCACGCGCGAGGTAGGCGTGCCCTTCCTGCACGACGACCGCCCGGGTGCCCGTCAGATCAGCGACGGCGCCCACCTCCACCGGTGCGGCGGGGTCGGATACGTCTACCACGCGCAGCCCATCCTCGCCAGCAGCCACAAACACGTGCGAAACAGGCTGTGCCTGACGCGAGGGCAACGCCTCGAAGAGGCCGATGGCGGCCACGCCACCGACCACCACCAGCGCGACGCGATGCGCGACACTTAGATCGTTCACCGGACGCCCCGCCTTCCTGGCCAAGATCTGGCTCCGCGATCCGAGCTTACACGCAGTGGAGCCTCGAATCAAGCCCCTGTGCCCAGACATTCGCGGACAAGGCAGCGCTGGGGGTAAGGCGCAAGGCCTCCAGCTTCGGGCCTGGATCGGGAATGGCATCTGCCGGATGGCGAAGGTGGGCTGGCGGCCTCGCGGCCGGAGCGCGAAGCTGGGGGTTGCGGCCCTGCAGCCGGAGCGCGAAGCCGTGGCTGTGGCCTCGCGGCCGGAGAGCGAAGGCGCGGTTGCGGCCTTCCAGCGGGATCGCGAGCCTGTCAAGCGTCAGCTGGGAGGACTGCCCCAGCCTTCCTGTCCTGCACCGGTCATCGGCTGGACACGAGCCGAGTCCCCAATGAGAGTGCGCCCAGCTGGCGTCGTGCCGACACGACCAGAAGCTTGTGGCGCACGGGTGCCATGGCGCCGCCCAGGACCTCGCCACCATCCCCACCGCCACTCGCCGGCCGACGTGCCCCCCGGGCCTTCAGGCGCGTCGTCCGTAGACTGCTGATGAAGCAGGGGCGTGAGCTATCGCCCCTGTCTGCGGGCGCTGCGTGCGGGACGACTTCCCCCACGTCCGGATCCCGTACCGAACCACGACGGAGCTAGGGCTACGGGAGCGCTTCCACCAGACGTTCCAGGCGGAAGAGGTTTCCTTTCGTCTCTACGACGAGGCCGAGCACCTTCGACACTGCTTCGCCGAGTTTCCCAACCGCACCAACCCTGTCCGACCACACGGGGCACTCCGCCCGCGACGAGGTGATCCCTCGGCGCCGGCCGACGGGTAGGTGCACGGGCGGTAAATTCGAATCCCCCTGCGAGCCGCTGGGTAGCGCGTGCTGTCCAACCAACCCCGGGTTCCGCGCAGGACCATGCGTTGCCCATGCGCGGCTGGGACCGTCCCTTGACCCCGCGCACGAGCGGGGACTACGTAGCGGCGGCCGGGCTGCCCCGGCTTGACAGGCTTGACCCCCCGCACGAGCGGGGACGACTGGCGATCGCCAAGCTCGCCAAGCGGCTACGGCCTTGACCCCCCCGCACGAGCGGGGACTACCATGGCCAGCGTGGGGTGTTCCGCTCTGTCTACTGCCCGCCAACTGCCCCGGCGTGCCCCCGCCGTGCGACAGATCGCTCCGCCATGGAGGTGCCCCCATGTCCCCTCTCTGCGCCCGACGAGCCGTCCGCCGCCTGGTCGCTCTGGTCATCCCCGCCACCCTCGCCCTCACGACAGGCACCTCCACCCCGGAGGTGGCCGGGGCGCCACCGCCAACCCCGCCGGTGCGGCCCGACCGGGCCACGCCCATTGACGCCGCCAAGGCCACGCAGCGGTCCCCCGTGCTCGTCGCCGACGGCGACGGCAACCTTTATGCCATCTGGCAGGACTTCCGCGATCAGGGCGGCTCCCGGCTGCGCTTCGCCTTCCGACCGGCCGGCGGCGGCTGGCAACCCAGCCAGCGGGTCAGCCGCGACAACGTCTTTCAATGGCGCCCGACCCTGGCCATCGACGGCGGTGGCAACGTCTACGCCGCCTGGTTGGAGGACCGTGCGGACCAGGACAAGGTTTACTTCGCCTTTCGTCCGTCGGGCGGGGCGTGGGGCGAGGGCGAAGCCCTCACCCGCGGCCTGTCGCGACAGGAGGAGCAGGCGCGGCCGGCCCTGGCGGTGAACCGTCGTGGCGATGCCGTCCTCGCCTGGGCGCAGGGGTCAAACCAGACCAAGCAGCACGCCGTCTACGCCGCGATGCGTCCGGCCGGCGGTGACTGGGCAGCGGCCGAGCGTCTGGCAGAGTTCAGCGGCGAGCTGTGGCGGTTCGACGCGGACGTTGCCATCGACGACTGGGGGGGCGCGCACGTTCTCTGGAGTGCCGCGCCCGAGGGTCCACGGCTGTACGCCACCCGTGCGCCGGGTGGGCCGTGGACCACGCCGTTGGACGTACGCCAGGGCAGTGGCGGTGAGGTGGCAACACCTCGCCTCGCGCTCGACAGCGCGGGCAACGCCCACGCGGTGTGGCAGGAGGAGCGCGACGGCGATGTCGACATCTACGGCGCTTACCGGCCGGCCGGCGGGCCATGGAGCACCAGCCTCCGCATCAGCGACGATGGTGGCGGCAGGCTGCAGAGCGTGCCCGACATCGCAGTCGACGGCGCGGGCAACGCCATCGCGACGTGGACGGACGGGCGCCGGGGCATAGGGGATATGTACGCCTCCGTGCGCCCGCGCAGCGGCGGATGGAGTGCCAATGTGCTGTTCCTGCACTGGACGCCAGCGGCAGCGCAGTCGACCCAGACGCAGTCGCCGGAGCGTTTGCTCCAAGAGTCCCAGTCGCCCTTCTACCAGACGTGTAGCGCCGCCGGTGGTGCCTTCTACTGCGCCTTCACGGCAGCCACCTCCTCGTCCGAGGCCGACTACAACGTCTATGTCCAGGATGCTTCGTCGCCTGGCGCGAACGGTGACTGCGGTGGCAGCGGCGCCATCACGGCAGCGGCCGGGCCAACGGGGGCGCGGGCGGCTGCCGTACCGGTGAAGCCGCACTGCGCCGTCGGCAACGGCGCCGAGCCGCCGCTGGCCAACGCCGACGACGGCTTGCAGGACTGGCCGCCGGGCGAGGCCTGGGACGTGAAGATGGTCGAGGAAGGTGGCCACCTGTACTATGTTGTCACCGGCGCCGATGGGCGCGTCGGGGTCTTCGGGCTCAACAACAAGGCGGAAGC
>DAOUCP010000114.1:0-3910 GCA_034432155.1 Anaerolineae bacterium
CCCCGCGCCGCCGCCGGCGAGGCGGTAGCGCACGATCTGGCCGCGCCCCTGGTCCAGGACGTAGAGGCTTCGCTCCCGACCGGCAATGCGGCGCACATCGCGCCAAGGTGGCTGCGCGGCGATCGGCAAACCGGCCACCACGGAGCCGTCGTACAGCCACAGGCGGTTGCGGCTGTCCAACACGACGATACAGGTGTGCTCCGGCGCGCCGCAGCCGATGGTCGTCAGGTGCTCGAGCCCGGCCACGGTCAGGCCGCCGATCGACTGACCGCGCTCCAGGAGGACCTGCGGCTGTCCCAGCACAGCGCGCTCCAGGTAGCCGCGACGCGCGTTGAGCACATATACCTGGCCGTCCGCCACCGCCAGATGTCGCTCGTCGCTGGGCGCGCCGCTAAACTCGGCCACGGGCACGATGCCCGCCAGCCGCACGATGCCGCGCGCCATGTCTTCTGCGTGGTGGGCTGCTTCGACGGCGAGCGACGCATCGAGGGTTGCCGCCGCCAGGCCGGGCGCACCGGCAGCCGCCGTTGGGGGCCGAGCGAGCCGCCACGCGGCAAGGTCCGCCCGGCGGCCGCGCGCCCCGAGAGCCGTGGCTGCGAGCACGGCCAGGGCGCCAGCCAAGAGGAGTACATCGGCACCCCGCCTCTTGTTCCCCAGGCGCGTGGCGGGGCGCGTGGGGCGCTGCAGTGGGGTCTGGTGAGCCTGCCGCCCTGGGCGTCGGTCGGCGATCCTTGGCTGGCCATCGCGCACCATGGCCGGGCGAGGCTTGGCGGAGGACAGCACCAGCGCCGCTGCCTGGCCCGGAGGTGCAAGGGCGCGCAACGTGGTGACCTGTGCCGCCGGCGAGGTATCGAGCAGTGTCCCGCGGCTGACGGCCGGCAGCCGGCCGAGCGGGGCGCTGGTGAGCAGCACTGCAGAAACCGGGGCGGCCGGCCAGGCGACGAAGTGGACCGCCGGCACCCCTGGTCCGCCGAGGGCACCACCAACGGCCGTCGGAACAACCGCCTTGGTGAGGAGCGCCGGAGGTGGCGGCGGCACCATCGCCACATCGGCGCTAGACGGCAAGAGGCCCAAGATGTGCACGCCATCGGTGGTCCTGACTTCAACGGGACCGGCGTGCGCAAGCACGGCCGCGTGTGGCGTGAGGACCAAGACGGCGATGGCGCCAACCGGTGCTTCGCATGGCGCATGCCGGCCGGACTCTTGCAGCCAGCGGTGGGCGGCGCGGGTGGCGGTGCGAACGCGGCGCGTGATGCTGCCGCGTTGCCGCACGAACGATCGAACGAAACCGCTCAGCAGCCGCTGGCCGGCTCGTACGTCGTCGCCCGCGCCGGCCACGCCGGCAATGGCGACGAGCCGCCAACGTTCGTCGCCCACCTGGAGCTCCTCGACGCGCGTCAGGCCTGGCTCACCGGCCTGCAGCACCATGCGCTGGTCCGACATGTGACCCTTGGCCGGCGATGCTGACGGAACCCCAGCCCATGCTGCCAGGGCCGGGTGGCGCCGCGGTGTCCCGCCAGCCGCGCACGCCACGCATTGTAGGACCGGGAGCCAGGAAGGGCAATGGTCCCGCCGGCACGGTTCTCGGCCGTCGGCGGCGAGGGCTACGGGACGGCCGACACGTCGCGAAGCAGGAACTGCATGGGCTGTACGGGCACGCCGCGGACTCGTACTTCCCAGTGCAGGTGTGGCCCGGTCGCGAGGCCGCTCGCACCGACCGTGCCCAGTCGATCCCCAGCCTGACGCAGGTCGCCCACTGCTACGTCGATGGTGTCCAAGTGGAAGTAGCCGGAGCAGACGCCCCAGCCGTGATCCAGAAGGACGGCCTGGCCTCGCACGGGGAGGGGTTCGGCCAGGATCACGCGACCGGGCGCCGGCGCCAGGACGGGCGTTCCCGGGGCAGCACGTACGTCGGTGCCGCTGTGAAGGCTGCCCGCGGCTCCGTCCTGGTACGTTCGCCGGGCACCGAAGGGCGAGGAGACGGAGCCGATCACGGGTGCCCGCCAGGGGCCCTGCCACAGTCGCTCAGGCGTGAGGGTGTTGCACAGGGCGGCCAGCCGCTCCGACTCCTGGCGCAGGCCCTCGGCGTCGAGGAGGGCGATCGCTTCCGGCTGAAAGGTCAGCGCCTGCTCGGGATACTCGGCGTCGCGCACCGTGAGGCTGACCGCAAGAGGACGCGGTTCGCCATGCTCGTCGATCAGGGTAATGTGGACTGGGTATTCGCCCGGTGGCATCTCGAGGTTCGTTGGCAGCAGGCCGACCAGCGCGTCGGGTCCGGCTGGCAAGAGCTCCGTCTGGATTTCCGCCAACAGCG
Organism: Anaerolineae bacterium; assembly: GCA_034432155.1. Classification (GTDB taxonomy): domain Bacteria; phylum Chloroflexota; class Anaerolineae; order Epilineales; family Epilineaceae; genus DAOUCP01. The sequence goes on from DAOUCP010000114.1 coordinate 2,315, forward strand.
CCAGCGCCCGTGCCCCTGCCGCGGCGCGAACCCGCACCAGAAAGGGATCGCCGCGGGCGACGGCCGGCGGCCACACAATGGCCGGTAGCGCCGGGTCCATCGGTTCGGGCGTGGCGGTAGGTGTGGGCGGCGAGGTCGGCGTGGGCAGGGTGGGGATGGTCTCGTACCTGCGCTGGAGGTGCACGAGCCGCGCGTTGACCCAGCCGTGCGTGTCGTCCGGCAGCCGGACGGCGAACCATTGGCCGAGGTGGTCGCGGCCGCGGACGGCCATTGGGGTTGCAGCATGAACGGCGGCCACCACCGGATGCAAGACGTCGGGGCCAGCCCTAACGTTGAGGGCAGCGACGCTGGCAATGGCATCGGCCGGAAAGGTCGGTGTTGGAGTAGCGGTCGAGGTGGGGCTGGCGGTGGCCGTGGCAGTCGGCGTCAGGCTCACGGTAGCGGTGGGAGGGGGGGCAGGTGTGGGCAGCGACGGCCGACAGCCGGCCGCCAAAGCCAGGAGTAGGAGAACAACGCGGCCATGCCACGGCGCCGAGCGGGCGAGCCATTGGGGAGGATCCAGGCGGGACTGGCACATGAACCGCAGAATTGTAGCCTGCGAGGCGTGACAAGGCGGTCCCTGGGCGATGCCGTCCGGATGCTATAATCGCCTGACGATGGGCTCATCGGAGGCAGCGACGGAATCGGCGGGGCGCCATCGAATCGTGTTCATGGGAACGCCCGAATTCGCGCGGACGATCGTCGCCGCGGTAGCCGAGGAGCACGACGTGGTGGGCGTGTTCTGCCAACCGGACCGGCCAGCCGGGCGCGGTCGCCGAGTGGCGCCGCCGCCAGTGGCCCTTTGGGCGCGCGAGCGCGCGATGCCGCTGTATCAGCCGGAGACCCTCCGGGGCAATGACGAAGCCCTGGCGGTGCTCGAGGCGTGGCGCCCCCAGGTCATCGTCGTCGCCGCCTACGGTCAGTTTCTGCCATCTGCGATGTTGGAGCTGGCGCCTGGCGGCGCCCTGAATGTCCACGCCTCCCTCCTGCCCCGCTGGCGGGGTGCGGCGCCCGTAAGCCATGCCATCCTGGCCGGGGACAGCGAGACGGGCGTGACGATCATGCGGATGGTCGAGGCCGTCGACGCCGGGCCGATTGTGGCTCAGGCGGCGGTCGCGATCGGCCAGGACGAGACGGCCGGAACCTTGACCGGCCGACTGGCCCATCTGGGCCGTGACCTCTTGTTGGCCACCCTGCCCGGCTGGCTGGCCGGTCGGATCGCCGTGCGGCCCCAGGACGATGTGCTGGCCACCATGGCGCCTCGACTCCGAGCGGTCGATGGTCGGCTCTCGTGGACCGAACCCGCGGCCATGCTGGCGCGGCGCGTGCGCGCCCTGCAGCCGCGGCCGGGAGCCTTTCTCGAGCTTGGCGCGACACGGCTCGGGGTGCACCGGGCGACGGCGGTGGCGCCGCCGGTGCCGGAGACGCCGGGCAGCATGGTCGCCGTCGATGGGCTGCCGGCGCTGGTGACGGTCGACGGTTGGCTGCGGCTGGAGGTCGTGCAGCCGCCGTGCGGCCGGCCCATGCCGGCCGACGCGTACGTGTGCGGTCATCGTG
>DAOUCP010000115.1:0-17308 GCA_034432155.1 Anaerolineae bacterium
GACGCCGGCGAACATCGTCGCCGTCCGGCCGCTGCGCGATGGTGTGATCTCCGACTTCGACATCACCGAGCGGATGCTGGTGTACTTCATCCGAAAGGTGCATGCTCGGACCCTCGGGCCACCACCCAAGCCACGGGTCGTGATCGGCATCCCGAGCGGCGTGACCGAGGTGGAGAAGCGCGCCGTCCATGATGCGGCCATCAGCGCCGGAGCGCGTGAGGCGTTCCTGATCGAGGAGCCGATGGCCGCTGCGGTGGGTGCCGGCCTACCAGTGACGGCATCGGTCGGCAGCATGATCGTCGACATCGGCGGCGGCACCACCGAGGTGGCCGTGATTTCGCTGGGTGGCATCGTGGTATCGCGCAGCCTGCGGGTGGCCGGCGACGAGATGGATGAGGCGATCGTGGCCTTCGCCCGGCAGCGGTACAACCTGGCCATCGGCGAACGAATGGCGGAAGCGATCAAGCACGAGATCGGCTCGGCCTTCCCACTGGAGCAAGAGCTCACCATGACCATGCGCGGCCGCAACCTGCTCACCGGTCTGCCGGAGTCGATTGAGGTATCCTCAATCGAGATCCGCGAGGCTCTGGCCCAGCCGGTGCAGACCATCGTGGAAGTGGTGCGTGACGCGCTGGACCACACCCCGCCGGAGCTGGTGGCCGACTTGATGGCCAATGGCATCACCCTGGCTGGCGGCGGTGCGCTGCTGCGTGGCCTGGCGGCACGCCTGGCGCACGATACGAAGATGACGGTGAACGTGGCTCGACATCCGATGGCTTGCGTGGCCCGAGGCGCCGGTCTGGTTCTGGAGGACCTGGACCAGCTGGCCCCTGTCTTGGCCAGCACGCAGCGGGCTGGCGTCTACCGGCGGTAGGGCACGATGTTCCGGCGGCCGGAGCGACAAGTCCTGGCCATGGCGCTGGTCCTACTGTCCATGACCGGCCTCGCCGTTCGCGGCGTGGCGGCGCCAGCGATCGTGGATCGGACGGTCGGCCGGCTGTCAACACCGCTCGAGCGTTTTCTCACGACGGCTACCGGTACCCTCGCTGACTTTGTGGGCGGACTGCGCCAGGCGGACGAGCTGCGCCGACGCAACGCCTGGCTCGAGGATCAGCTTGGCGATCTGGATGCCGAGAGGACGAAGCTCGACGAACTGAAACGGGAGAACGCGCAGCTGCGTCGCGAGCTGGACTTCCGCCGCAGTCGCGTCGATCTGGACCTGAGGGGAGCCAGCGTCATCGGTCATCTCGTGGCAGCCGAGCCCGGCAATCTGCAACATGCCATCAAGATCGACATCGGCGCCAGCGACGGCGTGCAGAATGGCATGCCGGTAGCCTGCAGTCGCGGCCTGGTCGGCCAAGTCACCCGCACCGGGCCCTACTGGAGCGATGTGCGACTGATCACCGATCCCCACAGCGCCGTTTGGGCTCGGGTCCAGCGATCCCGGGCCACCGGAGTTGTCTTCGGCTCGACGTCCGGCGAGTTGCGGATGCGCTTCATTCCGCAGGACAGCTCCGACAGCGAACCGGCCATCGTGGTGGGCGACCTGGTGTACACGAGCGGTCTGTCGCTCGAGTATCCAGCGCGTTTGCTGATCGGGCAAGTGGCCCGGGTGTACCAGAGTGACGAGCAAACGCACCAGGAGGCCGCCATCCGCCCTGCCGTGAACTTCAACGCCCTGGAGCAGGTGATGGTGGTGCGCGACTGGCTCCCAGCCGCCGAGGCCGGGGCCGAGGGCCGGCCGACGCCCGGAACGGACTGAGCGGCGGCGCCCGCTTGCAGGATCATCGTCAGCCATGGGTCCCTATGCCGCAGCGCTGACCATCCTCGTCCTTGCGATGCTGCAGACCACCGTCGTGCCATACGCCGCGTTGGGCGGCATTCGGCCCATGCTGCCGCTACTCGGTGCTGTGACCTGGGCGCTGTTCCGGGAGGCCCGGTCCGCCGTCTGGTGGGCCCTCGGCGCAGGCGCGGTGCTCGACATTCTCGCGGCGAGCGATCTGGGAACCTATGCCCTGCCGCTGGTCATTGGGGTGGCAGTGGGCACCATTGCCCGTGGCCGCGTCCATCCCAGAAACCCGCTGTTGCCAGTGGCGATGGTGGTGCTGGCAACGGTGGGCTTCACGCTCAGCCAACGGACGCTCATCTGGCTGCGTGGTGGCCTAGTGATGTGGACGGCGCAGGCGATGGCCGAGGAGCTGTCCCTCGCGGTGTTGCTCAACGTCCTCTGGCTGCCCGTCCTCTATTGGCCCCTGCGCGCCGTGGCTCGGCCAGGCCGGGCGACGATCGATTGGGCCGGTTAGGTGGACAGCGACGCTGGCGAACGACCCTCGCTGCGCAGCGTGCTTCCGCCGCTCGTGACCATTGCCGTATTCGCGCTGCTGGGCATCCGGCTGTGGCAGATCCAGCTCTTGCGCGGCGGGGAGCTGCGCACCCGGGCCGCGGCCAACCGCTTCGTGGAGCGCGAGACGGAGGCCGATCGGGGCGTCGTCTACGATGCTGGCGGACGGCAAGTGGTTCGCAACCGGCCCCGATTCACCGTCCACGTGGTCACCGCTGCCCTGCCGAGCGATGGCGCCGGCGAGCGGCGAGTCTTGCGGCGAGTGGCCGACATGCTCGGCATGCCGTTGGGCATTGCGCCGGTCGAGCGTGCGGGACGAGCCCATGCGGCCGAAGGCATCGGCGTCGCCGGCTCACCGCCCATGTCCGTGCTGGCGCTTCTGGAGGCCGACGAATCGGCACGCGTGCCTCGGAGTTGGAGCGCCGTGCCGCTGGCCCGGAATGTACCGCGCGACACGGCCTTCGCCCTCATGGAGCAACTGGCCGAGTTGCCGGGGGTGATCGTCGGCGAGGCTCCGGTGCGCGAGTACCCGGCGGGACCCACCCTTGCTCACCTGCTTGGCTTCACCGGCAGCATCCCGCAGGAGGAGCTTGCCGATTACCGGGCCGATGGCTATCGGATCTACGACATTGTTGGTCGTTCGGGTCTGGAAGCGACTTACGAGGCCGACCTCCGGGGCCAAAAGGGACGCAAGTGGGTCGAGATCGACGCCACCGGACGTGAGCTGCGGACGGTGGGCGAGAGCCAGGCCCCCAGGGCCGGGCACAGCTTGCACCTGACGGTGGATGTCGCCTTTCAGACGGCCGTCGAGGAGATCCTGGCCGCGGCCCTGCGGCGGCTGGGAGCTCGATCGGGGGCCGTGGTCGCCCTAGACCCTTCCTCCGGTGCGGTCCGTGCGCTGGTTTCGCTGCCGACGTTCGACAACAACATGTTCTCCGCCGGCACTAGCGCGGAAGAGTTCGAGGCGTTGCTCGGCAATCCCGACCGGCCGCTCCTCAACCGTGCCATCTCGGGCCAGTATGCGCCAGGATCGACCTTCAAGATCGTGACTGCCGCAGCCGGTCTGCAGGAAGGAGTCATCACCGGCCGGACGCGCATCTTCGACCCGGGAGTGATCTACCTGACCAACGAGTACGACCCCACCATCCGCTATCCGTTCACGTGCTGGCTGCGCAGCGGGCACGGCAGCCTCAACGTGGTGGGCGCCATCGCCCACTCCTGCGACGTCTTCTTCTACGAAGTGGGCGGCGGTTATCACGAGGGTGGTGCAAACATCAGCGGACTCGGCAGCCGCAAGCTGGCGGCTTACGCGCGCCTGTTTGGTCTGGGCCAGCCAACGGGGATCGAGCTCCTCGGGGAGGCCGCCGGCCGGGTGCCAACGCCGGAGTGGCTGCTCGACTTCAGTGGCGAGTACTGGGGCACAGGGCAGACGTACATCACGGCCATCGGCCAAGGTTACAGTTTGGTGACGCCGCTGCAAATGGCCAACGTGACCGCTGCTGTGGCCAACGGTGGCACCCTGTACCGTCCGCATCTGGTAGACCGTGTCGTGGACGCGGATGGCTCCGTGGTGCGGCGCCCCGGTGGCATCATCCGCCGCATTCCGGTGGACGCGGCCCACTTGGCCTTGATTCGCGAGGGCATGCGGGGGGCGGTGGAGTACGGTACCGCGGTGCGCTCGTGGTCCCGGCTGCCGGTCGGCCTCAGCGTCGCCGGGAAGACTGGCACGGCCGAATTCTGCGACTGGGTGGGCGACCCAGCGGGTGGCTACTGCCGGCGTGACCGCGAGGGTCACCTGCTCACCCACGCCTGGTTCGTGGCCTTCGCGCCGACGGAAGAGCCCGAGATTGCCCTGGCCGTCTTCATCGATGGCTCGGGCATGGACCGGCTCCTGGAAGGCTCCCGAGACGCCGCGCCGATCGCCGGCGATGTGCTGCGCGCCTGGTTCCATCTGCCCACCTTCCAGCCGGCCACACCGACGGCCGCCGCGTCCGCTGCCCCAACGCCCAGGGAGGCCACTACCGATGGCTGATCGCCGCGCGGCCGACTCGCCCTCCGGTGCCTCCCGACCGGCACGTCGAGCCACGACGCCGGATGGGGAAGCGCCCGTCCCGCCCAGGCCATCCGTCGTCCTCCGTGGTGCCGCCGACGCGTTGCGGATCATCGTGTGCACCCAAGACGCCAGCACTGCCGAGACCGCCTTGCGAGACGCCTTGGAGCGGCGCCGTCACTTTGTCGCTGGCGCCCGGGTGGACCTGGAGCTCCAGGCCGAGGCCATCGACACCCAACTGGCAGATCGTCTGGCTGCGCTGATCGGCCGCAGCGGCATGATCCTGACGCGCATCGAGGCCAGAACCCCCGGCCAGAGGCGGCCGCCGCCGGCGGCCAGCTGATCCGCTCCCACCCGAGCCAAGGCGGCCAACACCGCGCTGCTGCACAGCGGCACGCTGCGGGGTGGCCAGCGGCTGGTGTACGAAGGCTCGGTGGTGGTTCTCGGGGATGTAAACCCTGGCGCGGAAATCGTTGCCGCGGGCAGCGTTCTCGTCTGGGGCCGTTTGCGGGGCAAGGTCGAGGCGGGAGTGGGCGCCGATGCTACGGCCGTCGTCTGTGCCCTCGACCTGGCACCCAGCCAGCTGCGGATTGGCCCGGTGATCGCCCGCGCGCCAGACGATCCTCATCACCGGCCGGAGCCAGAAGTAGCACAGCTGCGTGATGGCCAGATCGTGGTCACGGCCTGGCGCTGAGCAAGCGGGGACCGCAAGTTGTAGTGGTGGAAAGAGGCTTGGGACTACTAGATACGGGCGCCACTTTGACTTTTGCGCTGCCATGTCCACACTTAGGCTACGGTGACCGAGTGGCAGCGGCAGCCGGGCGATGGCTGCGGCGCCTGGGCGATCGGCCGGGCGAGAACCTTCGGCCGCCTAGGAGATGACGATGGCGCGCATCATCACCGTTACTTCGGGCAAGGGAGGTGTCGGCAAAACCACGGTGGCCGCCAATCTGGGTGTGGCCCTCGCCCAGCGCGGCCGGCGAGTCGTGCTGATCGACGCCGACATCGGTCTGCGCAATCTGGACGTGATCATGGGCCTCGAGAACCGCGTCGTGTACAACATCCTGCATGTCACGCGTGGCGCGGTGCCGGTGGAGCGAGCGCTCATTCGGGACAAGCACGTACCGGAACTCAGCTTGCTGGCTGCCGATCAGCACGCCGAGAAGGAGGATGTGAGTCCTGAGGAGATGGCGGAGGTCTGCCAGGCATTGGACAACCTGGCCGACTGCGTGGTGATCGATTCCCCGGCGGGCATCGAACAGGGATTCCGCAATGCGCTGGCACCGGCCACGGAGGTCATCCTGGTGACGACGCCCGAAGTCCCGGCGGTGCGAGACGCCGACCGGGTCATTGGCTTGGTCGAGGCGGCTGGCAAGCCGACTCCTTGGCTCGTACTGAACCGACTCAAGCCGGATCTAGTGGCGCGCGGCGACATGCTGGCCACGGACGACGTGGTGGACGTGCTGCGCATCGCCATTCTGGGCGTCATTCCCGAGGATGCGGGCATCGTCGCCGCCGCAAATCGTGGCGAGCCGATCGTCCTGCAGCCCGCTAGCCGGGCGGGCCAGGCGCTGCGGGACATCGCCGCCCGTCTCGAAGGCGAGGAGGTGCCGTTCCTGTCGCTGGACGGCGAGGCTAAGGGCATCTTGGGCCGCCTGACCCGACTGTGGCGGGAAGCGAGTGCCAGGGGAGGTGGTGCATGAACGTTCTGGACCGAATCCTGGGGCGGCCAGCGGCGGACACGCCTTCCGTCACGGTGGCCAAACAGCGGCTGACCTTTGTCCTCCAGTTCGACCGGGCACAGCTGTCCCCGGGGCAACTGGAGCTCATCAAGAATGACATCATTGCGGTCATCTCGCGCCACATCGAGATTGCCCGGGAAGGGGTGGAAGTGGCGCTGGAGCCCAGCGGCCGGCTGGTAGTCGAGATTCCCTTGCAGCGACGCCCGTCGCGACTGCCGCCGGGGGTGGGCCACGGACCGTCCGGAGTCCAAGGATGACCGCCCGGCCCGGTCTGGTCCGCGAGCAGATGGCGCGCCATCGCATCTGGCGTGCCTTCGATTGGCCACTTCTGACTGCCGTAGTCCTGACCATCCTCTTCGGCGCGGCCATGCTCTATAGCGCCACGCTGCGCAGCCCGGTGTACTCCGCCTGGGACGACTTGGTGATCAAGCAGCTTGTCTTCGCCATGGTGGGGCTGGCGGCCATGGCCCTGGTGAGCGTGACGGACTATCGCATCCTGTTGCAGTTCGGAGCCTGGATCTATGGCGCCATGATCGCCGCACTGCTGGCCGTCCTTGCCGTCGGCCACCAGGCTCTTGGCAGCCAGCGCTGGTTGACCACCGGCGCGGCCGATGTCCAGCCAGGTGAGCTGGCCAAGGTCGGACTGGTCGTCTGTCTCGCGGCCTACCTCGAACGCTTCGACATTCGCCGCTTCCGCGTGGTGCTGGGCAGCATTCTCCTCACCGCTGGGCCGGTGCTCTTGGTATTGCGACAGCCCAATCTCTCGACGGCGGCCATTCTGGTTGCCATCTGGTTGTCCATGGTGCTGTCCGCTGGCATGCGCCTGCTCCACGCCGGCGCGTTGGCGCTGGCCAGCGTGCCGCTTGCCACGGTGCTGCTGCGAGCCGGGAAGCTGGAGGGCTACTGGTTGGAGCGAATTGCGGCGTGGCTGAATCCGATGCAAGACCCGAGTGGCACGGGCTTCCAGCACATCCAGACGCTCATCGCGGTGGGCAACGGCGGGCTGTTCGGCACGGGCTTCGCCAGCGGCCAGCAGAGCCAGGGCGGCTGGTTGCCCCTGCTGCACACCGACAACGTCTTTGCGCTGGTAGCCGAGGAGCTGGGGTTCGTGGGCGCCATCGGGCTCCTGGCGCTGCTCGGCTTCATCGTCTGGCGGTTGGCCCGGACGGGTCGTCTGGTCCAAGACCGCTCCGGAGCCCTGATCGGCATCGGTGTGTGGAGCTACTTCATCAGCCAGGTGTTCGTGAACATCGGCGTCGTGGAGCAGTTGCTGCCGATCACCGGTGTATCCTTGCCCTTCGTCTCCTACGGTGGCTCAAGCCTGTTGGCGCTCCTCGTAGGCATCGGATTGAGCCAAAGCGTGCGCCTGCACCACCGCAGCCTGCAGTTTGCCTGAGGGCGGAGCCCTGGCATGCATCCCACGGTCCGCGTCCGCATCGCGCCCTCACCCACCGGCTTCTTCCACGTGGGCAACGCCCGCACCGCTCTCTTCAACTGGCTGTTCGCCCGTCAGCAAGGCGGCACCTTCGTCTGCCGGGTCGAGGACACCGACCGCCGCCGTTACGTTGAGGGTGCGCTGGAAGACATGTACAGCAGCCTCGAATGGTTGGGCATCGAGCCTGACGAAAGCCCCCGTCACGGGGGGAACTACGGCCCGTACCGGCAAAGCGAGCGGCTAGCCAGCTACACCAGCCACGGCCAACAACTCCTGGCCGCCGGCGATGCCTACCGCTGTTTCTGCACTGCCGAGCGACTCGCCGAACGGCGCCAGCGCCGCACGGAACTCGGGCGAGCTCCGGTGTACGATCGCCACTGCCGCAACCTGTCGGCAGACGAGGTCGCCGCGCGGCTGGCGGCAGCTCAGCCTTCCGTGGTGCGCCTCAAGGTGCCACTCGAGGGCTCCATCGTCATGCACGACGTGCTGCGCGGCCGGATCGAGTTCCAGGCGGCAGATCTCGAAGACATCGTCCTCATCAAGGCCGATGGCTACCCGACGTATCACTTCGCCGTGGTCGTCGACGATCACGCCATGGCCATCTCCCACGTGCTACGGGCCGATGAGTGGATTCCCAGCGTGCCGTACCAGATCCTACTGTATCGGGCGTTCGGCTGGCCCGAGCCCATCTGGGTTCATCTGCCCATGGTCCTCAATCCCGATGGCAAAGGCAAGCTGTCCAAGCGCAAGACCGTCGATGGCCAGGGCCGTCCGCTGACGCAGATGACCCAGGTGCGTGAGTACCGCGCCGCGGGCTACCTAGCGGAAGCGATGTTCAACTACCTGGCGCTGCAGGGCTGGGCCTACAGCGGCTGCGAAGAGGTCTTCGATCGCGAGCAGGCCTTGGCCCGCTTCCGCATCGAGGACCTGAAATCCTCGCCGGCCGCCTGGGATCCCGCCAAGCTGGCGTGGCTGAACGGGGTTTACATCCGCAAACTTCCTGTGGACGAACTCGCCGCCCGCTTACTGCCCTTCCTCCAGGCCGCCGGCCTGCCGGCCGACCTGGCGACCGTGCGGCGTGCCGCCCCCTTGATCCAGGAGCGACTGACCACCTTGGCCGAAGCCGCGCAGTGGCTTGGTTTCCTATGGCAGCCCGTCGAACCGGCGTTGGACGACTTGGTGCCGCCGGCGCTGACCGCTGAGGCAACCCGGTCGTGGCTGGCTACGGCGCAGCAGGTGTTGGCCCAGCTGGAAGATTGGTCGAGCGACGCCATCGAGGCCGCGCTCCGGGGTGCCGCCAGCACCGCCGGGTACAGTGTCCGTGTCGGCCTGCAACCGGTGCGCGTGGCAGCCACCGGCCAGCGCGTTTCGCCGCCACTGTTCGATTCGCTCGCCCTGCTGGGCCGCGAGCGGACCTTGGCCCGCCTGGAGGCGGCTCAGGAACGACTCGCCAGAGCGAGCGCCTGACGCCTTGGGCGGGGCCGCGGGAACGTGCTGCCACCGCCTGGCAGGCCCGGCAGCAGTCCTGCCCGCTGCCGAGAATCCGCCATGTGGCAAGCCCCATGCCCGGCGACCCGGAAAGGAGGCTCGAGAATGGGTGGAGAACGACGATGAAGGCGACGGTCGATCTGCGCAGCGATACCCTGACGCAACCGACGCCGGCCATGCGCCAGGCGATGGCCGAAGCCGAGGTGGGGGACGACGTCTTCGGGGAAGACCCGACGGTGAACCGTCTAGAGGCGCTGGCCGCCGAGCGCATGGGCAAGGAGGCGGCGCTCTACGTGCCCACAGGGACGATGGCCAACCTGGTTGCGTTGCTGACGCATTGTCAGCGCGGCGACGAGGTCATCTTAGGCGACCAGGCCCACACCTTCCTCTATGAGCAAGGCGGTGCCGCTGCCTTGGGGGGCATCCATCCCCGGCCGCTGCCCAATCTGCCCGACGGCACCATCGACCCCCAGGCCATCGCCGCGGCGGTGCGCAGCGATGATGTGCACTTCCCCATCAGCCGTCTCGTATGCCTCGAGAACACCCACAATCGATGCGGCGGGACAGTGCTGTCGCCCGAGTACATGCAGCGCGTGCGATCCGTGGCCGACCGGTTTGGGCTCGCCGTTCACCTGGACGGTGCCCGCATCTTCAACGCCGCGGTGGCCCTCGGTCTGCCAGCGACAGCCCTTGCCGCGCACGCCGACAGCGTGGCCTTCTGTTTCTCCAAAGGACTGGCGGCGCCGGCTGGCAGTGTCCTGTGCGGCACGGAGTCGTTCATCCGTCGCGCTCGCCGGGCGCGCAAGGTGGTCGGTGGCGGCATGCGTCAGGCCGGTGTGCTGGCGGCCACGGCCATCGTCGCCCTGGAGACGATGGTCGACCGGCTGGCTGAGGACCATGCTCATGCGCGGCGCCTGGCCGCCGGGCTGGCCGAGCTGCCGGGCATCACCCTCGACCCGACGACGGTGCAGACGAACATCGTGATCTTCGCGCTCAACCACCGGCGGTGGACGGCTGCCCAGCTTGTGGCCCGTCTCGGCGAGCGAGGCGTTCGGATACTCGCGATCGACAGCCGACGACTGCGGGCGGTCACCCACTACCAGGTGACCGGCGCTGACATCGATCGCGCTCTCGCCGCCTTCCGCGACGTGCTCGGCCCTGGGAACCAGGCCACACGCCGCGGTCAGAAGCGGACCACCGCGAAAGGCAAGTAGACGGTCGCCATTCCCCGGCGGATGGCCACCGGCACCTCAAAGACGAGCGGTGCCCCCTTGGGGCCGATGAACAGCATGCCCCACTGCTCGCCGTCCTCGTAGTCCACGGCATAGTCAACCCGCACCGTCGCGGTCGTCCCAGGCGGAACGGGCTCGTCCAGGCCGCCGGCGCTGACCGTCAGGTCGTGGCCGGCGGCGTTCTGGATGCGGAGCCGGTAGCGACTTCCGGGCGGCGCTGCGTAGCCGTGGACCACGACGCGGTACGTGCCGTCCTCAGCTTCATAAACGGTGATCCGTTCGTCCGCCGCCGGCCCACCGGAGTTGGCGATCGTCACGTAGCTGCCATCGTCCCGGCGGCGCTGCAAGTACAGATCCAGGTCGTAGCCGGCAAACTCGCCGTCTGGTGCGAGATCGATGTCCAAGTAGCCGCTGTCGGCCAACACGAGCTCGTAGAACCGATTGCCGTTGGGATCGTTCAAGTTGCCGCTCGGCGTAGCGGTCATCACCGTGTCGTGGTACTCCTGCCGCGGCTGGAGCCCATAGGCCCGCGCCTCCAGGCCTGGCAAGGCGAGCGAGGAGCGCACCGACACGGCGAAGGAACCTGTCGGCGCGGCAGCCCACAGCCGCACCTCCCCCGGGACGACAGACGCGGTGCCGAGCTCGGTGGCGAACACCTCGCCCGAAGCCGATCGGCCAGCGTGCAGCACGTTGTGATGGGCAAATAGGTGCAGACCTTGGGCCAACGGGCCACTCAGCCATTCCTCCGCCCGTCCCGTGGCCGTCCGGAACGAGTATGCTGTGCCGCCGGAGCCGTCGGCCGCGTGTCCGGTATCGGCAGTACGCGCCGCGATCTTCAGATCGTACGGGCCCGACACCGTGGGATCGACGGCAAAGAAATGCCTGCCGACGGCAATGGCCTCGCCAGACGGCGTGTCGGCTGCAGCGCTGCGCCGTCCCGCCGGGCCGAAGGCGATCAGGTCGATGTCGCTGGGCACATCTTGCCAGCTCGTGTGCGCCAGGAACCGTGTGCCCGGCGGCAGGGGCAGGTCCTCCGGTACGTCCAGGAACAGATTGCGCCAGTCGCCCTGGCGTGCCGTCCCGTTGCCACGCCAATCGGTGAGACCGAGAACGCGGCCAATCTCGAACAGGCCGTCCGCAGTCGGCGCGCCGCCGAACGGTACCGCTTGACCGAAATCCAGCTCGGCGGCGACGTTGGCCACCACCGGCATGTGGAACTCGTGCCGCGGGAAGTGGCTGCGCGCCACTCCGGGTATGGTGAACGCCTGCAGGGTCTGGGTCCGCGCCTCGCCGATGAGGTAGACACTCACGCTCTCGTTCGCCAGGCTAAGCGGTCCCACCGTCAGCAAGGTTGCCGTCCCGCCGGCGCTCGTAATGCGCAGCGTATAGCGTCCATTGGGCAGGTTCAGGAAACGGCCAACGTCGCGGTAGCGCACGCGCGCCAGAACGCGCTGGTTGCTGAGGTAGACATCCAGTTCCCCGGCGTCGGGCGACAGGTGGCCGAAGCGAATCCGACTGCGTCCCGACTCCGTCACGTTGCCGTCGACCGTCGTCTGGAGCGCCGGCGCAGCGGCCCCCGCGACGAGGAGCGCAGTGTATTCCGTGCCGCTGCGCAGCTCCCATGTCCGATCGGCCAGCACTGCCGTCCGATCTCCACCAGCCGGCACCACCCGAAGCCGGCGCACTCCGGGCTCGACATCCACGTATCCCGGACCGGTGAGGGAGCCGTAGGCGATGCGCGACGCCGTCAGGCGATCGTCGACGTACAGATCGACGGCCGGACTCCCCGGTGAGGCGTGGAAGAGCCGTAGACCGGCGCGGGGATTCGTGCCGTTCTGGGAGACGATGCGCACGCTCCCCTCATAGAAGCCGTAGGCGGCATCCCCTGGTACGCGGAAGGTGGCGCGCACCGGCACACTCGCGCCGGGCGCGACATCCAGGGACGAGGCATTCAGCGTCAGCCAGGGCCACGCACTCCGACGGTAGTACGTCACGTGCAGCCGAATGACGTCCTGGGGCACGGCCTCATTGCGAGCCCGATGAATGAGCGCCAGGTGCAGACCCTGACCGGCGCGTTGCCGCGGATGGGCGATGCGCAGGTCCTGCATGTTGCCACTCAGGTTCGTTTCGCCGATCGGACTGAGCTCGTACGAGGTGCGCGGGTCCGGCGCGCTCGCGAAGGTGGGTGTCGTCGGCAAGTCGAGCTCGGCCTCATTCACCACGCCGTTGCCATTGGCATCCGTCCATACCCGACCGTTGCCGTTCCAGTCGTGCCAGGCATAGGCGCGCAAGTAGTAGGCACTCGTGCCACGGCGGCCGCAGCCAAGGTGAAGCCCGGAGGCGTCCTCGACACAGAATCGTCCGAACTCTTGGGCCAGACGGACCTGCATCAGCTCGGCTTCGGCCGGGATCCGGAGTCGGTCGGGAGTCACCAGGTAGTCGGGCCGCTTGTACTGGTAGGCGCTTTCCTGGTCCAGCCGGGTGCGAATCTCCAGATCCTGGCTGCCCACCGGCAGCATCTGCACGCCAGCCAGGGTGACCGCCATCGGCAACGGCGACCGATTGGTGATCGTCACTACCTGCTCATAGGCCGCGCCGCGCCGCACCACGTTCGGAAAGTCCAAGTAATGCTGGCCGCGGTAATCACCCACCGTCCATTCCGAGGGGACGACTTCGGCGCCATACAAGCCAGCGGCGGCGGCGGTCGATTGGTCGGCGTCGGCGAGGCCTGCTCCCTGGACCGCCGGATCCAATGCCTGGTCAGTGGCGCCCCCTTGGAGCAGTGCCCGCGCTTCCGCCCAAGTGGGGAACTGGCCCGTCCGTCGACGGTACGCCTGGAAGACGAGCGCCGCCACGCCCGTCACCTGCGGGCCAGCCTGGCTCGTACCGCCGAACTGGACCCAGGCGCTGTTGCCGTCGTAGCGGCCGTTGCGATTGCGGGCCAGATTCAGCGGCACTCCGCCACTCGCGCTGTTGCCCACCCCCAACACAGCTACGCCGGTGCGGCCCTGCAGGTCGGGACCGATGGAACTGAAGGACGCACGGTCGCCAAGGGACAGCTGGAGCGACTGGGTGATGATCGAGGTGACGTCATCGCTGCCATACTGGTTCGCTGCCCCGACGGCCAGCACCGTGCTCCCCGAGGAGGGACTGCTGATGGTGCTGTACCCCTGTCCCCCGTTGCCGGTCGACACGACGAACAGCGTCCGCGGCGAGCGCTCGGGCGCGTTCAGGGCGGTTGCCGCATAGTCCGACTCGTTCTGCAGACTCTGCGGCAAGGACGTGTTGCCCCACGAGTTGTTGATCACCTGGGCATCGTCGGAAGTGTTCGGCTGGCCGTCGTAGCCGCGGGTCATGGCCAGCCATTGGTTGGGCACGCCGAGGTAACGGGTGGCGAAGATCCGGGCCCCCGGCGCCATGCCGCGGATAATGCCCCCCAAGACGCGATCGCCGTGGGTGGCACCGGTACCCGGCGGCGTGTTGACACCGACGCCAAAGCGGCTGTCGATCACCCCCTGGCCCACAATCTGGCTTGCCACGCCTGTACCATGGCTGCTCCCGCCATAGTCGCCGAAGAAAGCCACGAGGCTGCCTGCCGCCGGCGGCTCGATGCGCTTCGTGGGATCCAGATGGCCGTCGGCATCCCAGAGCCAGTCCAGGATCGGCACATGGTGCTCGCCGTCGGCAATGAAATAGATGAGGCCGCCCGAAAGGTCGGCCAGCCCGTCACCGTTGAGATCCTTGCGGATGGTCGGATCCTGGTTCGGTCCGAGGCGCGCTGGCGGGATGGAACGGAAGTCGTAGCTGGCAACCAGTGGGCCTGCCGAACTCTGGTCCCCGAGGTCGGTGTAGACGGCGTCGTAGCGGCCGGCGGTGGTGGTGTCCATGACCAGGAAGACCGCCTGCAGCGTGTACGTCATGCCACCAGTCACCTCGGTGCGGTTGAGCGTGGTGTCGGGGTGAACGCCGTAGTGAATGCGCCCTGAGCGGCTGCGGTTGGTGTAGCGGAAGGCGCGTGTAACGGTCGTTGGCGTGCTGCGCTGCTGGCCCTCGACACGTTCCAGCTGGGTCGCGGGGACGCTGATCTGGGCCACCGAGTCCTGGCCATAAGGCACGTCGGCGTCGAAGTAGCTGCGGCTGTCGGCATAGTAGGTTCCCGACGGATTGCCACCGCTGACCACGTAGCGTGCCGCCGACGGTTCGTCGTACACCAGAGGGTAGCCAGCGTAAGGCGAACGCGGATCCGCGACCCGCGCAAAGGTGCCCTGCAAGTCGGGGTGCGCGAAGTCGACGCCGCTGTCTTCGATGCCCACGATCACCCCCGAGCCATCGAAGCCGTTGGCCTCGGCCCGATCGGCTCCCAGACCTTGTCGCGAGAACCAGACGTCCGGGGTTCCGTCGCCGCGGCGTGGTGCTGCCAGCGCCGCAGCGCCGTCGACGTCACCGGCGAGCAGCTCCGGCGGTGGGATCACCGCCAGCACATCGGGGTGCAGGGCCAGCTTGGCCAGCTTATCGGGCCAGACGAGGGCCGCGACGCTGCGCCCCTCACCCACCGGCACCGCCGTGGAACGCCACGCCAGAACCAGGCCGTCGAGTCGGGGGGCTGACGTGGTGAGCAGCGTCACCAGAAGCGGCTCGGACCCGCCCGCAGCTGCCCATGCCGCCAGAGGAGCGCCGAGGCGTTCGACCGCTGTCTGGGAGTCGGATCGCACAGCGGATGCCCAGCCTCCTATGTGCTCGGCGACCGTTCGGGCTCTCGGCAGAGGAGCAGCGGCGAAGGTGGCTCGTTCCGGACCAGACCAAGCCACACCGGATAGGGTGACCACGGCTGCAAACCCAGCGCACCAAGTCCGCCTACACATGCCCTTCCCCCTTCCCGCCATGGGCGGCTCACCCCCACCGTCGGTTGCTCGGCCAGTGCTCGCGCTCCCAAGGTCGCTCGGCTTGCCCCGCAGCCTGCCCGCGAGGGCGCCGCAGCGGCGAGGCTCGCAGGCCGGACCCAAGTGGAGCGCTGGCGCATCCTCGGCAGAGGCCGGTCATGCCGCGAGTGTACCACCCGCACGCCCGAGGCCGCAACGTGCGGATGCCCCGCAGGATCGTCTCGTAGCGCGTACCACCCGCACGCCCGAGGCCGCAACGATTGCCGTTGGCGGGGCGACGCAGCTGCATTCTCCCGCCCGCGTCGGGTGGCCTGTGGCTGCACATTGACCGGTGCACGGACGGATGGTACAATGCCTGACCGCCGGGGGCGTGGTGTAGCGGTTAACACACTGGCCTGTCAAGCCAGAGACCGCGGGTTCGAATCCCGTCGCTCCCGCCAAGTTCGCAACCATCGGGGTCCGTGCCTGCCGTCGCTCGGGGCTCATGGCTCGCCAGGGAACGATGCGCGCGCTCGTCTTGCAACGCCCGCAACCGATGCCCAGTCGGCCCCTCGTCCCGACCATTCTGGCACCGACGGAGCCAGCCGACGAAGAACTGCTCATTGCCGTGACGGCCTGCGGTGTCTGCCGCACCGATCTGCACCTTGTCACCGGCGAGCTGGCCCCAGCGGTGCTGCCCATCGTCCCTGGCCATGAGGTGGTCGGTCGTGTCGTCGCCGTCGGCCAGCGCGCCGGCCCATGGCAATGTGGCGATCGGGTGGGGGTGGCCTGGGTACACCGCTTCTGCGGAAGGTGCGAGCCCTGCCTCACCGGCCGAGAGAACCTCTGCTGGTCACCCACCTTCACCGGCTATCACCGCCATGGCGGCTTCGCCGAGGTCATCGTGGCTCCCGGGGCATACGTCCACCCCCTACCCGAAAGCCTCGGCGAGGACGTGCACGTCGCACCGCTCCTGTGCGCCGGCATCATCGGCTACCGAGCTCTCAAGCGCAGCGGGCTCGTGCCAGGAGCGCCTTTGGCGCTCTATGGCTTCGGCGCCTCGGCGCACATCGCGCTTCAGATCGCCAAAGCCTGGGGCTGCGAGGTGTTCGTCATCAGCCGGGGTGAGACTTCGCGCGAGCGCGCCAGGAAGCTTGGCGCCGACTGGGTTGGCACGATCGGCCAGGTCTTGCCGCGGCCGGTAGATCACGCCATCAGCTTTGCGCCCGTTGGCAGCGTCATCCCCGAGGCTCTGGAAGCCCTCGCCCCCGGCGGCACCCTGGCCATCGCCGGCATCTACGTGGACCATGTCCCGGAGCTGGACTACCAGCGCCACCTGTTCCAGGAACGCAACTTGGTCACGGTGACTGCCAACACGCGCGCGGACGCCCGCGAGTTCCTCCGTCTCGCCGCTCAACTCGCCATCCACACCGATATCGTGGTCTTCGACCTCGCCGAAGCCAACGAAGCGCTCCTCGCTCTCAGCGAAGGTCGCCTGCCCGCGCAGGCAGCGGTGCTCCGGGTAGCCTTAGCGCAGCAGGTGCCTTAGGAGTCTGTCGCGGACCGGTGTGTGAGAACCATGACCTACGCTTGCGCCGTCCGTATTCGTCCGCGACCCTGACTCGAGCGCTGGCGCGGCGCCAATGGCCCCCCGCAGATCACCGCCGCCTTGGGCGCGCGGACGGCACGCGCAGCTCCTTGTCGTTGGTCCCTTGGGTCAGGCCGGCTGCCACGATGATGTGGCCTGTGTGGTGCACCACCGCCTGTGCGTTTTGGGCCTGCTCGATGGCGCATTCCCAGAACGACTTGGTCATGCCGCAAACGATCGCCCCGGCCCCCTCCAACCCGTGCCTTCGCCGATCGGCTGCTAGATACCGGCTATTGACAGCACCGGTGATCTCTGTTATAATGATGGCATGAACCCTCTTTCGCCCACGGGAGGCGGAAATGTCCCGCATCTGTGTAGGTCTGTGCAGGTTCCGTGCAGAGAGAGAGAGAGAGAAGTAGCTCTCCCTCCGGATCTCCCATCCACCGCCGGCTAGGCGGGTTCTCGCTCGCCTGCCGGCTCTTCGGCCGCTCCTTGCTCGCTCTGGTGCTCCTCGCCACCGCCGCCAGCCCGCTGACCCACCAGCCCGCGGCCGGCGCCACCGGCCAGTTCGAC
>DAOUCP010000116.1:0-16397 GCA_034432155.1 Anaerolineae bacterium
GCCACGAGTCGTGCCAGCCATGAGGAGTCTGGGGCACAGATGAAGACCATCACTGTCGTGGGCACGGGATACGTCGGCCTGGTGGCCGGGACCTGCTTTGCCGACCTTGGAAACCGGGTCATTTGTCTGGACATCGACCCCGAGCGCGTGGCCATGCTGAAGGCCGGCCGGATGCCGATCTACGAGCCCGGCTTGGAGGAGATGGTGCGGCGCAACCAGGCAGCCGGCCGGCTGTCGTTCACCACGAGCTACCCCGACGGCCTGGCCGATTCCGAGTTCGCCTTCATTTGTGTCGACACGCCTTCGGGAATCACGGGCGAAGCCGATCTGCGTTTCTTGCGCAGCGCGGTGGAGATGATCTCCGAGGTGCTTGACCATCCGATCATCATCGTCAATCGATCGACGGTGCCGATCGGCACCGGGGACATCGTGGCCGAGATGATGCGCCAGAAGCTGCGCCGGGAAGTGCCGTTCGCCGTCGTCAGCAACCCCGAATTCCTGCGCGAGGGTTCGGCCATCCTCGACTTCCTGCAACCCGACCGCATCGTCCTTGGCGCCACCGACGCGGAAGCGGCGTCGGCGGTGGCCCAGCTCTACCTGCCGCTGCGGGCTCCGATCATCGTGACCGATCTGCGCACCGCCGAGATGATCAAGTACGCCTCCAACGCCTTCCTGGCCACCAAGATCTCGTTTATCAACGAGATCGCCGCCGTCTGCGAGCGAGTAGGAGCCGACGTGAAGGAAGTGGCCGCCGGCATGGGCTACGACCGGCGCATCGGTCCGCACTTCCTGGATGCCGGTCTCGGCTGGGGCGGTAGCTGCTTCCCGAAGGACGTTCAGGCCCTGGAACACACCGCCGCCATTCACGGTTGCCATCCGCAGCTCTTGCGGGCCGTCATGGAGATCAATCGCGATCAGCGGCGACGTATCATCCTTAAGTTGCACGATGCCTTGGGCTCGCTGCAGGGGACGACCATCGGCGTTTGGGGACTGGCCTTCAAGCCCAACACCGACGACATGCGCAATGCCCCGTCGCGCGAGATCATTCACATGCTCCAATGCGAAGGCGCGCTGGTGCGGGCCTACGATCCGGTGGCCATGGAACCTGCCCGAAGGTTGCTGCCCGATGTCGAGCTCACCGACGACGCGTATGCCGCGGCGCACCACGCCGATGCCTTGGTCATCGTTACCGAGTGGAACGAGTTCAAGAACGTCGATCTCGCCCGACTGCGGCGGGAAATGCGTCGGCCCATCGTCGTCGACGGCCGCAACATCTACGAGCCCCAGCGCATGGCTGCCCTGGGGTTCGTGTACCGCAGCATCGGTCGCGGCTACGAGGGCGCGGGCGTAGCGCACGAGGCGGCAAGGACGCGCCGCGCAGCGAGGGCCGAAGGGGCGACTGCCCAGGGGCCAGATGGCGAGGCTGCGGCCGTGCTCCAGCCGACGGCGGATCGGCCACCCGCGGCGGCCAACCGCGAGACGGAGCCAGCTGCGAATCGGACAGCTGCCGAGATCGATGGTGTCCGTCGACGCGCGCCTGCCGGGCCGAAGCAACCGACCCGTCGACGACCCGCAGCCGACAGGGGGACGCTGGCGCACGCCAAACCGGGTGCCGGCTAGGATTCGACGGGGGCAACGACCACCTGTCGCGGCCAACGCGATGCCGCACCGGTGTTTCTATGCCAACGAACGTACCGCGGCTCGCCGTCGGGATCGACCTGGTGGAGATCGAGCGCATCGCAGGCGTCTTGGCCCGCCATCCGGAGCGATTCCTAAGCCGCCATTTCACCGCTGCCGAACAGCGACAATGCGCCGGCGACCCCTCGCGCCTGGCGGCCTGCTGGGCAGCCAAGGAAGCCACCGCCAAAGCTCTTGGTACCGGCATCGGCCCTGTTGCCTGGCGTGACCTCGAGATCCTCGCCCAGCCGAGTGGTGCGCCGGCGCTGCGGCTGCATGGCTCGGCGGCCCGTATCGCCCGGCAGCTAGGACTCTCCAACTGGTCGGTGAGCCTGTCGCACGAGCGCCATCACGCCGCCGCCGTGGTAGTCGCTGTCGGCCGCGACGCCGACGAGTGAGGGGGGCGGGACGGTGTCCGCTTCGGCATCCGCCTGCCGGGCCTCGCGCGTTATGTCAACTGATTTTGTGATGCCAGGTCTTCGGGTGTAAGATTGGATGTTGCGGTCAGCGTCGGCGGTGGACGCGCCCCGAGAGCGCCTTGCCCGCCGGCCATCGCATGCCAGAAACGAGCAAGAGCCTGGACGCTTGCTGGCTGCCGGCGGAGCACCCTGCCCGCATGCCTGCGGCCGTCCAGGTGAGGAGGCTTCGGGCCATGTACTTCGACAGTGCCCTGGACACCAGCACGCGCAAGCAACTGGAGCGACTGGGGGAACAGACGATCGTTGTCGGTCTGCCGACGTACAAGAACAGCCGCACCATTGCCGGGGTCATGACCACCATCGCCGAGGGCCTCATCCGTTACAGCCCCACCGGTCGCGGGCTCATCGTCGTGGCCGACGGCGGCTCCACCGACGACACCGTTGAGCTGGCGGCCCAGATGCCCTTGCCGGCCGGTGTGTCCAGTGTGGTGTACGCCTACCAGGGGATCACCGGCAAAGGTAGCGCCGTTCGTTCCATCATGGAGGCCGCCGAGCTCGCCTCGGCTTCGGCATGCGTGATCATGGATGCTGACCTGCGCTCCCTCACGCCCGAGTGGATTGAGCGCTTGACGGCACCGGTCCTCGAGCGCCGCGCCAACGTGGTTACCCCTCTCTATACCCGGGACCGCCATGAGGTCACCATCAACGATCTGATCGCTTATCCGCTCACCCGGATGCTATACGGGCGCGATGTGCGACAGCCTCTCGGCGCCGAGCTGGCGCTCAGCCCGCAAGCGTGGCGCACCTTTCTGGCGCGCGACGTCTGGGAGACGGACGTGGCCCGGTTCGGCATCCACATCTGGATGATCACCGTGGCCATCAACTCCGGTTGGCCGCTCTATCAGGCTCCGCTGGGGACCAAGACCCATGACTACAAGGACCCGACGGTGGGCTTCGAGCCCAAGTTCCTGCAGATCGTGGGCACCCTCTTCCGCATGATGAGCATCTACCGCAGGGTGTGGCCGCAGATCAGCGCCGTGATTCCGGTGCCCATCTGGGGCCAGGTGGAGAGCTTGCCGCCCGTCCCCGTGCCGACCACTCGGCAGTCCCTCTGGGAGAGCTTCAAGAAGGGGGTCAAGCGCTATCGCCGCAACCTCCATGCCATCCTGACCCAGCCGCAGCGCGAACTGCTGGCGCGCCTTCTCGAAGCCCCCCAACCGTTCTTCGAGCCGACGGATTGGGCAACCATCGTCTGTGACTTCGGCGTGGTATACAACCGCGGCGAGGGAGACCCCGACAAAGTGGCCCTGTCGCTTCTGCCACTCTATTACGCCCGCAAGGCAGCACTCCTGGTCCAGGTGGAGGGGCAGCCATGGACGGCGGTCGAGGAGGCAATTCATGCCCAGGCGGACGCCTTCCTGGCCGTCAGGGGTCACCTCGTCCATCGCTGGGAAACATACCTGCCCTGGCATCCGACGCACTGAGGAAGCGCTGCCGGCCGATCCAGGGGCGGCAGACCGTCAGACGTAGCATCGGACGCATCGAGGAAGCTGGCGCGGCCGATCCAGGGCGCGGCAGACCGAAGGCATCGCATCCGATGTACCGAGAACGCTCGCACTTCTCAGCCATCGTTGCGGGATTCTCCGCGCTGCGTTAGAATCCGCTCTACGATCGCAGCCCCATGGGGTTCGGACGCGCCTCGTGTCGGCGAGGCCTGGCTGGTTCTTACTTCGAGAGCCCGGCTTGCGTCCGTGGCGGAGCTGCGGCATGCCCCGCGCTCGGCCGGACGGCGATGCGGTCGGTGCCAAGGAGGTACGTGGCCGGACAAACGGTGAGCTCACTGAGCGGGGGGGCGACCCCCGGGGCGGAGCGTGTGGCGCGCGTGGTGCGGCGGATCCAGGCGGTTGGGGATCCGCAGCAGATCGGCAATGCCGTGGTCGAGGCGCTGCTGGAAGCCTTCGCTGCGGACGTGGCCGTCCTCTACGTGTTACGTGACGCCCACCAACTCGCATGCGCGGCTAGCACTGGTCTCCTTCCCGAGGAAGAAGCGGAGGCTGACCGACTGGCAGCCAGCGGGCACCCGCACTGGGTGGCCCGCTCACGGCGCACCCTGCTGTGCGCCGACGCCACCCAGGACCCACGGGTGCTGCCCGTGGGGCATGGGCTGCGCTGCCATTCGATCCTCTGTGTGCCCCTGATCGCCCCGGGAGACCAGCTCGTGGGCGCCATTGAGGTGGCAAGCCGGTCCCCGTATGCCTACCACGCCGACGATGCCCTGGACCTGGAAAACATCGCAGTTCATGCCGCGCGGTCCATCGGTTCGGCGGCGCGGACAGTAGCCGCCGAGGAACGAGCCATTCGGCTCGAACGCATCAGCCTGGCCACACAAGCGATCGCCGCGGCTTCCGGTCTGGTGGAGGTGGTGGAGCGCGGTGCGCGAATCACTGCCGAGCTGTTTGGCGTTGCCGAAGCTAGCGTTCTGGTCTTGGACGCCGAGGGGCGGATCGAGGAGAGCGCGCATCATGGAGCAACCAGCGCCGTGCCCTTCCTGACGGACGAGGAAGCCTGGGCGCTGCTTCGCCATCCCGGGCACCACGCCATCGGGGACCTGTCGGAGACCACGGGCTGTGCCGACTTGCAACTGCGCTTGGTGGCGGCAGGTGTCCACTCGCTCCTGGTAGTGCCCATCCTCCGGTCGGAGCACCTCCTTGGCGCCGTTGTCCTGTATGCCCAGGTGGGCAATGCCGCGTTCGACCGCGAGGCGCAGGAAGGGGCTGCGATCGTCGCCGGCCAGATTGCGGTGGCGATTGAGAACGCCCGCTTGTATGGCGCCATCATGGCGGCTCAGCAGCGCACCGAGGCGGTCATCGCCCTCACCACGACGGGCATCCTCGTGGTGGACCGCCGGGGAATCATCCGACAGGTGAACCCCGCAGCGGCGAGCATCCTCCGCTGTTCGGCCGGCGAATTGCAGGGCCGACCCGTCGACGAAGTCTTGGACATCCCGGCGCGGTCGATCTCCGCTGCCGCTGCCTCGCCGCCTGAGGACCACCGTTCTCGATCATCGCTCGAACATCGCTTGCGCACGGGGCCGATGGCAGCCGAGACGGATCTCCTCGTGGACGTTGGCCGCCTCCCCGACGGCTACCTGGTATCCATGACCGACGTGACACGCCTCAAGGAGCTGGACCGCCTGAAGACGCAGCTCCTGGCCAACGTCAGTCACGAGCTCCGCGCCCCACTGGCGTCGATCAAGGCATACGCCGAGCTGTTGAGTGAGGGACTCGACTACGACGACCCCGCGTTGCGAAAGCACTTCCTGGCGGTCATCGGCCAGCAGACAGATCGCGGCGTGCAGACGATCACCAACCTGCTCGACCTGTCGCGGGTGGAAGCCGAGGGTTATCGCCTGCGAATCGAGCCATGCGACCTGCGAGGGATTCTCACCGATGCCATCGATGCCGTGACCGTTCGCGCCGCAGAGCGCCATGTCAGCGTGGTCAGCCAACCGGCGCCCCCCGACATCATCCTACGTGGCGATCGGGGGCTACTCGTCACCATGCTCCGCAACCTGCTCGACAATGCCGTCAAGTTCAGCCCCGAAGGCGCTCGGGTGATGATCGGCGCCTCCGTCCGTGGGCCGTGGATTGCCATCGCGGTGCGTGACTTCGGGATCGGTATCCCGAGATCGGAGCGCGCCCAGCTTTTCCAAAAGTTCGTGCGCCTGCCCTCGGCGGCGCGCATCTCGGCTGAGGGCATCGGTCTGGGCCTGGTAATCGCTTACCAGGTGGCGAAAGCCCACGGGGGTGAAATCACCGTGCACAGCGCGGTCAACAAAGGTAGTACGTTTACTGTCCGTCTTCCTGCGCGGTTGATCGAGGACGGAGAAGCGGGACGCCAGCGCAGGAAGCCTGCCCTGACGGGAGGCAACGATGTTGACGTGGAACAACCGTCCCATTCAGATCCTGGTGGTGGAGGATGATGCCCGACTGGCGGAAGCCATCACCCACTACCTACATCATTGCGGCTACGAGGTCCGAACCGTAGGCGACGGCCTGGCAGCGCTGGTTGAAGTCACCGAATCGCCACCCGACCTGGTGGTGCTCGACCTGATGCTACCGGGGTTGGATGGCTGGGAGGTGGTTCGCCGCCTACGACCCGTGTCGCGCGTGCCGATCATCATCTTGACCGCCCGCACCAGCGAAGACGACCGCGTTACAGGGCTGCAGCTCGGCGCCGATGACTACGTACCCAAGCCGTTCAGCATGAAGGAGCTCGAGGCGCGCATTCAGGCCGTCCTCCGGCGGGCCCACATGGCACCGCCGACGGTAGACAACGTGCTGTATGACGACGGCCACATGCGGCTGGAATGGAACGGCATGCGCGTCCTACGCGACGGCGAGCCGGTGGCGCTGACCCTCACCGAGCGGCGCGTGCTGTTCCGCCTGGTCCGCTCGGCCAACGAACCCGTGTCGGCGGAACAGCTGCTGCACGATGTGTGGGGCACCGACTCGGCGGAGCAGCTGCTCTACGTCAAGCTGTACATCTGGCGGCTGCGCCAGAAGCTCGAGGCCCTGCCCGGGAAGCCCGATTACATCCGGACCGACCGTGGCTTCGGTTACCGGTTCGTGCCCCGCAGCGAACAGACGGGGCGGCCCCAAAAGGACCGCCCGCAGTCATAGCGCTTGCTGGCCCGGCGTCTCGGGCCCTAGTCCCGATCGCGCTCGGCTTCCAGATCGAAATCCCAGTAGCCAGGTCCCGACTTGAAGAACTCGGCGTTCACATCCTTCATGTGTTGCTGATCGGCCGGCAGATCTGTATCGGGGAAGATCGCCGCCGGCGGGCACGCCGAGACGCATGCCCCACAGTCGATGCACTGGTCGGGATCGATGTAGAACAGGGGCCAATCCGCATTGCCCCGCGGGCCAGGAACAATGCACTCCACCGGGCAGACCTCGACACAATCGCCCTTCCGGGTGCACAGCTCGGTAATGACGTGCGGCATTGCTGTCGCTCCTTCATGGTTGCGTGAGTGGCGGATCACCAGGCCAAGACGGCTCCGAGGGGATCGATCCTCCTGTCGGCTCTCCGTCCGGACGCAAGTATGCCACGAACGCCCCCCGAACGCCTGCCTGCGGCGTGAAGCGGCGAGCGGGCACCAGTCCGGGTGCCCTGGGCAGCCTCAGGGGCGATTCTGCCCTCACAGACGAGCCAACTGGCGCAAGGCAGCCAGCACGCGATCCTCGGTGGTGGCGTCCCGTGGCAGCTGGTTGGCCGCCAACGCTCGCTCCGCCTCGCCACGGCTGTAACCCAGAGCCAGGAGCGCGGCAACGGCATCGGCGTCCGCGACCGGTTCTGAAGGCAGGGCTGGACCAATGGTACCCGCCAGCTCCGGCATCGCCTCGACCTTGGCCTTGAGCTCCAGGATGATTCGCTGCGCCAGCTTGCGGCCGACGCCCGGCACCCGCGTCAGGTTGGCCGGGTCTTCGGCCAGGATCGACTCATACACCCGTCGAGGTTCGAGAACCGACAAGACGGCCATGGCTAGGCGAGGCCCCACGCCGGTGACCCCGAGCAGCTGTTCGAAGAGGCCCAGGGCAACGGGGTCATCGGCGCCATAGAGCGCCAACTCGTTGTCGCGGACGTGCAGATGGGTGCACAGCTCGATCTCGCTCCCAGGCGGACCAGCCCGCGCCAGCACTCCTGCCGGCACGTAGACGCGGAAGGCCACGCCGCTCACATCCACCAGCAGGGCATCGGCCTCGGCAGCCGCCACGCGGCCTGTGAGTCGCGCGATCACGGTGGCGATTATAGGTCGGTCGCCCGTCCGGGCGCACGTCCATCCGTCCTCACAACATCTGTGTCCGGGTAGGCCGACGAACGACCCTCCGGGCGCACGTCCATCCGTCGGGGCAACGGCCGGTGGAGTAGCAGGCAAGAACGGTGGGGCTGTTCGGAAAACCTCTTGACGAAACGGCCCGGACGTGCTATAATAAGCTTGCTTCAGAAGTCGCCTCGCCGGATGCCGCGCTCGCGCTCCGGCTTCAAGTCGCTTGCGCCGGTTCCTGGCAGTAGGAAGGGAGCGCACCACAGTGATGCTGGACCTGAAGGCCAATCCGCGGTTCGCCGAAGCATTCGATCGCCTTGTCGCCCTCGGTCACCAGCAGGGCCACGTGGAGCTCCGCGACCTCGTGGCCATCCTGCCGGGGGTAGAAAGCAACGCCGATCTGCTCGAACTCGCCGCCAGCCAGCTCGAGAGCCTGGACATCGAAGTGATGGCCGAATCGGAGGCGACGCCAGAGCCGGCCGACGCTGGCGGTGCGCCACCGGCCGAACTCGATGCCATCGACAGCGACGATTCCATCAGCCTCTACTTCCGCGAGGTGGGCAGCGTTCCGCTGCTGACCCGCGAGGAGGAAGTCGCGCTCGCCCAACGGATCGAGCGCGGCCGCGAGGCGGACCGAGCACTGCGCGCGAGCAACGCCCGAGGGCCGGAACGGCGGCGCTTGGAGCGCGAGCGTCGGGACGGCCAGGCGGCCTGGGAGCACTTGGTCCGGGCCAACAGCCGGCTCGTCATCAGCCTGGCCAAGAAGTACCGCGGCCAGGGCGTGCCCTTCCTCGACCTCATCCAGGAGGGCAACGTGGGGCTGATGAAGGCTGCCGACAAGTTCGACTACCGGCGGGGCTACAAGTTCAGCACCTATGCGACGTGGTGGATTCGCCAAGCGGTCACCCGAGCCTTGGCCAATCAGGGCCGCACCATCCGCGTTCCCGTGCACATGAGCGACCGCATCCGCAAGTTGTTTGCCATCGCCCAGGCCTTGGAGCAGGACCTTGGCCGTCGCCCCACACCGGCCGAGCTGGCGGAGCGCATGGCGCTGCCGGAGGACAAGGTGCGCGAGATGCTCCGCGCTGCGGCGCACAATCTGTCGCTGGAGAAGCCGGTGGGGGAGGATCAGGACTCAGAGCTGGGCCACTTCATCGAGGACGTACTGGCCCCGGATCCCCTGGAGGACGCGGCACGGCACCTGTTGCGCAAGGACATCGACGACATGTTGCAGTGCCTGACGGCACGCGAGGCCCGCATCTTGCGGCTCCGCTACGGGCTAGGCAGCGGACGGCCCCACACCCTGAAGGAAGTGGGCCGCAAGTTCAACCTGACGCGGGAACGGATCCGGCAGATCGAACAGGAGGCGTTGCACAAGCTGCGGCGTCGGGACCGCCGCGCTCGGCTCAGCCACTACCTACACTAGCCGGCTTCGGGCGCTGCGCTGGAGCCGGCGCTCGTCGGCCGCACCGAGGCGCGGGCTGCCAGCTTGCCCAATAGCCGCCTCCTTCGGTGCTCGAGCTGCCGCAGCGCTGCCGCGGGGCGAGGAGACGCTCGAAACTCGCCACGGAGCAGCCGCTCGCGGGCTGCCTCGATCAGCGCCAATGCCTGGGCTGGATCCCGCGCCGGAGCGCGATGCTCGTAGTACTTCGCCAGCTCTTCGAACGGCGTCAGCCGGCGCGGGCCAAGCTCGATCCACCGTTGCCACGCTGCCGCCGCCCGGCTCCAGTCACCCGCCCGACGGGCTGCTTGCCCGGCCGCCTCCAGGGCCTCCTCCGCCAGAGCGCGATTCCGCGCCGTGGCGCTCGCCCGTTCGCACGCCACCGCCGCCTCTAGCCACCGCCCGCAGGCCGCGTAGAGCCGCGCCAGGCTGAGCCAGTCTTCGGCGTCCTGCAGCGTGTCGTCGGGAGCCCGATAGGCGCGCCCTAGATGTGCCGTGAGGCTGACCATCGAGACAATGTCGGTCACGTTGTGGCCGAACACGCCGGCCAGGGGCCGGGCATCGCCGTCGCGCTGGAAATCGAAGTAGCGAGTGGGGACCAGGCAGCCCGGCACGTCGGCCTGGCGGCGGACGCCGAGGACATGGGCTTCCAGGGACGCGAGGGCGCAGCTTGGCAGCCGGCGCCGAAAGAGCCGCCGCGCCACCGGCAGCAAGTCCAAGTGTGGCAAGTCGTCGAATGGCGACCGGCGACGATGCAGACGGTAGCGGGTTGCCAGGAGCGGTAGATCGAAGGTCCGGCCATTGAAAGTGACGATGCCGCTCGCGCCTTGCACCAGCTCGGCAGCGTGCTCGAGCTGGGCTGCTTCCTGGGAAGGGTCGGCCATGAAGACCTGGTCGATGCGATAGCTGTCACCCTCAAAGCGGCCGATGCCGATGAGAAAGGCGTACGTTCCGGTGCCGCCGGCCAGGCCGGTCGTCTCGGTATCGACGAAGACCGCCGTGCGAAGATCGAGAGCCGCCAGATCGGGATTCTGGGCCAGGGCGGCAAGCGTGGCTCCGGTCTCCGCCAGCGCACCCTCCAGTGGTGCACGCCCATGCCGCTCGCTCACCGCCCGCCGCGCCACGCTGACGTAACAGCGCCCGCCCCGGTTCTCGAGCCAACGGCCGGGGACGACCTCCTCGATGGGCCAAGGCGAGGACGGACGCGAGCGTCGCGCCGCCTCGGCAGGCGCGCCCCGCTGCACGCCCAAACGCACCAGCCGCGCGAGCCAATCCCGAGATGGCGCCGCTCCTTGGTCCCTCGTTGCCACGAACGTTCGACCTCGGCACGGATTCTAGCACAGATGAGCGACACTCGCCGCTACCCGGCCGCAGACCGAAGGCCCGCGCCTCGCGATTGACCGCTCCCGGCCACGAGCGTACTCTCTGGAGCAGCGCAGGCTCGCGGCTCGACGTGCGGGCCGGGCCCACCACCACTCCCGCCTGGAGGCTGCCCATGCATCGCTTTGCCCGTCCTACCCTGGTCGCCATCATACTGGCCGGCGCCGCCCTCTCGGCTGCAGGAGCGGGCGCCGGCAGCGGCTGGTCCGACGACCCAGAGCGCAACTCCCTCGTCGCCGATCGCCCGGACGACCAGGTACAGGTCAAGATTGGCCCGACCGCCGATGGCGGCTGCTACCTCGCCTGGTACGACAATGCCGAGGGCGGATACGACCCGACGCTGCAGCGGCTCGATACCGCGGGCAGGGAGCAGTGGCCACACAACGGCATCCGAATCGCGGATACCCACTTCTCGTGGACCACCGACTATGCCTTGGCCGTTACCGCCGAGGACGAGGCGATCGTGGCTTTCCGCGATGATCGCGGCGAAGGCGAGCAGATTACCGTCACGCGGGTGGCGCCGGACGGAGCCGTGCTCTGGGGCGAGAGCGGCCTGCAGGTGGATCGCAGTCCCGACTTCCTCGGTCCACCAAAGGTCGTGAGCACTGTGGACGACCACGTTGTCGTCGCCTGGACCCGCGACAATCACATCCGGCTGCGGCGGCTGGACCGCGCCGCCCGTGCGGTTTGGAGTCGCGACGTTGTGTTCCGCGACCCAACAGGCGCGCAGCAGATGCTCGCCGATCTGCAGGCCACGCCGGACGGCGGCGTGATCGTCTCATGGGTGCACACCCAGAGCTTCCTCGCCCCGCGGCACCTCTATGCACAGAAACTCGGCCGCGACGGCATCCCGCTTTGGGGGCCGGGCGAAGCGACCAGCGATGTGCGCCAGCCATTGGTCGTCTTCGATGCTGGCACGCTGCAGTACGGCAACTTTCCGCCCTTCCTCGCCGACGGCCAGGGTGGTGCGGTCTTTGCCTGGTATGAGACGGACCCCCTGTTGCAGACTCGCGTGCAGCACGTCCGCGCCGACGGCAGCCTGCGCTTCCCGCCGAATGGTCTGCCGGCGGCGGTGCCGGAGCCGGCTCTCGAGCGTGTCGAACCGGCTCTGGCTTACGATGTGGCAAGCCAGGACATCTATGTGTTCTGGCGCGAGATGCCACACTCCGGCCCGCTGGCGCATGCAATCGTCGGCCAGCGCATCGCCGGTACCAGCGACGGGACGCGGTCCTGGAGTCCTGACGGCAAGACCTTCGAGCCGCCCGTGGCTCATGAGGTCACGGAGCTCAATGCCGCGGCGGTCCCGGACGGTGTGCTCTTGGCCTACGCCGAGAAGCTGGCCGAGGGCGACCAGCGGCTGTGGATCCGTCGCCTGGACGCAGCGGGTGACTCCGTGTGGTCCGCGGAGCGTGTGGCCGTGTCCACGGTCCCCTCCGCCAAGTCGCGTCTTACCATGGCCATTAGCCGCGCTGGCTTCGCCGTGCTGGGTTGGCAGGACAGCCGCGCCGGGAGCGAGGACATCTTCGTCCAAAACGTTAACGCCGACGGATCGCTGGGACCGACCGGTCTCTCACCTACGCCCTACCAGGCCACGCCCACCGCCACCCAACCGCCGACCAGCGAGCCCGCGCCCACGAGTGCCCCGAGTGCGGAGCCATCGGGCACGCGCTGGCCGCAGGACGGGTGGCTGTATTTGCCAGCCCTCAACCCACTCGGCCATCCGACGGGCTGAGGGAACGGTCCGCGGAGCCCGTCGGACAACGCGTCGACCGCAGCTCTCTGGGGTAGACGGCGCCTGCCGGGCAAAGCGCGAGGCTCCGCGCACCGCACGTTGTTTTGCCGTCAGCCCCGTGGCTCGGAAGTGGTCACAGCACGATGTTCCGCCAACCGCAACGCTGTGGCCTGCCGTGCTCCGCCGCCAGGAGGCGATTGTCGCAGGAAGATCCAGGGGCCACACGGCTGTGGCCCTGACTGCCGCACTGCCAGCAGGCCATCACGGCACGATGATTTGGTCGACGAAGCGCGCCAGGGTCTTTTCCCCAATGCCCGACACCGCCAGCAGGTCCTGCGGGGAACGGAATGGCCCGTGGGCTTCCCGATAGGCCACGATGCGGCCCGCCAGAGCCGGCCCGACGCCTGGCAAGCGTTCCAACTCGGCTGCTGTCGCCCGATTGATGGCAATCCGACCGTCACCTGCCGCCGAGGCTTGGCCGGCTCCTTGGCCCAAGGCCGCCTCCGCTACCGGCACGCCGAGCAGTCGGGTGCCCGAGCCCGCGCCGCCCAATGGGAGCGCAGTGCCATCGAACCCACCGCCGGCAGCGGAGAGCCCGACGACGCCCTCAGCCGGCCCGGTCACCGCATGGCCAGCCGTCAGGCTGGCAGCGTCCGATTCGGCGGCCGTCGGGACGTGCACGTGTTGTCCGTCCTGTACTCGAGCCGCCAGGTTGATGACGCCCGGCGCCGCCTCGGCCGTCATGCCACCGGCTGCCGCCACGGCGTCGGCGAGTCGTGCATCGCCGGTCAGTTTGACGACGCCGGGTCGTCGCACCGCCCCTGAGACGTACACCTGGGCGAGTGTCGGCGTGGCCGTGCTGACCGGAGTCGGGCTGGGCGGTGGCTCGATGCGCACCGCGGATGCGCGCGGATCGCGCAGTCGCCACACAATGAGCCCGAGCGCCACCAGGTTCATGAGGCCTACTATGGCGTCCCGCCGCAGCCCCTCGTACATGCGGCCAGTCTAGCCGACGCCGGCCCTGACCGGCATACGCTGGCGCCAGTTTCGTGCCATAATGGCGACAGCCTGCCGCCGCGATGAGGTGCGGACTGCCCTGGCGCTGGTCCGGCGGCGCAACGGACTGCCGCTCTATCTGGGAGGGAGAGAAGATCGATGAACCTTGGGCTTGGAGATGCCAGCCGCCGCACGAAGGCGGTGCGGAGTGGCGCCCTCATGCTCGCTGCTCTGGTGATCGCGCCGCTCACGGCAATCGCGGCTGCTGGGTGGGGGATTCTGCCCTCGGACGCCGGCTCTCCCGGGACGAGACTGGCAGCGCCTGCCCAGGCGTACCGCCTTGTGGCCTCCTGGCCGGTCCCCGGCGCAGCACGGCTGGCGGCCGCTGCCGACGGGCTTTACGTGCTCAGCGAGAACGCCGTGCGACGCCTTGGACCGAGTGGCGAGGTTCTGGCCCAGCTGCCCGGCAGCGGTCTGCGCGAACTGGCGGTGGACGCAACCGGCGGCCTGTACGTCGCCCATGCCGGGGATGTGCAGCGCTGGCTACCGGACGGCACCATCCAGTGGACAAGGCCCATTCGGGGCCACGTGCCCTCCACGCTGGTTGGCGAGGTGCCGCCCTACTTGGCGGCGTTGGCCTGGAATGAATCGACGGCAGATGCCTGGCTGTTGTACGACACCGACCAAACCCACCTGCAGCGCTTTCCGCCGGGCGGGACAGCGCGCAACGGCTTCGATCTCGGCTTTCCCACCCACTCATACTGGGACCTGGACTTTGGCGAGGGCCTGGCGTACGTCCTAAACCGAACCCAGCAGACGGTCGAGGTCTATGACGCGGCGAGCGGCGTCTGGCAGGTCGTGGTCCCCATGCCTGCCGGCGTCGAGCGGATCGCACTGGGAGCCGGCGCCAATCTGTTTGCCGTCGCCGACCGCCGTTGGGTCTACGCGTTGGGCATCCGCGGCCAGGAACTTGGGCAGGTGCAGACGGTGTTCGACGCCAGCGACCCGGTACCGGACACCCAAGGGACAACCGTCAGCGACATCGCCGTCGACAGCGCTGGTCGAGTCTGCGTCGCCGATCCGTCGCGCGGCCAGGTGCGGGTGTACGAGATCGATTCCCAATCCGCGCCGCCGCCGACGCCGTTGCCGGAGGCCCTGGAGTGCCAGATCGTCGTGGACAAGAGCGCGGCGCCGACCCTCTTGACGCTCGGCGAGCGTACGCGCGTGACGCTGCGCGTCGGCGGTCGCTGCCCCATGGTGGCGGAGAAAGCCGACATCATGCTGGTCCTGGATCAGTCGAACTCCATGAACCGGACGGATGCTAGCGGCCAGCAGAAGATCGCCGCCGCGCGGGCGGCGGCGCGAACGTTTCTCAGTCTAATGGACCTGGAGCGCGATCAGGTGGGCCTGGCCGTGTTCGAATCGGTGGCCCAGCTGCTGGTGCCGCTCAGCCAGGACCGCCAGCTCATCGAGGGCCGCATCAACACCATCATCGCCCAAGGGGGAACCAACATCGCGGCTGGAATCGACGTCGCCATGGCGGAGCTGACCGGACCCAGGCGACGGGGCGACGCCAAGCCGATCATCGTCCTCTTGAGCGACGGCATGCCGTTCAACACTACCCGCCTGTACACCCTGGCGGCCGCCGACCGCGCCCGGCACGCCGGAGTGACCATGTACACCGTCGGCCTCGGCGAGGATGCCGATCAGGATCTCTTGCACACCTTGGCCCGCTCACCCAGCCATTTCTACTTCGCGCCCACCGCGGCCGAGCTGGAAGCGGTGTATCGGGCCATCGCGCGCCTGATCGTGGCTCGGGTACTGCTGAAGCAGGTCACCATCGTCGACGTCGTCCCGTCCAACATGTTCTACCAGGACGACGGCTCCACCACGCCGCCGGCCGAGTGGGACCCGGCGGCCCGAACGCTGACCTGGCGCCTGACGGATGTGCCTTTTGGCGGGATCGAGCTCAGCTACTGGCTCCGGCCCGAGGAACCGGGCGAGTGGCCGACCAACACAGTTGCCACGTACGACGGCATCGACGGCCTCGATCGGCCGCAGGTCGGCCCTTTCCCCATTCCCAGGGTCGTGGTCGTGGCGCCATCGCCGACGGCCACCATCACCGAGACGCCGCCACCGACAGCCACCGGAACCCTACAGCCGACCGAGCCACCAACCGCCACCCGGACCGCTCCGGCAACGCCAACGGTGCCGACGCGCACGCCCACCCCCCGTCCGACGGTCACCGCCGTGCCGAAGCGGCATACCATCTACGTGATCATCGTGTTCAACGAGCAGTGCTTCAAGCAGTATGCCGACGTGGCCCTCGTGATCGATGCCTCGACCACGATGAACTTCCGCACCTCCGATGGTCACATCAAGCTGGACGCGGCTCGCGAGGCAGCGCAAGTTTTCCTCGATCAACTGAGCTTGGCGCCGGACATGGCACGGCGCCATGATCGAGCGGCGATCGTCTGGTTCAACGATACCGCTGCCGTCGCGCAGGGCCTGACGAATCAGCGCGATGCGCTCGACCTCGCCTTGGCCAGCCTGACCCCCGTCGAGGGTTCCCGGATTGACCTAGGGATCCGGGCGGCCCACCAGGAGCTCTTGGCCCATCGCGCGGACCGTAACCCGATCATCACCCCGGCGATCGTGCTCTTGTCCGACGGCTTGCCCAATCGCGTGACCATCGAAGAGGTCATGCAGGCTGCCGATGCCGCCAAGCGCGACGGCATTGTGCTCTATGCCGTAGGTTTCGGTGACGACGTCCACGAGGCCAACCTGCGCGCCATCGCCACCCGACCGGAGATGTACGAGTACGCGCCTTCGGCCGCGGCTCTGGCCCAGATCTACCGCCGCATCGCCGGCCGATTGGTCTGTCGGTAGGCTACTGCCGGTGGCGGCCGATCGTCGGCCGCCACC
>DAOUCP010000117.1:0-27371 GCA_034432155.1 Anaerolineae bacterium
GCAGACGGCGATGTTGACAATGCCGCTGGTGAGCTGGACGTTGCTGAGCTCCCAGGCGCTGCCGTTGTAGCGCACCTCGGCGAAGGCCGTCTCCTGCAATTCGAAGGGCGGGGGACCAGGCAGGCGCCAGGTAGCGGTAATCGCGAAGCGGGTCACGCTAGCCGGCTGAACATACTGCGGGTTTGGATCGCCCGGCAGCATGCGGACGTACTCGACTGCCATGGCGGAAGTCTTGGTCGGGTCGTTCGGCCCGCAGCTGGGGTTGGGTGGTTGGTAATCCACCCCGTACACCGAGGCGATAGGCCCCGGCTGACCCAGGGCAGCGCCGAGCAGCACCAGAGCGAACAAGGAGCGGCCGAAGAGCCGGCAGGCGAGCGAGAAGCCGCCTAGCCGGCGGTGGCTGGGAGATCCGGAGGGAGAGCTACTTCTCTCTCTCTCTCTCTCTCTGCACGGAACCTGCACAGACCTACACAGATGCGGGACATTTGCACCGCCCGTGGGTGAAAGAGGGTTCATGCCATCATTATAACATAGATCACCGGTGCTGTCAATAGCTGGTATCTAGCAGCCGATCGGCGAAGGCGCGCGGTTGGAGGGCGCTCGGGCGATCCCGTGCGGCATGACGAGGTCCTTCCGGGAGTGTGCCATCGAGCAGGCCTAGAACGGGCAGGCGGTGGTGCACCACACAGGCCACATCATCGTGGCACCCGCCCTGACCCAAGGCACCAACGACGAGCAGCAGCGCGTGCCGTCCGCGCGCCCAAGCGGCGGTGATCTGTGGTGGGGGCCATTGACCCTCCGGCGGCGGTCGAATCCGGGTCGCGGACGAATGCCGACCACCGCACGTGCATGTCATGCCTCTTCCCACCGATCCCCGACAGGCTCCTAGTCGCTGCCTGTCTTGCCGCTCGGCGTTGCCACGACGGCCGCGAGGTGGCGTTCGATAATCTCGGCCTTGAGCTCGCCGAGCTCGACCGCCCGGACGATCCCTTGGCGATCGATCCACAGCGTCGTGGGTAGCCCAACCACGCGGTAGGCGCGGTAGACGGCCTTGTCGGGGTCGATCAGCACCCGCAAGCTGAGCTTCCGGCGCTCCAGGTAGCGGCGCACGTGATCGGGCGACTGGCCGGAACTGACCGCCAGCACTGCCAGGTCGAAGTCGGCGTACTGGGTCTCGGCGGCTGCCACCAGAGGCAGCTGTCGCGCACACTGGGGACAGAAGGTTGCCCAGAAACTCAGAAGCACCGGCCGGCCACGGAAATCCGAGAGACGCAGCGTCTGCCCGTCAAGGGCTTGCAGTTCGAAGTCGGGGGCCGGACGTCCGGCGCGGATGTCCGAGAGGACACCGCCTGGTCCGATCTGGGCATAGCCGAAGGAGCCGAGAAGGGCGGCCACCAGGGTTGCCGAAAGACAGCCGATGATGATCAGGCCCAGCCAAAGCAAGCCGCGGGTGAGGTATCGCACGGCGGCGCCAGGACCGCTGGCCCCGTGATGCCGCGTCGTGGATCCTGGCTGGGGTGCCGGGGTTTCGGCTGTCACCAGAGCCTCCCGCTGGTCGAGTGATGTCCCGGGCCAATTCTAGCACGGACCGGCCGCCGACCGCGCCGGCGAAGCGGCAACCGCCTCCGGATCGTCCCGGCCTACGGACTAACGCCAGGCCACGGGCAGAGGCACGGCTGCGAGCTGCTCGACGGTACAGCCGAGGAGCTCTGGCTCATAGTTGGCCAGACGACGGTACATGATCGCCACCGCCTGCAGATTGTTGTCCACGAGAATGAAATTGCGGCCCAGTCGGGCTGCAGCCTCGCCGGCAGTGCCGCTGCCGGCGAAGAAGTCGAGCACCAGGTCGCCGGGCCGGCTATGCACCTTCACGATGCGCTCCAGCAAGGCCAAAGGCTTCTGGGTTGCGTAGCCAGTCTTCTCATGCCCCGTCGGACTGACGATGCTGAACCACCATACGTCCGTTGGCGTCTTGCCGCGCTGCGCCTTCTCGGGCCCGACGAGCTTGGCGGCCAGATAGGGAACCCGCTCAATGTCATCGTAGTTGAAGGTGTAGCCCCGTGGCTGCTTACTGTACCACAGCAGGTTGTCGTGTTTGGCCGGCCAGCGTTGCGTCGGGCGGCCGCCGTAGTCGTACGCCCAGATGATTTCGTTCTGGAAGCTGGCGCGGCCGAAGACCTGGTCCAGG
Source organism: Anaerolineae bacterium (assembly GCA_034432155.1). Lineage (GTDB taxonomy): Bacteria > Chloroflexota > Anaerolineae > Epilineales > Epilineaceae > DAOUCP01. The sequence continues at coordinate 2,189 of DAOUCP010000117.1, forward strand.
ATGACCTTGGCGTAGTGCACCTCGCGGTAGTCCAGGTGCAGCCAGAGGCTGCCGGAAGGTTTGAGGACGCGCCAGGCTTCCATCAGTCGGGGGCGAAGGAAGCCGTGATAGTCGGCAAAGGCGTCGTCGAAGCTCGACTCGCCAAGCGAGATCGTTCGGTAGCGGCAGCCCTGGAAGCCGAGGCGATCGCCGGTTGCGTCGCGCAGCGTGCGCAACCGCTGACGACGCTGACGCTGACCGGTGTTGAAGGGCGGATCGATGTAGATGAGATCCACCGAGCTATCGGCCAGCGTGCCGAGAACGGCCAGGTTGTCGCCGTAGACGATGCGCCGCAGCGCCATGCCGCCAACTATACCGCCGCCGACAGCGCTGGCGAAGCCGGCCGCCGACTCGGCGGCTGACGTCCGCGGCGTTGGTCCTGCGCCCCCGCGGCGGCCGGTCGCATGCCCAATGCCCCGCATCGTGCCGCCCGCGCCCCCGTGACAGCATCGGCCAGGAGCGGTCTGCCGGCGGAATCAGGCGACGGGCGCTCCCCCTCCCATGGGCGGTGTGTCCGCCGAAGGGCCGATCACCGTGGTACTGTATCCCAGCCGCGACACCATGAACTTCACCTTGCCATTGGGACCCGGTGGGATGTCGTCCACCATTTCGTAGCGGATGCCGATCTCCTGCCCCAGCCGAGCACGCAGCTCGCGCTCCAACGTGGCAATGTCCCGCGACCCGAAGCTCGCAGCCGGTACGATGCGCACGATGATTTCCTCGACGCGCTCCTGAACGACCTGGCTGAGCCGGATGCCAGGCGAGTACTTGAAGGCCGCATCCAAGCGCCCCACGTGCCGGCCATCGGGGGTGACGACGATGTCCTCGACGCGACCAACGATGCGTTGGACGGTGCGGTAGCTGCGACCGCAGGCGCAAGGCTGGTCCGGTCCCAGTTCGGCCAGATCGTCGGTCCGGTAGCGAATCAGCGGCATCGCCCAGTTGTGCAGGTTGGTGGCGACGATGGCCTGGAGGCTGGGATCCGACGTCGGCAGGAACTCCGTGAAGGCGTACTCCTCGTGCACGTGGTAGGTGCCCTGCTCGCAGGTGCTGATCAAGGTGCCGCGCTCGTTCTGACCGTAGAAGTCGTAGATCGGGCAGCGCAGCACCTCCTCGAAGAGGGCCCGCTGGTGTTCCAGGAGCGACTCCGCACAGCACAGAATGCGCGGCGGCCGATATTGGAGGCCCAGCTCGAGCAACCAGCGGCAGAAGAGGTACAGCGCCGAGGGGTACGCCTTGAGGAACGCCGGCCGGAACTGCTGCAGCTTGGCTACGTAGGCCGGCATGTGCTCCTTCTTGAAGTTAAAGGACGAAAGGTGCAGGCAGTTGGTGCGCCAATCGTACTGCCACAGGCCATCGCCGCGGGGCAGAAAGCCGGTCATGTCGGCGTAGCGCTGGCCGAAGCGATAGCCGGTCCAGTTGAGCACCCGCCAGATGGCGGCAAACTGGTGAATGTTCGAGTCGGCATCCAGGAGAAAGCGTGTCGGGGTGCCGGTCGAGCCACTGGTCTCGGTGGTGTTGGTGCGGCGCCGCGCGGCATCGGTCGAACGCAGCTTGTCATAATGACGGCGGACGTCTTCCTTCGTCAGTAGCGGCAGCTCACGGAGGTCGAGGGCGGCTGCCATGTCGGCCAGGCGGGACCGGTACGGCCCGAGCGTCTCGCGATAGAACGGCACATGGTCGGTGGCGTGCTCCAGCATTCGCGCCAGGCGCTCTCGCAGCCACGCTTCGCGGCGCGGCCGTGTCCAGCGCTCCGTCTGCTGCAACCAGCGGTGCTGACGCCAGATGGGCCCAGGGTAGAGGATGTAGTCGCGCAGGCGGAAGATCATGGCTGTGCCTCCCGGCTCGCCCGAGGGCGATCGGGCTGTGGCGAACCGACGGCGGACTCGGGCTCGGTGCCAACGGCGAGCTCGCGTTGACGAACGGCTGCGGGGAGCTGGCCGTCGATGAATAGCCGGTGCCAGTGTAGAAACAGGTAGATGTGAAACAGATTCTGCTCGGGAATCTTAAGCCACACCGGATAGCGACCAACTTCCCGGAAGAGGGACGCAATGGCCGACCACTCGAAATACTGGTCCAACACGTCCCGACCGGCGGCCAGCTCCTGGAAGCACACGTCGCGGAATGGCCCGCGGAAGAGCGTCGTTACCGGGTTGCTCATGCCGAACTTGCGGCGCTCGATGATTTCGCGGGGCAGACGGCTGGCCATGGCGGCCTTGAGCAGGATCTTCTCGCGCCGTCCGCGGACCTTGAGGCTGGGCGGTAGATTGGCTACGTAGTCCACTAGCTCGCGGTCTAGAAACGGACAGCGCGCTTCTACGCCGTGGGCCATGGTCAGCTTGTCGAGGCGCATCACCTGGCTGCGAAGCTGGTATCGCAGCTCGTAGCGCAAGAGCCGGTTCATGACGGGCTCGCGTTCCTCGGCCATCATGTGCCGCCACCAGCCGGTCGCATTCGGGGAACGGTAGGGCCGCTGGGCTGGCGCGTACAGGTGCTGCCGCTCGCGGGTGCCAAGACCATTGAGCCCGCGGATGTACGCCCAGGCGAGCAGCGAAGGCGGCTGGCGCGGCGCCAGGCTGATGAGGCCGAAGCGCTTGTAGCCGCCGAACAGCTCGTCGGCGCCCTCGCCGCAGAGCACCACCTTCAGCCGCTTGCCGATCGCCTGACCGAGGTAATAGGTCGGCAGTTCGCTAATCGACAGGGGTTCCTCGAGGTGCCAGAGCACGAGCGGGATCACCGCGGGAAGGGCGTCGGGAGTGACAACGATTTCCTCGTGGTCGGTGTGGTACTGCTCGGCCACCAGCCGTGCGAAGTGTAGCTCGTTCACCCGGTCGCCGACGTAGACCGAGAACGTCCGCGGCGGTCGCCCGGTCAGGTGCGCCACCGAGGCACAGACCGCCGAAGAGTCTAGGCCTCCGGAGAGGGCGATGCCCAGTGGCACGTCGCTCATCAGTCGCTTGGCCACCGCGCGGTCGAAGAGCCGCTGGACTTCAAGGCAGGCTTCGCCGGCCGGCGTAGCGCTGGGCGCCACCGGCGTCCGGTAGAAAGCCTCAATGGTGAAGCTGTGTTCCGAGAGATCGTAGACCAGCCGCGAACCGGGCGGCAGCATGCGCACCCCATCGAGGAGAGTGCGGTCGCCCGGGATGTGCTTGAGAGCCAGGAGCAGATCGAGCGCCTCCCGGTCCACCGCCGGCGAGAAGTCAGGCACAAGCAGCAGGCACTTCATCTCGGAGGCGAACCAGAAGCCGGACGGCGTGTCGAGGTAGTACAGCGGCTTGATGCCCAACCGGTCCCGAGCCAGAAGCAACCTCTGACGGTCCGCGTCGTACAGCGCCAGCGCGAACTTGCCGTCGAGCTGGTCGAGCACCTCGATGCCGGTTTGGCGGTAGAGATCCGGAATCACCGCCGCGTCCGAGCCCGAGGTCAGGCAGATGCCAGCGGTTTCCAGGCGCCGTCGATGTTCTACGTGGTTGTAGATCATGCCGTTGCAGGCCACGACCACCTGGCCGCTGGCATCGGTCAGTGGTTGCTGGCCATGCTCGGGATCGATGATGCTTAGGCGCCGAAAGCCGAGCGCCAGCTCCGGAGCAAACCAGAACCGCTCCTCATCCGGCCCGCGGTGCGCCAGGCGTCGCGTCATGGCCTGCACCAGTGGCCGCTGCTCGCCCGATTTCCAAACCACGCCTACCAGGCCGCACATACGGGCCTACCTTCCGATGGTTACCAAACGGCAGGCCACGGGCTCACCGTCCGCGCGCGCCGGCGGCGGGAGCGGCTGCCCGGATGGGCACCGGCTGGATGCGCAGAACGTCGCCGATCGGCTCGCCGTTGCGACTGACAGAGAGACGCTTGTCCGGTTGCCCGTCCGGGTACCAGCCCACGAGCAACGTACCGGGCCCGGCCGGTGCGTTGGCGGCGACGGTGATGGCGTAGTCCTCCCGGTAGACCGCACCCGGGGGCCAGGCGAAGGTCGGCAACCGGCCGCCAAGCGGCATGGCATCTTGTCGAGCGATCACTTCGCCGTCCTCGCCCAGCAGGTGAACGAACGCAATATCGACCGGGCGTGGCCTGGTCGGTTCTTGGACGGTGGTTGGTACCGCTTGCCAGTAGAGGGTCACGACGAGCGGTTCGCCGGCACGGGGTTCCTCGGGCCTAAGCTGGTAGCCGCGCAGCCGCAGCCGACCGTCGAACAGCACATCGGTCTGCACCGTGTCGGCCCCCAGCTCCGTCTCGGGGACGGGCTGGGGAAGGGCAAAGGCCGGCCGGGCGACAGCCAGCCAAGACCACACGCCTACTGCGAGCATGCCCGCGGCCAAGCACGCCATGCCGACGGAACGAGCGCGAGCCGGCAGCAGGGCGGCAAGGCCACTCGTCCAAAGCACCGCAAAAGCAGGCAGGAACGGGTAGAGGTAGCGACCCTGCGCGACCACCAGGCCGAAGGCAAAGGCCAGGCGAAACACCGATGCGTACCCGATCAGCCAGGCGCACAGAAGAAGCACCAACGCCCAGCGGGCATCCAAGGGCAGTCGGCGCCAGCTCAGCGCTAAGCGCAGGAGACCGGCGAGAGCCAGCAAGCTGAGGGCGGCGAACAGGCCATAGACCACCGTGGGCAGACGCACGGTGTTCCAGCCAAAGGAACCCCAGAACGATGCAAACTGCTGTTGCCAGTAGCTCGCCAGTTCGAGCCGGAGCGGCAGTCGGCGCCCGAGCTCGGGCGCCGCCTCGACGAAGGCGTGCCAGCCGGCTAGATCCCGCAGGCCATAGACGCGACTGTTGTGCCAGAACCACGGGGCCGTCAAGGCAACCACGGGCGCACCGACCTGCAGCGCCACTCGGGGCGCGATCGCCCAATCGCGCCAACGCCACAGGTGGATGAGGGCTGCCAGCGCGGCGACGGCTACTAAGGGGAGAGCGCTCATCTTGGTCAGCACCGCCAGGGCCAGCGCGACACCGAGCCCCACCAAGGCCCGACGCTGGACACTCCCCAGAGCCAGTCGCACCGCGCCTGCCAGCGCCCAGGAGGCCCACGCCGCCGCCAGTAGCTCGTTGTTGCAGACGCCTGCCAGGAACAGCACGCCCGGCAGGCCACCGGCCATCGCCGCCACGGCACACCAGACACATGGCCGATCTGGCCATACCGCGGCTGCCAGGCGGTAGCAGCCGGCGACGAGCATCAGCAGCGCGGCCCAAGACACAAGGCGCATGACGTGTACGGCCAGGACTTCCGGCGCTCCGCGATAGGGGAACGGTGGCTCGTGGGCGTGGACGTACACGTTGGGAATCAGGCCGCGCTCCAAGTTGTAGCTGAAGTGCGGGTTCTCGATCAACGGTGGCGGACGGTTGGGCAGCCGCGAGCTCAAGACAGCCGCAAGGAGGTAGTACAGCGGAGGGTGAGCGCCCTGCGAGATGCCGCCGCCACCAGGCGGCGAGAGGAACGGCAGAGTGCGGCGCTCGCGCAAGAAGTACACGTATTGCAGATGGCTCGGTTCGTCGGGCGCCTCGGCAACGGGAATGCTCAAGTTGTACCCCAAACCGGTCCCCCCGGCGGCCATCAGGATGGCCGCAAGCAGCGGTCGTTGCCACGGCGATCGGCCGGTAAGCGGGATGCAGAATCGGGCCACGGTGCTGGCCATTGTACTCGTTCCGTAACGGCTCGTGGCGAAGACGGGCGCCGCCCCGCCTAGCGCCCGAGAATTCGCCGCAGTGCCTCACTGCGGTCGATGTTGGCGACGTGGGTCACGCACTCGTCCTGGAACTTGTATAGGAGGATCCCGATCCAGAGGATCGCCTGGTGCCGGCGGTACACGGCGTAGGCCCGGTCACGGCCGACCAACCGGGCGATGCTGACATACACGAGGAAGAGCGGCTCCAGCAAGTTGGGGAAGAAGAACAGCACGAGCTCATGGCGCGTCGCGAAAAAGAGGCCCTGACCAACCGTCCGAAGGGCGAAGGTGGCGGTGATCTCCTTGCGGATCGGCTGCCGCCAGCCCCACAGAAACATGCACAGGTAGGCAAAGTAGTCGGCCGCTTTGTCAATGCCTTGGTAGGTCGGCTCTGCCAGGCCCGCTGGTACCAGGAGGTCGCCGTCGATGCTGTCCAGGAGCAGGTTGGCCCAGCCGGCCTCAAAGGCGCGCCGGAAGTAGAGCAGTGGCAGCAGGAATTTGAGGCCCACCACCATGGCCACGATCACGCGGTCGTCCATGAGATTGACCCATCCGCTGGGCATCGCTAGAGTTGGCCGCCCAGCGGCGGACAGGAGCATAGCGTGAATTCCCATGCAAACGACCTCGGCGATCCATGCGCCGAGGTGAGCTCGCATACAGAATCCGATCTGCTCTCGGAGGTACGGCAGCTCATCTGGGTGGGCCGGCGCTCTGGCGAGGGCTACTTCCGTCCGGACGGTCGGTGGATGGTCTTCCAGGCGGAGCGCGAGGCCGATAACCCGTTCTACCAGATCTACTTGCTCGATCGTACCAGCGGTGCCATCGAGCGTGTCTCGCCTGGCTTCGGCAAGACCACCTGTGCCTGGATCCATCCGAGTGGCCAGAAGGTGCTGTTCGCTTCCACCCATCATGACCCGGAGGCTCGCGCCAAGATGCGCGCCGAGCTGGACCGCCGGGCGCGCGGCCAGACGGAGGGTGGCGCAGCCTGGGACTACGATCCAGAGTACGATCTCTACGAGTGTTGGATCGGCGGTGCGGAGCTCCGCCGATTGACGGACTGGCCCGGCTACACCGCCGAAGCCTCCTGGTCGCCGGACGGCTCGATGATCCTCTGCGCCTCCAACCGGCGTGGCTACGAGGGCGGATTGAGCGCCGAAGAGGCGGCGCGCTTCGCCGCCGACCCCTCCTACCTAATCGACATCTACCTTCTGGCCTCCGACGGCAGCTGGGAGCGCCGGCTTACCGATGGCCCCGGCTACGACGGCGGGCCGTTCTTTCGGCCCGACGGCCAGCAGATCGTCTGGCGGCGCTTCGATGCTGCAGGACGCCAGGCCGAAATCTGGACCATGAACCTCGATGGTTCGGATCAGCGACCGATCACCCGGTTAGGTGCCATGTCTTGGGCGCCGTTCTACCATCCAAGTGGGGACTACATCATCTTCACCAGCAATCGCCATGGTTTCGCTAACTTCGAGCTCTACATTGTCGACAGCCAAGGCCTGGGCGATCCGGTGCGGGTGACCTTCACCGACGGCCCGGACGTCCTGCCGGTCTTCACCCCGGACGGCGAAGAGCTTGTCTGGGTTACGCGGCGCACTGACGGTCGCCCGCACTTGCACATCGCGCGCTGGAACGACGCCGTGGCGCGCCAGCTCCTCGGCCTACCTCGACGGGAGTCGGCAGTCGCTCGCGCTGCCGCCTGCCCGCCGGCTGGCCTGCCCGCCGCCCCGACAGCCAAGAAGGCGACACGAGCCCGCCAAACCCCTGACCAGCCCGAGATTGCTTATGTGCGGCGGATTGTCGAGAGGCTTGCGTCGCCCGAAATGGCGGGCCGCCTGACGGGCAGCGAGGGTGAGCGTCGAGCGACGAGCTACGTTGCCAAAGAGCTGGCTGCCCTTGGCCTCATCCCAGCAGGCGAGGACGGCTACTTCCAGACGTTCGAGTTCACGTCGGACGTCCATCTGGAAGGCGAGAATCGGCTCGTGGTTGCGTCACCAGACGGTGCGCGCCGCCAGGCGGAGCTGAACCACGAATGGCGACCGCTGGCCTTTGCACGTCCTGGCGGCCAAGACTTCGCAGCCGTGACATTCGTCGGTTACGGGCTGGTGGCGCCGGCCGAGGGAGACCAGGCGGCCTACGATGCGTATGGCGATCTGGACGTTCGCGGCCAGTGGGTGATGATGCTGCGCTACGTGCCCGAGGACGTGGATCCGGTGCGCCGTCAGTACCTGAGCCGCTTCGCATCGCTGCGCTACAAGGCGATGGAGGCGCGCGATCGCGGAGCGGTGGGCATGATCGTGGTCACCGGGCCACGCAGCCCCGTTCGCGAGGAGCTCGTGCCGCTGCAGTTCGACGGCACCGTGGCTGGTGCCAGCATCGCCGCCCTGTCGGTGACGAACGCACTGGCGGCACAGTGGCTGGGTCTTGCCGGCCACGATCTGGAGGCTGTGCAGGCGGCGCTCGACAGCGGGGATGCACGACCCGGCTTCGTCCTGCCCGAGCTGAGGGTTGGCGCGCGCATTGGGTTGGGCTTCGCCACGGCCACTGGCCGCAATGTGCTGGCCATCCTGCCGGCCGCCCAGCCGACGGGACTGGCCAGCGTAGCTGTGGGTGCGCATGTCGATCACTTGGGGCATGGCGAGCGGGGCAACAGCCTGGCGCGCAGCGAGGAGCAAGGCCAGCTGCATCCCGGCGCGGACGACAACGCCTCCGGCGTGGCCGGGCTGCTGCTGATGGCGCGTCGACTCGCCGCCCGGCGGGCTGCCGGTGAGCTCGGTACGTTGCGGCGCGACGTCCTGTTTGCCGTGTGGACAGGCGAGGAGCTAGGGCTGCTGGGTTCGACGCACTATGCGAAGCAGCGCGAAGCTCACGTTGGCCGCTTGTCGGATGGGGTCGCGGCCTACGTCAACTTGGACATGATTGGTCGGCTGGAGCGGACGCTGACCTTGCAGGGGATTGCCTCCAGCCCGGAGTGGATCGGCGAGATCGAACGGGCCAATGTGGTGTGCGGACTGCCTTTGTCCCTGAGTGACGACACCTACCTGCCGACCGATGCCACAGCCTTCTATACCCGAGGGGTTCCCGTCCTGGCGGCCTTCACGGGAACCTACTGCGAGCACCATAGCCCGCGCGATCGTCCCGAGTTGCTGCGCTATGATGGCTTGGTGCGCATTGGCCATCTCATCGAGAGGCTCTTGGTGCGGCTGGCGCAGCGCGACACGCCGCTGGCCTACGCGCGCGTCGATGATGCGCCGCGGGGGACAGCCAGACGCAGCTCACGGGTCTACCTGGGCACCATCCCCGATTTCAGCGTCACCAGCGGCAGCGGCGTGCTCCTCGGCGGGGTCGCCCACGGTGGGCCGGCGGAGCAAGCTGGCCTGCAGGTCGGCGACCGCGTCGTCGCCCTGGCGGGTCAGCCGATCGGCGACATCTACGAGTACATGCGAACCATGGACGCGCTGAAGATCGGCCAGCCGGTGGCCATTGCCGTCGAGCGCGATGGCCAGCGGCTCGACTTGACGATCGTGCCCGGTTCGCGCGAGTAGTCGCGCGCCCGTTGGGCGAAGACCGGTGGCGCTTCCCAGGGCAGGGCGCTTGGGTTATACTGCGCCGCCGGCTGCTGTGCCGCCCCGAGGCTGCCCGATTCGAGACCAGGCTGTGAGGAAGGAAGGCATGGAAATCCGAGATCTGGCCGTGCATCGCCCTCCCGACCAAGCACTCGACCCCAGCAAGCTCGCCTTTGCCTCCGTGTTCACACCCAATGTGTTCGTGGCCGAATACGATCCGGAGAAGGGTTGGCACGATGCGCGCGTCGAGCCTCTCGCTGACTTCCCGATGCACCCGGCCACACTCGTGCTGCACTATGGCCAGGAGATCTTCGAGGGGCTGAAAGCCTACCGACACCCTGACGGTTCGATCCACCTCTTTCGAGCCGACCGCAACGCGGCACGCATGAACCGCTCGGCGGTCCGTCTGCGAATGCCGGAGATGCCCGTCGAGGACCAACTGCAGGCCTTTCATGCCGCCATCCGCAGTGTCCGCGACTGGGTGCCGCCGGAGCCGGGCACGCTCTATGTTCGGCCGACGATGATTGCCACCGAGGCAGTGCTGGGTGTCCGTCCGTCGCGAACGTACCGCTACTTCGTGCTGACGGCGGCCAGTGGGCCCTACTTTCAGGTGGAAGGCCGGACACTCCGCATCTGGGTCGAGCGGCAGTTCGTGCGCGCGGCGCCGGGTGGCACCGGCGCGGCGAAAACGGGCGGCAACTACGCCGGCTCGCTGCTGGCGGGTGCCCGTGCGGCGGAGCGAGGCTGCGATCAGGTGATGTGGCTGGATGCCCTCGAGCGGCGCTATGTCGAGGAATGCGGCGCCATGAACCTGATGTTCGTGCTGGATGGCGTGGTCACTACGCCACCTACCTCCGGCACCATCCTGGAGGGTGTGACCCGCGAAAGCGTCGCCCTGTTGTGTCGCGACGAGGGGATTCCGTTCGCCGAACGGCCCATCGCCGTCGAGGAGCTCATTGCTGCCATCCAGAGTGGTCGCTGCACCGAGATGTTTAGCTGTGGCACAGCCGCAGTCCTGACGCCGATTGGCGTACTCGTCGATGGCGACGACGAGTACCTGATCGCGGACGGCAAGCCGGGCCCCATTGGCCAGCACCTGTACAAGACGCTGACCGGCATTCAGTTCGGGCACCTCCCGGATCGCTTCGGCTGGCTCTCGACGGTCTAGTTTGGCCAGTGACGCACGGTGCGGGCCGGCGGCCAAGCCAATGAGAAGCAGCTAGGAGGTGCGGTGCGACTTCGCATCCTGGGTGCGGCCGGGGAGGTGACCGGCAGCATGCATCTGCTCGAGGCCAACGGCCGGCGGCTGCTCCTGGACTGTGGCATGGTTCAGGGCAAGCGCTCCGAGGCGTACGATCGGAATCAGCACTTGCCGTTGCCACCGGCGAGCATCGACGCCTGCGTGCTGTCGCACGCGCATCTCGACCACTGCGGCAACCTACCACAGCTGGTCAAGTCAGCCCTGGTGGGGCCGATTTATGCTACCCCTGCCACGCGCGACCTCACGGCGCTCATGCTGATGGACTCGGGGCACATTCAGGAATCTGACATCGCCCACGTCAACAAGCGCCGTCTGCGGCGCGGCGAACCACCGTTCCGGCCTCTGTACACCATGGCCGACGCTGCAGCTACCATGGAGCACTTCGTCGGCATGAGCTACGGCAAGCCCTTCGAGGCGGCGCCGGGCATTACCGTTCACTTCCTAGATGCCGGTCACATCTTGGGTTCGGCCATTGTGGTCCTGGATGTCGAAGAGGGCCGTACGCGCCAACGGCTGGTCTTCAGCGGCGACCTCGGTCGTCGTGGAGCGCCGATTCTTCGCGATCCGTCCACGGTGGCCGATGCGAATGTCGTGCTCATGGAATCGACGTACGGCGGCCGGCGCCACGAGCCGTTCGAAAACGCCCGTAGGCTGCTGCTGCAGACAGTCAAGGAAACGTGCATCGACCGGGGTGGCTGGTTGCTGATCCCGTCGTTCGCTCTGGGTCGGGTCCAGGAGCTGGTGTACCACCTGGACCAACTGCGGGAGTCTGGTGAGCTGCCGCTGGTTGACGTGTTCGTCGATAGTCCCCTCGCAGTCAGCCTGACGGGTGTCTTTCGCATGCACCCCGAGTGCTACGACCACGCGATGTTGACGGCCTTGCGTCACGAGCGAGATGGCGATCCCCTGGGCTTCGACCGTCTGCGCTATACCCGGACCGCCGAGGAGTCGAAGGCCCTCAATGAGCGCCAAGACCCGGCGGTGGTGATCGCTGCTTCAGGCATGTGCGAATCGGGTCGCATCCTGCACCATCTGGCCCGGCGCATTGGGGATCCCCGAACGACGGTGCTGTTCGTCGGCTACCAGGCACGCGACACGCTGGGTCGGCGTCTGGCCGAGGGGGCAAAGCAGGTGCGGATCTACGGCGAGGAATACGACGTGCGTGCCCGGATTGTCGTCGCCGACGGTTACAGCGCCCACGCTGATCACGCGGAGCTATTGGACTGGGCCCGGGCACTCGGCGACCAGGGGGCAGTACGGCAGTTCATCCTGGTGCATGGCGAGCCGGATGCCATGACGGCACTGGCCCAGGGTTTGGCCGAGCAGGGGGCGCGACGGGTCGCCACGCCGGCGCGCGGCGACACCTTCGATCTGGGTTGAGGCCTCGTCGGACGGGCGTCGCTTTGCCCCGGGGTGGGCGGGCGCCGCTTCGTCATCGGTGCACGCCTGCCCGCTTGCCCCGAGTGCACGGGCGCGGCTCTGCCCCGACGGTGGCGCGAGGCCCACACCCGAAAGCGGGGTGCCTGCGGTCCGGAGCCGATCATGCGGCCGCGGCTGGCCGCGCTCCAAAGAGCTCGGTGCCGATGCGCACCATGGTGGCCCCTTCCTCGATGGCCACCCGGTAGCTGGCACTCATGCCCATCGAGAGGATGGACGGTGGCGTGACCAGCCCGCCGCGGCGCTCCAGGTGCTGCAGCGTTTGGCGCGTCACGCGGAAGTAGGGCCGCGCGGCCTCGGGATCGCCGAGCAACGGCCCCATGGTCATCAACCCGCGCAATTGCAGGTGCGGCAAGCGGACGATGACCTCGGCCAGGCCTTCGACTTCCTCGGGCAAAACTCCCGCCTTGGCGACCTCGCGTCCACTATTGACCTCGATGAGCACCGGCAGGATGGTGCCGCGCTCGGCGCATCGCCGCTCCAGTTCCAGGGCCAGGCGCTCCGAGTCCAGCGTCTGCACCATTTGGAACACCTGGACGGCCAAGGCCGCCTTGTTTCGCTGCAGGTGGCCGATCATGTGCCAGCGCACAGCTTCGCCGAGGGCGTCGCGCATGGCGCGCGCTTCTTGCACATAGTTGTGGCCCACGTCGCGAACGCCGGCGGCCACCGCGGCTGCCACTTCCTCGGCGCTGCGGCCCTTGGCTGCGGCGACCAAGGTGACTCCGGCCGGCAAAGCGGCCAGCAGGGCGGCTGCTCGCTCCCGGATGTCGGCCGGGTCCAAGCTCATCTCCGAACCCCGTGCCGTCCCGCAGCTACGGCGCCGGGTAGCAGGCCTGCACGCTCACGTCGTCGACAAAGTACCACGAGAAGGCGGCGTTGTCATGCGTTGTCCGTAGGATCAGGTCCGTCTTGCCGCCGCGCTTGAGAATGCTCGTGACGTCGGCCTGCACGTGCACCCACTCGCCTGCTGTCCGTAGGTCTTCCTCGGAGCGCGATGCACCGGGCACCAGGTACTCGCGATCGCCGACCTTGAACGAAATGTCGATCACATCGTTCGGCCGCCCGTTCGGCTTCTCGTCGGTCAGCAAGGACACCCAGTAGGAGACCGAGGCCGAGAGCAGCTTGGCGGTGTCAACGCCACCGAAGCGCAACGTCCGGAGTTCGAAGTTGATCATCCCGGCCGGGTTGTACGTACCGCCATGCACTGCGAACCAGGCCCCGCCGTGGGCCGGCAGATTGGGGATCCCTTCGGAGCCGGCCATTCGGATGGCCTTAGACACCGCTTCCTCGCCACCACTCACGTAGTACCGCCACATCGTGGCACCCTGTTCGAAATCGCCGTTGCTGACCAGCTCGCTGCAGTACGTCGGCGTGGTGGCGGTGGCCGTGGGGGTCTCCGTCGGGGTGGCCGTCGGGGTGAGGGTAATCGTCGGCGTGGCGGTATCGGTGGCGGTTGGAGTTGGCGTGTCGGTGGGGAAAGTGATGGCGGTCGCGGACGGCTCGACGGGGGTGGTCGGCGTGGCCGTCGGCGCGGCAGTCGGGATTGGCCAGTCCTCTAAGCTGAGGCTGTGAAGGACGACCGGCAGGAACAGGCAGGCCATGGTCGCCTGGGCCGGACTGGCGGCGCTGCCGTGGCTCGCGGGGACGTTCTGGCTTGTGGCCGCCCAGCCGCCTGTCGCATGGGCGACCTGTGACGACCGAGCGTGCCCCGGCACAGTGGCCAAGACGCCAGCAACGGCGAGGACCAGCGCCAAGCGAACGGCGAGAAGGACGGTTGGCCGTGACATCGTTATCTCCTCTTCGGCCGAAGGCACGTCGCGCGCCGCGATCGACCTGCATTGCTGCGGCCCGTGCCTGCGCCCCGACCAGCTCCCCACCCAGCGGCTTGTGTCGCCTGGGCCACCGCCTGGGGCCGCCCTGCATGGGCTGCCCCATCGGCAGGGCGTGTATAATCGCGCTATGCCGCGGATGGGTCGTCGGGCGCCATGCTAGCCGGCCAGCGAACGCACGTCAAGCGCGTCGCAGTGCCATTGGCTGTGGCGGCTGCCTTGGCGGCGACCGACACGGGCGGTGCCCCTGTGCGTGTCGTCCGCGGCGCAGCACCGTCGCTACCAGCAAAAGCGGTGCTGGTCGTTCTCGCCGAGCAAGCCGATCTGTCGATGGCGCAACGGATTGGCGACAAAGCTGCCCGTGGCGCCTACGTGGTGGGGCAATTGCGAGCCACTGCCGAACGCAGCCAGCCCAGCATCGCCCGACGCTTGCGGATGGTGGGGGCGCGGGTTGAGGGTTTCCCGATCGCCAACGCCCTGTGGGTGGAAGCCAGTCCGGCGATCCTGCGCGCCATCGCCACTTGGCCGGAGGTGGCGGCTGTCGAGCCAGCCGTCGGGCACGCGCTCGACAGGTCGGGTCGCGCGACCGACGCGTTACCACAGGCCGGTCGCGTAGCCCCCCCGCGCCAGCCGGCAGCCGCCGGGTCGCCGGTCGTCGCGGACGGTCTGCGGGCCATTGGCGCCGAGGCGGCGTGGGCTGGCGGCTACCAGGGACAGGGGGTGGTGATCGCCATCCTAGACAGCGGGGTGGCCTGGCTACACCCCGCTTTGCGGGAGGCCTACCGGGGCCGAGACGGCAACCACGACTACCATTGGTTCGATCCCCTGAATGCCAAGCCTGAGCCGGTCGACGCCGAGGGGCATGGCACGCATGTGGCCGGCATAGCTGTCGGCGCCACCGCGGAGCGCCTGGTTGGTGTTGCCCCCCAGGCGCAATGGATCGCCTGCCGAGTTGCCCTGGGCAAAACGTTCGACCCGGTAGCTGCGCTGCGCTGCCTGGAGTGGTCGCTGGCGCCGACACGTCTCGACGGTACGGCCGCTCGGCCCGATCTGGCGCCCGATGTCGTGAACCTCTCGTGGAGTGCGGCGCCCGGTCCAGCCTGCCATGCGACGTGGCTCAAGCGAGCGCTCACCAGCCTCGAAGCGGCCGGCATCGCTGTCGCCGCGTCGGCCGGCAACGACGGCCCTGGGTGCAGCACCATCTGCGCCCCTGCGGACCAGGAGACGGTCTTGGCAGCAGGCTCGTTCGACTTGGCGACGAGGAGCGTCGACGGCACCAGCAGTCGGGGTCCCGTGCTTGCCGGGGCGATGGCTCTCGTCAAGCCCGATCTGGTGGCGCCGGGCATGGCGATCGAGTCTAGTGTGCCGCCGGACCGCTACGAGCAGCGATCGGGCAGCTCGATGGCGGCACCACACGTTGCCGGGGCGGCGGCGCTGCTTCTCTCAGCCCGGCGGGAGTTGCGTGGCCAGCCGGGGGCGCTGCGGCACTTGCTCACCGCCAGCGCCGAACGGCTCGCTGCCGACGAGTGCGGCCCGCCCGGCGGGCTCGACAAGAACAACCGGGCGGGCTTCGGCTTGCTCCGGGTGGACCGCGCGGTGGCTCTTGCCTTGGCGCCTGGTCCAACGCCCACCGCCACCGTCTTGCCGGCCGAAAGCGGGCCACGGCTCTGCTTGCCCTGGCTCGGAGCCACGATTCCCTGAGGCGCTCCATCGCGCCACACGCGGAGGAGGCGACCCACCGTGACCATCGAAGAAGAACGCATCGCCCTTTTCCTGGACTACGAGAACCTGGCGATCGGCACCCGCGACAAGCTGGGCGGCACCACCTTTGACTTCCGGCCGATCGCCGAAGCACTGGCGGAGCGGGGTCGCGTCGTGGTGCGCCGGGCGTATGCCGACTGGTCGTGCTTCCGCGACGATCGGCGGATGCTCACCCGGCATCAGGTCGAGCTGATCGACATCCCCCAGCGCATGGGCGCACGGAAGAACGCCGCCGACATCAAGATGGCCGTCGACGCCATGGAGCTCTGCTTCGAGCGTGACTACCTGACGACCTTCGTGATTTGCACCGGCGACAGTGACTTCACGCCACTTGTGCACAAGCTGCGGGCCCTCAACAAGCGGGTCATCGGCGTCGGTATCCGAGCCTCGACGTCGCCGCTTCTGCCGCCAGCTTGCGATGAGTTCCTGTTCTACGAAGCGCTCGAAGGGGTGGAGATGCCGGCCGCCAAGCCACGACGCAGCCCACGTCGCAAGACCGCGGCGGCCGGCACGGAAGGGGCGGAGACGGCGAGCGCCAACGAAGCCGAGGCAGCTGCCGCGGAGCGGCGAGAGACAGAGCCGCAACCGCGCGGGACGTCGGGCGATCTGGACGAACTGACCACCACCGTCCGTCAGACGTTGGCCGGGCTGCAACGCGGCACGGGCGTGGTTCTCGGCTCAATGCTGAAGCGCGCGCTGTTGCGCAAAGACCCAACCTTCAGCGAGGCGACCTACGGCTTTCGCACCTGGTCCGAGATGCTTCGCTACCTGGAAGGGCAGAGGGTGATCGAGCTCAGCGAGGGTGCAGCCAGGGGGGATCCGGAGCTCAGCCTGCCGGAGCAAGGTACAGACGAACCGGAAGCGTTTGCCCTGCTCGGGAAGGTCGTCGCCGAGCTGGAGGCCAAGGGCACGCTGCCGCTGATGTCGGGCCTGAAGGACCGTCTGCGCAAGCGTCAGCCATCGTTCAGCGAGAAGCGACTTGGCTACGGCGGCTTCCTCCAGTTTTGCAAGGCTGCCCAGACGCGCGGCGTGGTGCGTTTGGAGTGGAGCGATGAGGCCGATGACTATGTGCTGCGGGCGGTGTAAGCGGCATTCTGGCGATGGAGTGCCGGTGGCGTACGGGGCACGCTGTCGATGGGCCGCGGGCTTGGGAATGGCAGACTGGCGATGGGCTGCCGAGGGTGTGGGCGGCACGCGGGGCGATGCGTCGCGATGAGGCTCCGCCAGCTCACGACCAGAGCTACCCAAGCCGCCAGGCGTACTCGGCCCGTCACGCCAGCCCCTCGCACCTCTGGCGGGCGGCTCTTTGCCGCGGGCTGCCTGATGGCAGGCGGGCTTGCGCTGTCGACTGGTCTCTACGCCGCCGCCCAACCCGCCGCCTCGACGGCGGCGGCATCGGGCATGGTGCAGCCTTCGGCGGTTCGGCGACAGGTCCCTTTCCAGCTACCGGGCACGGCCCTGCTCGACGGTTTCGAGGAAGCGTTCTGGCCGGACCCGTCCCTGTGGCGGCTGCCCGCCGACACCACGCCGATGTGGTGGCCTAGCACGTGCCAGGCCCACAGTGGCCGGCGAGCACTCTGGGCCTTTGGCGGGCCAACCCTCGAGGGCGAGCGACGGTGCGATGCCAGTGCGCCACCGGGCACCTCGAACGTCATCGTCATGAATCTGGATCTCCGCGAGGCGCGCCTGGCCAGTCGTCTGGACCTGTACTTTGCGCTGTGGCTGGCGATGCCCCCCGGCGAGGACCAAGGGCTGTTCCTTCATTTGCTCGTACCTCGGCCAACCGGCGGCTACGAGCGCGTGCCAGTCTTCGGCGCCACCGCCACGTCTGGCCGCTGGAGCTTCCCATTGCGCCGGCTGGATCTGTTGGCGCTGGCCGACATCGATGCGCCCGACCGGGTGTATGATCTTCGTGGCGGTTTCTGGCGACTCGAATGGACGGCTGTGGCGTTGCGTGGCACACCGCCAGGGGGCGGCATCTTCATCGACGACCTGACGCTGGTGTGGGAGCCGGACGCGGCCGTCCCTGCCCCGACCGTGCGTGTGCTGCCCACGACTACGCCGCCGCCATCGCCCACGAACCGGCCCACGGGCACGGCTACGTGGACAGCCAGCCCGCCGCCGCCCCCCGCCACGTATGAGCCATGGCCAGTGTGTCTGCCGCTCGTGGTTCGCAGCTACCCCGATCCGACGGCCACGCCGACCGTCGAGGGATCACCCACGCCCGAGACGGCGGTGGCCACGTCGTCCGCGCCAGCCCCGCCGACGGCCACGCCACCGCCGCTGCCCACGGTGGAACCTAGCTAACCGGCCCGCGAGCTGTGGCGGAGAAGCGACAGGGCGGGGCAGAGAAACGGCCGCTTGGGGCACCTGTGCACATTGCCGAGAGCGGTGTACGATGAACCATCAGGCGAGGTGTCGAGGAGGTGGAGATGACGATTCCGAATTGTCTGCACTGTGGCTTGGCGTTGGGGGCAGCGCTGTCGCTGGCAGTCGGCGCCGCTGCTGCACCGTCCGGTGCCCGCCGCTTTACGGACCAGCTGCTCTCGACCCCCGAGGGCCAAAACAGCTACGTTTCCATGGCGTACAACGACCAGGCGAAAGAGTACCTGATTGCCTGGGACATGGGGGGCGATGTCTTCGGCCAGCGGCTGGACCTCTATGGGCTGCCGGTCGGAGATGCGTTTCCCATCCACTACGCCGAGTTCTATGCCTACCACACGGCCGTTGCCTTTACATCGCACGAGAACAGGTATCTTGTGGTCTGGGATCAGCTCGGCAACGGCTATGACGTGCACGGCCAACTGGTGAGTGCCGACGGCCGCCTGTTGGACAACCCGACCACACCCCAGGACGAGTCGGATCCGGAGAGCAGCTTCGTCATTGCTGGCATGATCGGTCGTCAGGACGACGAGACGGAGCCGCAGGCGGCATGCGATGGACAGTCCTGCCTGGTTGCCTGGGCGTACCAGGCGGGGGATGGCCCCCGGCGCATTCAGGCGACGGTGGTCGGCGCCGACGGCAGCGTGCGCTCCAAGCCGCTGGAGCTGAGTCCTTTGGACGGGGTGGCGCGCAGCCGACCACGGGTCCAGTTTCACGACGAGACGAACGAGTACCTCGTGGTCTATGAGCGGGGCGCAAGCGCCGATACCGGCGGCCAGATCGCAGCCAGGCGGGTTCTGGCCAGTGGGCAATTGCCGGGTGAGGAGTTCGTCGTGGCCGGCCCGGAGGGCCTCAGAGCTCCGGACGTTTCTGGGCAGGGCGCGGAGGGCTTCGTGGTTGTGTATGTTGGCGATGGCACCGGCAAGCCGCACGGTGTCTATGCCAGAACGGTGGTTGCCGGCCGCGACGGCGTAGTCAGCCAGGAAACGTCCATCGGCGCCGGTGGTGCAGCCTGTCGCCAGCCGCGACTCTCGTTCGCTGGCATGCCCGCCACCGGGCTGGTGGTCTGGGAGGACGACCGCACCCGAGCCACCTCAGGCCCCGACATCCGGGGGCGGCGACTCAGCCCCGAAGCGCAACCGGTGGGCGATGTCCTGGCCATCACCATGAGCTCCGCCGACGACGGCAGCCCCGCCATCGGGTCCAGCAGTGCGCCGGCAGGCTTCCTCGTGGCGTGGCATCGCCAGCAGGGTAACATGAGCGACCTCTACGGCCAGCGGGTGTCCACACTGGGCAGTCTCGTGGGCGCCGAATTCGGCCTTGCGGCTCGCCCCGGACCTCAACACCAGCCCGTGGTGGCGTACAACCTGGACGACGAGCAGTTCCTGGCCGTGTGGGCGGATGACACCGACCACGCCATTCGCGCCCGGCGGCTGGATGCCAGCGGGCTGCCGCTCGAAGCGCCCTGGACGGTGGACGCCGACGGTTACAACAGCGACCCGGCCGTCCTGTACCACGATGTCCGGGGTCACTACGTGGTGCTGTGGTCGGATACCGAGCGCCAGGCAGTCGAGGTGGCGGTGGTCGGACGCGGGGGCACGGCGATCGCCAAGACAGTGGCCGGGTCGGGCATCGGTCACCATCCGAGATTGGCCTGGGAAGCACCCGAGGATCGGCTGCTGGCGGTCTGGGAGGTGTCAGGCGATATCACGGCCGCGGCTCTGAACGGCGATGGCACGCCGACGCGCGGCGGCATTTGCCGCGTGGCCGAGGGAGCGGCGAATCAGGCACACCCGGACGTGGTGTACGACTCGGTGGCCAAGCGCTTTCTGGCCGTGTGGGAGGAGCAAGTGGGCGGTGGCCACGATGTCTACGGCCGATTTGTGAGCCGTGCTTGCCAGCCACTCTCGGCACCGCTGTGTCTGGCGGGCTGCGCCGATGAGGCCGACCACATCGCCCCGACGCTGTCCTTCGATCCGAAGCGCAACGAGTTCCTCTTGCTCCATGCCAGGAGCGACGACCCCCGCAGCGTCACACTTGTGGGCCGTCGGCTGGATGCCGAGGGCCGTCCCATGGGTGGCGACATTCCGGTCGCCCCTGAGCCCACGGAACGGCATGCTCAGATCCGCCTGCAAGCGCGCGCCGTCTACTCGGCGGCTGCCGGATCGCACTTCGTGGTTTGGCCGCAATGGGGCATCGACGGCGCCAGGATGGACCTCTACACACGTTGGCTTGGCCTGCCACCGGGGACCACCACCCCGCCCCGTTTGTTCCTGCACGTCCCGGGCGATCAGTACGCACCAGTGGCCGCTCTGGCCGGGGAGGGCGACCGGGTCCTGGTTGCCTGGACTGATGGCCGGCGCGCCGGCGGTCTGGACGTCTACAGTCGCTACCTGTCTCTGGACGTGACGCCACCAACCGCCCGGCTGTCCATCGATCCCATGGTCGGGATCGAGGGCACCACGTTCACCCTGAGTGCCGAGGCCAGCACCGATGACAGCACACCGGCCTCGCTGCTCGAGGCGCGCTGGGACTTCGACGGCGACGGCAGCTGGGATACCGCCTGGGGACCTGTCAAGACCATGACCCGCACCCTCGCCGTGGCCGGCATCTACACCGTGACCGTCCAGGTGGTCGACCGGAGTGCACTGACGGACGGCGCCAGTGGGCCGCTTCTGGTGGTGCCGGCAACCGAGAACCGACCGCCACTGGCCCGGCTTCGCATCGCCCCGGACCGGGGCCCGGCTGGGACCGTCTTCCAGCTTGACGCCTCGGCGTCCTCGGATGGCGAGACGCCAGCCGCCGAGCTCTCCATTCGCTGGGACTACGAGGCGGACGGGAGCTTCGACACCGACTGGTCGGTCGAGAAGACGAGCCAATGGACGCTCACCGAGGCTGGAAGCCACACCGTGCGGCTCTTGGTGCGGGACGGCGGCGGGCTGACGGCCAGTGCCAGCGGCGAAGTGATTGTGGACCCCTCCGATCTCGTGCGGCTCACGGTCGTTCCGGCCTTTGCCGTGGTCGCACCGCGGGAGGTCGTCCGGTTCGTCGCTCGCGGCGCCGACAGCTACGGGAACGAGATCGCTCAGCCGAGCGTCCGCTGGTCGCTGGCCGATCCCAGCCTTGGCGAGATCGATGCCGGCGGGGTCTTCGTGGCTGGCCTGCAAACGGGTCTGTTTCGGGATGCCGTCCGGGTCACGGCAGGCACCGCCGCCGATGCCGCATCACTGCGCTTCGTGTGGCCGCATCGCGTGGTCTTGCCCTGGGCGCTTGTCGAGCAGTGACCCCCGGTCAGCCGGGGCTGTAGCCGGCAGTCGGCTGGGCTGCAGCCCTCGGTCGGCTGGGCTGTAGTCGCTCGTCGGCCGTGCCGGGCGACGACGGCCGACTCCACCCGCCTGGGCCACTGCCTGTCTGCCATTCCCCAACGGGTGTGAGGGGTGGCCAGACGGGCGGCTGCTGCATGCTGCTGCGGGCGGCTGTCAGGGGTTCGCTTTGGAGGGCCGGCTGGGCGTCTGCAAGAGCGGGTGCATCAGCCGGTGCACGTGCTGGTTCATGGGCCGCTCGATGGTCGGCGGCACGAGCTACGGCACGGGCTGGCGCAACGGCCCCTCGATGGTCGGCGGCGCGAGCTACGGCACGGGCTGGCGCATGGGCCGCTCGATGGTCGGCGGCACGAGCTACGGCACGGGCTGCGACTGGGTGAGCGGCGGGCCCTCGGACTCACGCGGTGGACTGTGGTTCGCGCGCCGTTCGGCCTTGCGTCCCGGCCGGGCTGCGTCTACAATGCCGGGCTACCGCGATTGCCCCCGTAGCTCAGCGGATCAGAGCGCCTGACTTCGGATCAGGAGGTCCCGGGTTCGAATCCTGGCGGGGGTGCTAATGAACCGGGCTTGCGCCCACCCCATGTGGCCTCACGACTCCATCGCGCCCGAATTCGCTCCGTGGGACGTCGGCGATGGCGCGCATGTCACGCCTCGGGCTCTCGGGCATCGTGCAGGCGTCGCCCCGGCTGCCCCGTAGCGCCGAGTGACCCATGCGGCCGCGGATCCGCTCGAGGGGGACGCCCTGATCTCGGAGCACTGGTGCGAAGACGCGCCAGACTGCGTGCCGCCGAATCTGCCGGAGACCCGCCGCTACCAACTGTCTCTGGGACGTGCTGCGGACGGCGCCCCCGTGATGGATGCCCCATTTGGCCCCGTGACCAGGATGTCCGTCTCCTGCTAGTCGTCCCCGCCGAGGAGACGCTCCTCGGCCTCCTCGACGCAACGCATTTCCAACGCGTGGACTGCAGGGCGCGGCAGCGCGAGCGTCCGCTGGGCGTGCTCCCTCTTCGGGTTGGCCAAGATCCGCTGGCCCACGTACAGCTCGAGGGCGTGGCGGATTGCAACGGACCGGCGGCCGACATCGATGTCGTGGCACGGGTGTCCGAGGAGCTCGCCACGCCGTACGCCATTCGCAACCACCAAGAGCACCAAGGGCTCTATGCACCATCTAGCGAAGGCCGCAAGAATCTTCCGTGCGCCGTCGGGTGTCATGACCTCGCGGGGAAGCTGGGTCGGTCTTCGGGATCTTCGCTGGATTCGCGATGTTCCGGGGGGAACGGTAGTTGAGCATCACGGCTCGCAAGGAGCCGGCCAGAGTGACTCGCGCGCACTGCGCGGTCGGCGCAGAGAGCTCGCTGCTGACGACGCGCGCCAGCATGCCCTGGACGTTGCCTGGCCTGAGCTGCACGACGCGTACCCTAGCGATCGCGCGGATGACGTAATGTTTTCGGTGAGCTCGCCGTGCGCTCGATACGTTCGCTCCCGGACGGTCGGGTCGATCGGCGCCCGCCGGCGATAGAGGTGCGTGTCGCCGATGAGGGAGTCGTGCCGAGTGTCCATGCCGTGTTTCGCATCTCCGCGGGCTTGCCTCCCCTTCGCTTGGCTACCGGACTCCGCGTCGTCGCAAGTGTCGCTGGCGGCCGTGGATCATGACCCTGGCCTCCCACGACACCATGCCGTCTCCCCGGCGCCGCGGACGTATCGCCCCCCAAGCCCCGTCCGCGCATCCCGCTCCTCCTGGACCACGGTGACGGGGCAGTGAGACACCTGTTGGGACTGGGCGTGCTGCTTCTCACGCGGTTTGGAGGCGGCGGCGGCGATGTACCGGAGAAGCTGGCTCGATTGCGATCTGCCGGGTCACCCCTGGTCCCGCGCACGAATTGCCTTCTCTACCAGGGCAATCTCGACCACGGTGCCCGAAGGTTGGCGCTGTCCATCGTGACAGTGACACCGACAGGAGACCTCTACCTACATGGCGCAAGGAAGGGGGGAACCGGCCCGCCGGTCCTGCGAGCTTCGAATCCGAACCGCACAGCGAACACCATAATGGCTACTGCAAGGAACACGGGAAGTAAGCCGATGATTACCAGGGCGAGCAGCACACTACGGGCGGAGGGAGGCGCGTCCGGCGCGGGCACAGCATGCTCACCGGCCTACTTCGGTCGCGCGAACAACAGCACGATCGGGGCGAGGAGGTATGTGACGCGGCGAGCCGTGCCTGATGCCGGGGGCCACTGCGCGAAGCCGTGTGTGGATGCAATCACATAGGTTGTCCCGCCTGCGTATGCGGCTCCTAACAGACCTAGGAGTAGGCCGATTGTGGCCCACTGGGTGGTGAGCGCAGTATACGCTCCATATGCCAGCAGGATGACTCCCGCAGCGAGCAAGTACAGGGCGGTGCCCATGAGTAGGATTCTCATCTTGTTCACTCAAACAACTCGGCGACCGGTGCAGGTAGGCTCACCAGACACCGGGACCAAGGAGTGCCCCTGGCCGTGCTCTCCTCTCAGTGTGACCTGCCCCGATGTGGGCACTTCCCGGGCTTCTCCTGACCTTCATGCGGGGCCCGCGTAGCTGGTCGCCATCGGTCAGCGTCCCTTCGAAATCGAGATGTCCCACTCGAACTGAACGGCCTTGACGTTCTGCCGCTGGGCTAGGCTATGTTCGATCTGCGGTGCGAACGAAGGAGCGAGGATGATGCCCCTGACGTGTTGTCCCTCTCGCGCCAGGTTTCGCTCGACCCACGTGACATACCTGTCAACCTGCGCCACCGTCGTGTCCGGCGCCCGATGTTTCTTCAGTTCGATGACAACGAGGTCGTCGCGGTCATCGACCGCGAGGATGTCGATCCTTCCCACCCGAGGGCACTTGAGCTCCTCCCCCCTCACGGTGCCGGTGCTGGTCGACGCAGTGCCCTCGTAGATGTGCCAGCCCGGGGACAACTTGTCGAAGTGGTCGACAACGTAGCGGCGAAGTTGGTCCTCGCTCACCGCGACGATCGGCATCGTGTCCCCAGCGGGCGGCTCCTTGCGCTCCGGCACGGCCACGATGACCAACGCGAGAGCGGTCACCAGGAACGAGCCGAGCGCGGCTCCGGCGAATGCTGACCAGTCCATCGACGAACTCCTTATGCCCAGACGCTTATCTGCTCGCCATTGTGGGCCCGGCGGCGACTGGGGTCAATCGCCGTTCGCGGTGTCGTCCGCACCCTGCTGGACAAGCAGGGGGCGTGACCTACCGTAGCTCGGTCGAGCGAACATGACAGAACGGATGCTTACCCCTTGGATACAAGACCGCCGAGCCAAACGGTTCGCTGACCGATCGAGGCGCTTCTTGCCGGCAACTTCTCGAAGGCCGAGGTCTGTCCGACCTCGAGGTCGAGTACGTGTTCCTGGATGGGGTCTACCTATCGGCGCGCCGGCAAGCCGGTCTCTGAGAGGGCATCCTGGTAGCCTGGGCCATCCTCGCCGATGGCCGGAAGGTCCTTCCGCACATGGCTCTGGGAAACCGGGAGAGCTACGAGGCGTGGGGCGATACCTTGCGAGAGAGGAAGGGACGCGGCTTGCGCGATCCGGTGCTCACCACGACCGATGGCGCGCCCGGGCTCATCCGGGCAGCGTCGGAGGTGCGGCCCGCCAGCTTGCGGCAGCGATGCCTGGCTCACAAGACCCGCAAGCGTATGTGAAGGTTCCGGAAGCCGACCAACCGGAGGAGACGGCGGCGGTTCCCCCCAAGACCACCCTGGTGGCGCAAACGTGTCGTCAATCTGTCGTCAGCACACTTGTTCTAGTGCCTGCGCCATGGTAGGCTGCTGCATCACGGCCGATCGGCTGGCGGGGACGGTGCTTTGCTTCGGCGTTGCACGGCTAGCCAAGCATCCCGCTTCCGAGCGGCCTGCCATGAGGAGGCCTGACCATGACCA
>DAOUCP010000118.1:0-10761 GCA_034432155.1 Anaerolineae bacterium
CGAAGGCTGCCGTCGTAACCGGTTGCAGCCATCGGCGCCCCGCCGAAGCTCGAATCCGGGTCGAGGAGGAATCCGGACGTCCGCAAGCGTAGGTCATGACTTTCCACCCACCTATCCCCGACAGGCTCCTAGCACCGCCGCCGGGCGCCTCAAGGGCAAGCTCGCTCCGCTCGTCGCCTGCGGCGACCCTTGACCCGCCTCGGCTGGGCGGTGCCATGGGCAAGCAGCGGTCCGCTACGCGTGCCTCGCTGTCCACCTCTTCCGCACTCGAGACGGTCGGCTTACAGTGTCTTGTGTCCAAGCGCCGCTCCTTCTTCCGACGAGCCCGAAGGCTGGTCGGTCGAGCGGGTCGCGGTAGGGACGCCGGTTGCCCGGCGCCCCCGCACAGATCCCAGCGTGCGGAACTACCGCACTGGGCTCTTGCCTTGGGTCAAACGCAGAGCCGCTGGTTCGGGTACGGATGGTAGATGCGGGCGGTCGGGAGCCAGCGAGCCAAGTACACGTTCAGCCGCTGCCACGAGATGCGACCACGCTGGCTGCGGCGTCCGAGCTGACGCCGCCATGCAAGGGTCACCTCGTAGCGGAAACTAGCCAACGCACGGTAATTGCCGGGCACCCCGTAGTAGCGGTAGTGCCCGACCAGCACCGCCCGCAGCCAGCGGCCCGTGTCGGCAACGGACCAGTGTCGCCGTCGCTGCAACGCGTCGCGGAGCGCCTTCAGTTTCCGCAGGCGTCGGCACCGCTCCGTGCGTCGGTACACCATGAACCGTCCCCGCCGAGTACGCCCACAGATGTGGGTGAAACCGAGGAAGTGGAAGGTCTCGGGCTTCCCCAGAGACCGACGGCGCCGACTGGCGGTCGCGTAGCGGCCGAACTCGAGCAGGCGCGTCTTCTCGGATTGCAGTTCGAGACCAAACTGCCCCAGCGGATTCGTCAGGGCGGCCTGGAACACCTGCGCATCGTCGCGGTACTGAAACCCCACAAGGAGGTGAGTAGCCGGGAGGAGTCTCGCCCCCCGGCTCTCGCAGAACCCGGCGTGAACGTCTCCGCTCACCGGGCTCCCACTGTCCAGCCGTCAGGGCGCGCGCCCGCACGCCAGTGAGCAAACAGACACCGCTCACGTCGCGCCACACCCGCGAGCCACACTACCGCCCGCGTGCGGTGGCCGCGCAACCGTTTGTACTTCCGCATGGCCCAACGTACGAGGTAGTCGTTGATGCGCCGGAGGACGAGAAGCAACATGGACTTATAGAAGCGCCCATAGTAGTTGATCCACCCTTGCACGATCGGGTTGAACATTCGTGCTAGGTCCATGAGGGACTTGTCACTACGGCGGTGCATCCGCCACGAGCGGATCGCGCGCCCAACCTCCTTCTTGGCGGCATCGCTGACGGCCGGCGAGAAGTTCACGAAGTAGTGCCCGTGCCTGCTCTGCGACCGCCGCGGACGAAACGTGTACCCCAGAAAATCGAACGACTCATGCTCTCCCGAGCCCCGTCGGTCCGAGTCCTTGCAGTACACGATGCGGGTCTTTGCGGCATGCAGCTCCAGACCCACCTCCGCCATCCGTTGGGCTATCGCGCCCAGAACCCTCCGGGCCTGGGCCTCGCTCACGCAGTGCGCCACTGCATCATCCGCGTACCTCTCGAACGGGACACCCGGATACTCCCGGGTCATCCACAGGTCGAACGCGTAGTGCAGGAACAAGTTCGCCAACAGGGGTGAGATCGCTGACCCTTGCGGGGTCCCCCGATCTCGCCGCACGAGCGTGCCATCTCCGCGCTGGAGCGGCGCCTTCAGCCACCGCTCCACGTACAGCACCACCCACCGCAGCGCCGTATGCTTCGACACCGCCCGCAGGAGCAGGTCGTGGTCGATCGTGTCGAAGAACGAACGGATGTCAATATCGATCACCCAGTCGTATCTCCAACAACGCTTCCGGCATGCATCCACGGCGTCCAACGCCGATCGCCCCGGCCGATACCCATAGGAATCGCGGTGAAAGACGCGCTCCACCTCCGGTTCCAGGTACATGCGTACGACCGTCTGTGCGATCCTGTCAGCCACCGTGGGCACCCCTAACGTCCGCACTCCCTTGCCCCCTGCCTTCGGGATCTCCACCGCCCGGACGGCCGGCGGGAAGTAGCTTCCGGACGACATCCGGTTCCAGAGCTTGTACAGGTCCCCTTGAGGTTCCTCTCAAACTCCCCAAGCGACTCCCCGTCTACCCCGGCGGCTCCCTGATTGGCCTTTACCCTCTTGTAGGCGTCCCAGACAACCTGTTTGGAAATCGCAAACGGCTTCCCTTCTGACCTCGGCTCGATCACCGGCTCCTCCCGTCCTCCAACGGTTGACCACCAACCGAGCCCAGACAGCCCGTCCCCTTCGCTCCGCCCGCGTTACCGGGCTTCCTCGCCACGACGAGACGGTC
Source organism: Anaerolineae bacterium (assembly GCA_034432155.1). Lineage (GTDB taxonomy): Bacteria > Chloroflexota > Anaerolineae > Epilineales > Epilineaceae > DAOUCP01. The sequence continues at coordinate 2,432 of DAOUCP010000118.1, forward strand.
CGCCCCTGTGCTCCGCATCGGTACTCCGCCTCTTGCAGATTCTGCTGCTTGAGGTCCTCCCTCTCGCGACCTGCGGGTACCCACCCCGCACCCACCGTCGCAGTATCGGAGCCCAGGTTCCAACCTTCCGCACCAGGGCCTGAACCAGGCTCGCGCCACCTCTATGCCGGACACCGCCTGGGCAGTAAGCAGGTTTCCCCCAAGCTCCTCCCGAGGCAACGACTCAACCTCGGTTTTGGCGTCGTCCCTACGCTTTCGACACGTTCCCGGTGGTTCACGCATGTTCGCCTTCCTGGCTCTTACCTGACGCGCTGTAGCGCGCCTTTTGCCGCATCGCTCCCCACCACGGCTCTTAACCGCAGCAGCTTGCGGTGGTTTGAGACCTCCCCCTGCAGAGCGGTCTCGGAGGGCCTTCCTCCATCCCCAGTGCAGCACCGCATCGGACAGCAACCCCTTCTACATGGCTACCGCCTCCTGCGTTCGTGGCACACAGTCGTCGGCGTAACGTACGACGATGACCTTGCCACACGCATGCCGACGCCGCCACCAGTCCACCCGCAGGTCGAAGACGTAGCGCAAGTAGACGTTCGCCAACAGCGGCGACACACTGCCGCCCCGCGGCGTTCCGCTCTCACTCCACGTCTGGACCCCGTCGACCATCACGCCAGCCTGGAGCCATTTCTGGATCAGGCGCACGACGCGCCGGTCTCCGATCCGGTGCTCGAGGAGCTTCACCATCCATTCGTCGTCGATGGCGTCGAAGAACCCTCGGATGTCGGCATCGAGCACCCAGTTCACCTTCTTCGTCATCAGGCCCATCCGAAGCGCGTCCAGCGCCCTGTGCGCCCCGCGTCCCGGTCGGAACCCGTGCGAGAAGCCCGCGAAGTCCGTCTCATAGATGGCGTTCAGAACCCGCACCGTCGCTCGCTGGACGATCTTGTCCTCCAGCACAGACACGCCCAGAGGGCGCCGCCTGCCGTCCGGCTTCGGGATGTACACCCGTCATACGGCCTTCGCGCGGTCCGCTCCTCGCACCAAGCAGCTGGACAGGTCCTGGAGGTTGCGTTCCAGGTCCTGGCCGTAGTGCCGCCAAGTCTCGCCGTCGATCCCAGGCGCAGCACTCCGGGACAATTCCTGGTAGGCTACCCGCAAGTTGTCGACGTGGCAGATGTGGTGGAAGAGCGCCGTGAACCTCAGCCGCTTATCCCGCGTCGCTGCTTCGCGTATCCGCTCCACGGCGCTTGGCATGCCCCCTAACCGGCTCTGCGTCCGGCACATGTCGCTCCGGAGCGGATTCCCCTTGGCCCGGCCGCTTCCCTCCACCCCCTCCGCCGACCCGGACTCCTCTGGCGTCGTGCCGTTGTTCGGAGCCTTCTTCGGTACGATCCGCCGCTCCGACTTCTCGTGCCCGTTCATCGTCGCCTTGCGTCTCGCGACTTCGCGACGCGGCCCGCCACATCACCTGCCAACGGGCGGACACGAGATCTCCCGGGTTCCGTGAGAGGTGTTTCCGTGCCTGCCCGGGGTCTACGACCCCGGTGGGGCCGTTAGGGACTCGCCACAAACGCCCCGCCCGGCGTTGCCTTCCGTCGATCTGGACCACGTCGGCGCCCACGACATTCGGAAATCACGTGGCTCAATACCCGGCCCGCACGTACCGCTGTCAACGCTTCGCGCCAGGCCTCACAACCTGACGCGCATGACTCGCGGCCGGTGTGGCTGGCTAGGCCTTCACCGCACGGCTCTTGCATCCGCTGCACCTCTCCGGCTTTCCCGGCGCACCCAGATTTTCCGGAACCGACAACTAGCCCGCCCGCGGTATGCCGGTGGCCGGGCTAGCATGGGTCTGGCCGCCTCTTTGGCCGGGCCCGATTGCCCACAATCCAGCCCCCATGCCGATTCGCGGCCCATATCTGGAGACGAACAACGCACTATGGGCGCGAATTGCGGACAATCTCCTGCTCATGGAGCCCACTACCGGCACGCTCACTAGCCGTGCGGCACATCACAGCTACCGCATCCTCTCGCCTGCCGAGGCAGAGCTGCTAGAAATGGACGATCCTTTCGTCGGCGTCTACGATCGGCTGACCACCTGGGTGCAAGAGCGAATTGTACGGGTCGTTCTCTTGACCAAGGGCCTCAACGTTGAGGCGGCGGCAGCGCTGGCCGACGCCTACGTAGCGGCATCGCAAGCGCCGTAAGGGAGGGTCGCTCGCTACCGCGCGCCGCCGATTGCTTTCGTGAGCCGCACCACGCAGCCGATGGGGCGACCGGCTTTCTGACGCGCGGAACCAGAGTACCGCCGCCCCTGGCGGCGGCGATGGAGACCTGCCGAGCCAGGTAGCGCGGCCTCCCGGCGGCGCAAGGCCCTTCAGTGACTGTTCTTCGAAAGCTGACCCCTCTCGCCCGCTCGAAGCGCGAAGCGGCGCCCTACCGTCGGTCAACGATGCCGTGAAAGAGGTCGGATCATCGCCCGCAGTGCGGAATCTGGGTCAGGCACTCGGAAAAGGAGAGAGGCGCCCGGGCGCCTCTCTCGAGTCAGGAAGGAGTATGAGGGCGCGTGGCCGGCCGTTTCACACCGCTCCCCGGTTACCGTGAATGGGCCGGCGGTCGCATTGCGCCGATCTCTCAGGATTCAGTATAACGGAGCCACGGCCGCCCTGCTGGACGAACCACTGACCAGGGTCTGACGCGGCCCTGACGGTTCGCTCCCAGAGGCACGACGGCCCGATTCGACCGCCCATGCCGGGGGCGGAATGGCGAACCGGGCATTCCGGGCTGCGGTCCTCGGCCTCCGGGGGAGAGGCAGCTAGCGGCCTGTTGCGGCGGCGAGCGCGGCCACGGCCGGCGGATAGTCCGGATGCGCCGCCAGGGCCTGGCGCCAGGACCGGATGGCGCCCTCCGTATCGCCTCGGGCTTCCAGAGCTCGCCCCTGCCAGTACAGGGACTCCTCCAGGTTGCCGGCGCGCCGCAGATTCGCCTCTGCCAGGGCCAGCACATCCTCCCAGCGCCCGACAGCCGCGTAGGCCGCGAAGGCATCGAACTGGTACCACAGCATCCGCCACGGCAGGCCAAGGGCCCGCGCCCGATCGAATGCGCCCACCGCACCGGCGGCGTCACCGAGAGCCAGGAGGTCCGAACCCAGGTTATACCAGCCGAAGGCGTCGCCAGCGGCGGCCAGTTCGGCCTCGGCGCGGGCCGCGGCGGCGACGTACATGGCGGTGTGATCGGTATCCGAACCCAGGATGGCAGCCACGGCCGACGCTCGCGGCTCGTCGTAGATCACCAGGTAGACGCGCTGGAACACGCGCCACAGTCGGTCGAACTCCTCGTACGGCACGGCCCTCCGCGGGCCGTCGTAGGAATCCATGGTGATGAGCTCGCGAGCCGGGTGGTCGAAGCCGATGACCACGCGGTAGTGACCCATTTCGTCGTTCGGATGGGGTACGAACCACGTTTCCGCAATCACGGGCAGGCCGACCGCCACCAGGGCGCGAAGTCGCTCCACGCTGCCGTTGATGCGCACCGTGGCCGTGAGATTCCGGGAGCGCACATACGCTGCCAGCTCGCTGGGACTTACATTCTTGTCATCGGGATCGGGCTTCAGAAAGCGCGCCGCGGCGGCCTGACCTTCGCTCGCCCCAAAGGCACTGAGCGCCATGCTCACCGTGGCCGGTCCGCAGTTGTTCCATGTCTGGTACTCATGGCGCAGGCCGGTGATTTCGTGGCGAGGCGGCAACGCGGCGCTGGTCAACGTCGCGGCGGCCGTTCGCCCAAACACGGGTGACGACTGGCTCGGAGGGATGGCCGTCTGCGCAGCCACGGGCGACGGCTGGCTCGGCGGGATGGCCGCTTGCGCAGCCACGGGCGACGACTGGTTGCTAGCGGTGGCAACGGCCGCGGCAGGACGGGCCGCGACAACGGTAGCTGCCCCGGAGCGGACGTTCGCTGCGGTGGCCAGCATGCCAGGGCTGGCCGGATCCTGGCTCGCTGCGGTTGGCAACACGTCGGGTCTGGCCTGGTCGCCGAGCAGGCGGGCACGCAGAAGATAGGGTGCTGCTTGGACGCGGGCTGGGAGATGCGGATAGGCGGCTCGCCAGGCGGCACGGCGGCTGGTCGGCCATGCCAGTCCAGACAGCACGAGCACAACCGCCAGCGTGGCCAGCCCATGGCGAAGGGTTGGCCGTCTTAGCGGCATTGCCGGCGGACGTCCAGAACGCGCAAGCCGGCAGTCAGCCAGGCTCCCACGGCGATGATGACCAGGCCCGCCACGACGGCGTTGGCTAGGAGCGCCACGACGAGGACCACCATGCGCTCCAGCCGCCCAAACAGGCCAGCCTTGGTTGGGCAGCCAATCCCTTCGGAGCGGGCGCGGGTATAGCTGACGAGAAGGGAGCCGGCCAGTGCGAGGAGCACCAAAAGGGGTGCCAACGCGCACCAGCGGCAGTTGGTGAGCGGCGGCCACGCGCTGAGGTGCCACAACAGGCCGGCGAAGACCAGGATCTCCGAAACGCGGTCCACGGTGCTGTCCAGGAAGGCACCAAAGGGCGTGGCGCCTTCGCCGGCACGCGCCACCGCCCCGTCCAGCGCATCACAGGTCGCTGCCAGGGCCAAGATGAGGCCGCCGGTCCGGAGTTGGCCGAGCGCCAGGGCGAGACCGGCCACCCCGTGGAGGCTGCCGCCGAGAAGGGTGAGGCCGTTCGCGGTTACACCCATGCTACGAAGCCGCCGCGCCAGCCGCGCCAGGACAGGCCTTGCGATCTGTCGTGCCCAGTCGGTAATCAACTGCCCGGGCTCCGTTGGGCGATCTCTTGCCGCAGATAGGCGTCAATGAACGGATCCAGCTCGCCATCCAGGACGGCGCCAGCCCGGCCGGTCTCGAAGTTGGTGCGGTGGTCCTTCACCATCTGGTAAGGCTGAAGGACGTACGACCGGATCTGGTTGCCCCAGCCCGCCTCAACGTGGCGGCCCTTGAGTCGCGCTTGCTCTGCCTCCCGTCGCTCCAGCTCCAGCTCAAGTAGCCGGGCGCGCAAGAGCTTCATGGCAACCTGGCGGTTCTGCGCTTGGGATCGTTCGTTCTGGCAGGTAACCACAATCCCGGTGGGGAGGTGGGTCAGCCGCACCGCGCTCGAGGTCTTGTTGACGTGCTGACCCCCGGCCCCGCTGGCGCGGAAGACGTCCATGCGAATGTCCTCCTCATTGATGGCCACGGTGACATCGTCTTCGATGACCGGCGACACCTCGACGAGGGCGAAGCTGGTGTGCCGTCGTGCCGATGCATCGAAGGGCGAGATGCGAACCAGCCGGTGCACTCCCCGCTCACTGCGCAGCAGACCGTACGCCATGCGGCCGGTGATGGTGACGCTGACGCTCTTCAGGCCAGCTTCCTCGCCGGGCATCTCGTCCACGATCTCGGCGGCGAAGCCATGGGCCTCTGCCCAACGGAGGTACATGCGCAGGAGCATCTGGGCCCAGTCTTGGCTCTCGGTGCCGCCAGCCCCAGCATGGATGGCCAACAGGGCATCTCGATCGTCGTACTCTCCGGAAAGCATCAGTTGCCGCTCGGCAGCCGCGAGCTCGGCCGAGAGCGGCTCCACCTCGCCCGCCACCTGGCTCGCCAGTTCGGCATCGCCGCTCGCCACAGCCAACTCGGCCAGGTCGGAGAGGTCCGTCAGCTCGCGCCTCAGGCCTTCCCAACGCCCAATCTCGGCCTGGAGCACGCTCAGCCGCTGCAAGGTGCGCCGTGCTCTCTCGGGATCAGCCCAGAGCTGGGGATCGGCCGCCAGCTTCTCCAGGCGGGCGGCCTCGCCTCGCAAGCCTTCGAGGTCAAAGGCCCACCAGGAGTGTCTGCAAGCGCTCGTTGAGCATGCTCAGGGTAGCTGTAACATCTTCCATGGTTGCACCTCCGCAGGTGGGTGAGGCCCTATGGACGCCATGCCGAGTCTGCCGGCCGTCAGCCGCCAACGGCATCGCCGATCAGCCCGGCCACGAAGGTCTGCGCATCGAAGGGCAGGAGGTCGTCGGCTCCCTCCCCGACGCCCACGAAACGAATCGGCGTGCCCAATTCGCGATGCACTGCCAGAGCGACACCGCCCCGAGCACTGGAGTCAAGCTTGGCCAGCACCAGGCCAGTGATGCCGACTGCCTCGCGGAACGCGCGCGCCTGAGCCAGTCCATTCTGGCCCGTGGTGGCATCCAGAACCAGCAGCGTCTCGTGCGGCGCGCCCGGCAGCGCGCGCTCGATGACACTTCGCACCTTGCGCAACTCGGCCATGAGATTCTGCTGCGTGTGGAGCCGGCCGGCGGTATCAATGACGATGGCGTCCGCTGAACGGCCGTGGCGGGAGTGCAAGGCGTCGTACACCACGGCGCCTGGATCGGCCCCGGGGCCAGCGCTTGCCAGCGGCAACTTCAGACTTTCGGCCCAAGTGCGCAGTTGCTCCAAGGCCGCCGCTCGGTAGGTATCGGCCGCCACCAAGAGGACGGCCCGCCCTTGGCGTTGCAACCACCGGCCGAGCTTGGCGACGGTGGTCGTCTTGCCGCTGCCGTTCACGCCGACGACCAAAATGACATAGGGATGCTCCGGCGCCGTCGTCCGGCCCACAGGCTCGACCTCTGCCTCGCCGTCCGCCGACAGGGCAGCGAGCATCGCGCCCCGCAAGGCTTGCGGCACCTCCTCGAGGCGGCGCAGCTTGCCCTGCCGCGCCTGCCTCTGCAGAGCCTCGATGAGCTGCCGCGTCGTCGGCAGGCCGACGTCCGACGCCACCAGTGCCGCCTCCAGATCTGCCCAGGTATCGTCGCCAAGCTCGCTTGCGGCCATCAGGCCGGCCAGCCGATCGCGGAGTCCCGAACGGGTCTTCGCCAGCCCCTGCTCCATAGGCTGGCGCCCGGCTTTCGTCCAGAACCGTTGCCACATCTTCGCCGCCCGTGCTTCCGGCCGCGCGCTGGGCGCAGCCCCCACCAACGGCCAATGATAGCAGCCCACCTACCCGAGGCGGCCACGGCGGCGGCTTGCGCCGGCTTGCGGCCGCCGGCGTGCGGCTTAGAATCCGGGCTCAGCGTGGCGGCTCCTCCTTTGGCGCCGTGGGACACCACCGGCCGGCGGCGGCAACGGCTGGCGTGCCGCCTCGGGGAATACCGCGATAGGTCATGAGTCCAACGGTCGTGTTGCGTCCGGGCAGGGATCGACCGGTGCGCTTCGGTCATCCTTGGGTTTACAGCGGCGCCATCGCCCGTCTGGATGCCGAACCGGGGTCCCTCGTGGAGGTGCTCGACCAGCACGGCCGCTTCCTAGCCCGCGGCTACTGCAACCCGGATTCCCAGATCGCAGTGCGGGTCCTCTCGCGCGACCCAGAAGAGCCGATCGACGATCGTTTCTGGTGGCGACGCCTCGAGGAGAGTGTGCTCCGCCGCGACGGTCACGTGGTGCCGCCGGCCACCACGGCCATGCGGCTGGTGTTCGCCGAGTCTGACGGCCTGCCGGGACTGATCGTCGATCGCTACGGCGATTGGCTTGTCCTGCAGGCGCTGACGCTGGCCATCGATCGCCAGAAGGCCCGGCTTGCACAGTGGTTGGCCGAGCGGTGTGACGTCCGTGGTGTGTTCGAGCGCAGCGACGATCCGCTCCGTCGGCTGGAGGGTCTCCAACCGTGCCGCGGGCCTCTTGTCGGCGGGGAGCCGCCGCCGCGGCTGGTCATCGAGGAGGCCGGCAACCGTTTCTGGGTGGACATCGTGCATGGCCAAAAGACCGGCTTCTACCTGGACCAGCGCGACAACCGTGCGCTGGTCCGTCGGCTGGCCGAGGGACGGAGCGTCCTGAACGTCTTCGGCTACAGCGGAGCCTTCACGGTGGCGGCCATCGCCGGTGGCGCCGCCGATACCCTCACCGTCGAGATCAGCCAGCCAGCGGTCGACCTCGCCCTGGAGAACCTGGCCCTGAACGGCTACGCCGATCGGCCGGCCACGGACAGCTTCGCCGTGGCCGACGCATTCGCCGAGCTCGAACGGCTGGTCGTCGAGGGGCAGCGCTTTGGTCTGGTGATTCTCGACCCGCCGCGCTTCGCCCGGTCGGTGGGTCAGCTGCCAGCGGCAGCGCGCGGCTATCGCCAGATCAACCGTCTGGGGTTGCAGCTTGTCCAGCCTGGCGGCTTCCTGGTGACCTTCTCTTGTTCTGGACTTGTCACGCCCGGTCACTTTTGCCGGCTGGTCAGTCAGGCGGCGAGCGAGGCGGGCGTGTCGGCGCAGGTCATCGGGCGACTGGGCCAGGCCGCCGACCACCCCGTAGGTCTGGGATTCCCGGAAGCCGCCTACCTGAAAGGACTGGTGTGTCG
>DAOUCP010000119.1:0-8596 GCA_034432155.1 Anaerolineae bacterium
AGATGGCGCCGCTCATGGCGCTGCAGCAGTTGACGCGCGCGGCAACGGGCAGCCCCATGCGCCTGGCGGTGCTGCGTGGCGCCCGTATTGTCCGCGTCGCCAAGCTACCTGCGCCGCTTGTGACGAAGCCGGCGGAGGTGCCCGGCTTGCGAGGAGAGGTCGTCACCCAGGCCCCGCCCGGCAGCGCTCTTCGGTCCGGGGACCTCATTTTGGGTCCGCCCTCGCCGGCCGAGAGCGAGCTGCTCGAGCGGTCACCGCTGGCTCGTCAGCCTCTTGTGCTGCGCGGTGCGACGGTGGTTGAGGTGGCCGTCACACCGCAGCCCGACCCGTCGGGTGTGGGCCGGATCGGCGTGAGCCTGAACCCACCGGTGCTACCGGTTCGGCTCAGCGCCGCCGCTGCGCTGGCGCATGGGGTGAGGCTCACCGGACAGATGTCCGTCGCCCTGGTGGGCGCGCTGGTGGAGATGGTGCGCCGCACGCGCGATGTCGACCTGCGGGGGCCGCTGGGCATCGCCGAGATCTCCCGCCAGGCCACCCGACAGGGCGCTGACGTGTTCTTGAGTTTCATGGCCCTGTTGTCGATTAACTTCGCCGTCATCAATCTCCTTCCCATCCCGGCCCTGGACGGTGGCCGGCTGCTGTTCGTGGGCGCCGAGGCCATCCGGGGCCGGCGTGTCGAGCCCAGCCGCGAGGCGCTGGTACACATGATCGGCTTCGGACTCGTCCTGGCCCTGATGGTGGCGCTTACGGTGTCCGACCTGGCGGCCATGTCGGAGCGTTTTCGGCTGCTCTTAGGCCATGCGGCCAGCGCCCTGGGAATCGGGCGGTGAGATCCGAGCCCAGTACGCCGCGGCCAATGTTCGCCAACGCCCTGGAGCGCCTGGCGGATCTGGCGGTCAAGCCGGACGTGGCGCTGGTTCGCCTGCTGTCGGCGCCGACCGAGGCCGATCGCCGGCTGTGGCAGAACCGCTGGCCGAAGATCGAGCGCGAGCGACGGCGTTGGATCGCTCGTGCGCTCCTGGAGACCGCGGAGGCCAGCTTTGAGGTCGAGTTCGACACCTTGTGCACGGACATCCTGCAGGACGAGGATGCCCAGGTGCGCGTGCTGGCGATCGATGCGCTGTGGGAGTGTCAGAACCCGCGGCTGATCGATCCCCTCTTGCATCTGGCCAGCAAGGACGCGGACCACAACGTTCGGGCGCACGCCGCCGCCGCGCTCGGGCCGTTCGTGCTGCAAGGCGAGCTGGACCGGCTGCACGCCGATACCCTCGCCCGCATGGTGCAGGTGTTGGCGCAACTGGCTGGCGACGAGTTCGAGGACCTGGACGTGCGTCGCCGGGCCACGGAGTCGATTGGCTACGCGCAGCTGCCGGAGGCCGAAGTGGCCATTCGGGCCGGCCTGCAGGCGGTCGAGCCCACGCTGCGCGCGGGCGCCATGCGGGCCATCGGCAACTCGGCGAGCGCTGAGTGGGCCGACGTGGTGCTGGAAGCCCTGGAGGCCGAGGAGGCAGAGATGCGCTTCGAGGCCGCCCGCGCTGCCGGCGAGCTGGCGCTGGCCGACGCCGTTCCCCAGTTGCTCCGGCTGGCGGAGACCGATGATCGGGAGATTCGCTTGGAAGCCATCTGGGCCCTGGGTGAGATCGGTGGCCGGCAGGCCGTTCGGGCGCTGGAACTGGTGGCCAGCCGTCTGGATGACGAGGACGAGGATGCCGCCGAGGCGCTGGCCGAGGCCCTGGCCATGGCCAGTCTGGCGGATGGCGAAATCGTGTAGCCGAGCACTGCGATGTTGGCTCGCCTCGCCCGCTTCCTCGACCGTCAGCCTCCCCTCGAGCGGCGCATCTACTCTCTCCTGCTGGCCATCACCATCCTCACCCTGCCTTGCTACCTGACCGGCTTCGTGTTGCTCGCCCTGAGCGGAACGGCTGCCGAGGTAGTGCCCGTCTTGGACAGCACGCCGACAGCCACGGCACCTCCCACGGCCGCCCCGCTGGTCAGCCCCGTGCCGCGATTCACCTCGCCGCCACCCGCGGATTTGCTGCCCAGCGAGACTCCCCTGCCGACGGCGACGACCAGCCCGACACCGTACGTCACAGCGACGCCGACGTGGCTCGCCACCTGGACACCGCTGGTGGCAACGCCGACGACCACCCTCGAGGCAACGGCCACTCTGGCGCCGACAGACACCGCGGTCCCAACGGCCGAGGCTACCGAGCCGCCGACCGCCGAAGCGAGCGCCACAAGTGAAGTCGCCACCCCGGTGCCGGGCGAGACCACAGCCCCGCCTCCGGAGCCGAGTGCGACCCCCGGGAGCCCGCTGCAATTGGCGATTGAACGCCAACTGTGGTACGATAAGCCAAGAAGTCTGTCCGTCGGAGGGTAGATGTCTCTCACCAAGGAACAGAAGACCGAGATCATCGCTGCGTACGGGCTGAGCGAAGGCGATACCGGGTCGGCGGATGTGCAAGTCGCGCTCTTGACCCAGCGAATCCGCCGGCTCACCGATCATCTCAAGCTTCACGCCCGCGACCACCATTCGCGGCGCGGCCTGCTCAAGCTGGTCGGCCAGCGGCGGCGACTGCTGCGCTACCTGGCCGGCAAGGACCAGAGCCGGTATCGGCAATTGATCGAGCGACTTGGCATCCGCGGCTAGCATAACCCTCCGTCATCATCGGATCGCTGCCGGGGATCAGGAATTGGGGACGGCGTCGGACCCAGACGTGCGACTCGGTCCCCAGTCCCTGCGCCCCGGCAGTTCGTCATTGGAGGGACGAGAAACCACATGATGTCATCTTCCACTGCCGGGTCGCCCGCCGACCCGGACCGCCGTTTGTTGCCCACCGAACACGTTTACCAAACCGAAGTTGCCGGCCAACCGTTTACCCTGGCCACAGGCCGGCTGGCAGGCCAGGCCGGCGGCGCGGTGACGGCGCGCGTCGGCGACACCCTCGTACTGGCCACGGCAACGGCCGCCAAGACGCCCCGGCCCGACGTCGACTTCTTCCCGCTGTCGGTCGACATGGAGGAACGTCTGTACGCTGCCGGCCGCATCCCAGGCTCATACTACCGTCGCGAAGGGCGGCCCTCCGAGGCAGCGATTCTGGTCGCGCGCCTCATCGACCGCCCGCTGCGGCCTTTGTTTCCGAGCGATTTCCGCAACGACGTGCAGGTCATTGTGACCGCCTTGTCCAGTGACGGCCGCCACTACATCGACATCCCGGCGGTGATCGGAGCCAGCGCCGCCCTGGTGATCAGCGACATCCCCTTTCCCGAGCCCATCGCTGCCGTCCGCGTGGGACTCACCGATGGGCAGTACGTGATCAATCCGACCTCCGACGTGATGAAGGCCAGCCAGCTCGACTTGCGCGTCGCCGGCACCGCATCGGCCATCCTGATGGTCGAATGTGGGGCCCACGAGGTGGACGAGGACACCGTGCTGGGGGCAATCCTGGCGGGCCACCGCGCCATGCAACCGCTGATCGCCTTGCAGGAGCAAATGCGCGCCGAGGTCGGCAAGCCCAAGCGCGCGTTCGTGGCCGCCCAGCTGCCGGACGAACTCGTTCAGCAGGCCATGGAGTTTGTGGCCGAACGCATCGATGGCCTGTTCGCCAGTGCCCAGAACAAGCAGGAGCGCTACGACGCGCTCGATGCCCTGCAGGCGGAGTGGACGGCTCGCTTCGAGGGAGACACGCCCTGGCAGCCGGCCGACCTCGGTCGGGCTCTGGACGAGGCGCTCAAGTTTCACGTCCGCAAGCGCATCCTGGACAGCCAGCTCCGTCCCGACGGCCGGCGCTGGAACGAGATCCGACCGTTGGCGGGCGACGTCGCCGTCTCCCCGCGAGCCCACGGCTCCGGGCTGTTTCAGCGCGGCGAGACCCAGGTGCTCTCGCTGGCCACCTTGGGCTCGCTGGCTGAGGAGCAGCACCTCGACACCTTGCGGCCGGAAGAGACAAAGCGCTTCATGCACCATTACAACTTCCCGCCGTTCTCTACTGGCGAGACCGCAGTCTTGCGTGGACCGCGGCGGCGAGAGATCGGTCACGGGGCCCTAGGCGAGACAGCGCTGTCGGCGGTGATTCCGCCAGAGGATCAGTTCCCGTACACCATTCGGGTGGTCGCCGAGGTGCTGTCCTCGAACGGCTCGAGCTCCATGGCCAGCGTGTGTGCCTCCTCGCTGGCCCTCATGGACGCGGGAGTGCCCATCGCCGCGCCGGTAGCTGGGATTGCCATGGGTTTGGTCACCGACCCCGCCGACCCGGCACGCTACGCGGTGCTGACGGATATCCAGGGCCTGGAAGACCATCTGGGAGACATGGACTTCAAGGTAGCCGGCACGCGGCGAGGAATCACCGCGCTGCAGATGGACATTAAGCTCCGTGGCATTCACGAGGACATCTTGCGGCAGGCGTTGGAACAGGCCCGCCTGGCTCGGCTGGAGATCCTGGACTTCATGGCTTCGGTGTTGCCCGCGCCGCGGAGCCAACTGTCGCCCTACGCGCCGCGCATCACGACCATCAACGTGCCTCCCGACCTGATCGGCAAGCTGATCGGCCCAGGCGGCAAGACGGTCCGCGGTCTGCAAGAGGAGACGGGCACCAAGATCGACATCCAGGAGGATGGTACCGTCTACATCGCCGCTGCCGAAGGCGCGGCTGCCGACGAGGCCTATCGTCGCATCATGGCTCTCACCGAGACTCCCCAGCCGGGCAAGACGTACACCGGCCGCGTGGTTCGAACGACGGAGTTCGGAGCCTTTGTCGAGATTCTGCCGGGCGTCGAAGGCATGGTGCACATTTCCCAGCTCTCCAATGAGCGGGTCGAGGATGTGACCAGCGTGGTGCAAGTGGGGGACGAGATCCTGGTCATGGTGACCGACATCTCCGGGGGCAAAGTGCGCCTGAGCCGTCAGGCAGTCCTCGAGGGCTGGACGCTGGACGAGGCGCGGGCCAGGGACCGGGGTGTCGGTGGCAGTCGGGACCGCAGCCCTGCGCGGCGAGGACCGCGCCGCTAGCTTCTGGCGACGACGATGAAATCGCGGCTGGCGCCCGACGAGCGATCGACGTCGGCGTCGGCCGCCGGGGGGAATCAGCCAGCGGGGTGGCGAGCGAGCCAGGACTCCGAGGCCAGCATGGTGCCAAATGGCGAGTCGGGCAAGGAGGGCGCGACGCCCGCGGAGGGCGGACCGTGTGCCCGCTGGCCGGCATCGCCAGCATGGTCGGCGGCGGCTCGCATCTGGGTGGCTACCGCCTGCGTGGCCGTTCTGGCCATCGCCTGGTGGAGCGTCCGGCAGTTCACCGGGATTGTCGTCCTCGGCGTTCTCTTGGCCTACATCCTGAATCCCATCATCCGCTGGCTGGTAGCCCGGACACGGCTGCGGCGTGGGCTGGTCACGGTGCTGGTCTACCTGGCAGTGGCGGCCTTTGCCACCACGACGCTCCTGGCCGTGGTGCAGAATGTCGCCCAGGCGGTAGCCTCCGGAGCTGCCGCCAGGGCATTCGACGCCCTGATGGCGACGCTGCGCGATGCCGCCCCACATGCCGTTCGGATCCTCGGCCTGCACATCCCCGTCGACCGCTGGCTGGCGCCGGGCTACGAGCCGCTGGTGGACTCGCTGCGGGCCTTGGGAAGCTACCTCTTGGATCCCCAGGCCGCGAGCCGGATGCTAGGTTATGCCACCGAATTCGCGACGGGTTTCGCATACTCTGCCCTGGTCGTCGTCGTGACCTTTTTCGTTTCGATGTACATCGCCGCCGACGGTGGTCGTTGCCTGGCATGGGCCGAGGCCCACGTCCCCGCTCCCTATCAGCCGGTGTACCGTCACCTGCTGGCCGAGGTGGATGCCGTCTGGCGACGCTTCTTCTTGGGCGAGCTCGTGCTGGCGCTGGTGATCGGTCTTCTCACCCTGGCGGGCCTGCTGGCCCTCGGGATTCCCTACGCCCCGGCCCTGGCGCTCATCGCCGGGATCCTCGAGATCATCCCGCGCCTCGGGCCAACGCTCAGCGTGGTGCCTGCGGTGGCGGTGGCTCTCGTATTGCCTTCGCGAACCCTGCCAGGCCTTTCGCCCATCTGGCTGGCCCTGTCGGTCGTGGTCCTGTACGTCGTCATCCAACAACTCGAGAACAACCTGCTGGTGCCGCGGATCTTGGGAAGCAGCACCAACGTGCCGCCGGTGCTCGTCCTGGTTGGCGCCCTGGCCGGAGCCAAGCTCGCCGGCGTGCCGGGCATCTTTCTCGCACCGCCCATCCTGGGCACGGCGCGCGTGCTGGGCCGCTGGCTGTTCCACAAACTGGTCACCGAACCGGCCATGCTGTCGTCCGCCAGCCAGCTCGCCCGGCCGGCGAGCAATCGTTCGGCCTGCGCCGAGCGTCCACGCGAGTAAGCCATCGTCTACGGAGGATCGAACGATGAAGCAGCGAAGAGGTGTCCTGGCCGTGATTGGCGTGCTGGCGATCGGCCCCGGCCTGGCGGCAGCATCCCCCCACCCCACGGCTGGCCAGGGCGCATTGGACATGCTGGCCCAAGTCCGCCGTCCCTACCTGGTGCGACTAGCCGGGCCGGCCGTCGTGGGCATCGATCGCGCCTGCTTCAGCCAAGGGCCGTGCCTGTCGGCAGCCGAGCGACAGGTCCTGCAGACCGCCCTGACACGCCGTCAAGGGGACATCGCTCGAGTCATCCAGACCATGGGCGCGCCTGTGGTCGGCCACTACCAGGCGAGTCTCAACGGCCTCCAGGTGCTGGCTGCGGCCGATCAAGCTAGGCTGATCGCTCGTTTGCCGGGCGTGGTGGGCGTGGAAGCCATCCCGTCGCTCACCCTAACCATCGATCGGTCCGTGCCGCACATTGGCGCGCCGCGGGTGTGGCAAGACCCCGGCTGGGACGGCACGGGAGTCACCATCGCCGTGATCGACAGCGGCATCGACTACACCCACCTGGCATTCGGCGGCTCGGGCCGGCCAGACGCCTGGCTGGCCAACAATCCGCGGCTGGTGGAGCCCGGCACCTTCCCCACGGCGAAGGTCGTGGGCGGCTACGATTTCGCCGGCGAGATTTACTCCGACAGTTGCCCCGAGGACGCCCCGCCGGATGAGTGCAGCCGCATTCCGGCGCCTGACGCCGACCCGCTGGACGGTCCGGGCGGACATGGCAGCCACATCGCCGGCATTGCCGCCGGCGAGCCCGCCGAGGAGCTACCGCCAGGGGTGGCACCGGGAGCAAGGCTGGTGGCGCTCAAGGTCCTGGGTCGGCCGCTGGGGTACGAATGGACGACCTCGCTGTGGGGCATGGCGCTGGAATGGGCCACGGCCCACAACCTTGGCCTGGCCGTGCCGGGCACTGTCCCCCAGGGTCCCATTCGCGTGGTCAACCTGAGTCTGGCCGGCAGCTGGTCAGCTCGCAGCGCCTTCGCCGAGGATCTCATCGATGCTGCTGTGGCAGCCGGCATCACCGTCGTGGCGGCGGCCGGAAACGACGGCAATCGACCGTACATTGTGAGTGCCCCCGCCAGCGCCGAAGCCTCCATCAGTGTGGCTGGCTCGGAGCCCCCCGGCAAGACCGCCATCCTGCTCTCGGCCGAGTGGTCCACGAGCGAACGCAGCGGTCGACTGCTACCCGAACCGCTGCTGGTGGAGGGCGCGAGCGATTGGCTGCCGCACCTGGTCGAGACAGGGCCCATCGAGGCCGAGCTAGCATGGTTTGGACTGGCCTGCGGTGACGACCCACCGGCCCAAGACGTCACCGGCCGGGTCGCCTTGATCGAACGCGGCCAGTGCGCATTCTTTGACAAGGTTTGGAATGCCCAGCGCAGAGGCGCCAGGGCAGTCCTGGTGTTCACCGACCTGCGAGACAAGGCCGAGATGGGCTGCGTGGCACCTTCCGACTGCGGCCAACGGCCGGCCATCCCGGCGGCGATGATCGATCGGCGACCGGGTCTCACCCTCCGCGACTGGACGCTGGCGCCGGAGCGGCGGGTTCGGGTGCGTCTGGACGACAACCACCGTCAGCCAGTCGCCGATGCCATCACGACGGCCAGCAGCCGCGGCCCGGCCCGCTCCAATGGCCGCCTCAAGCCACAGATCACCGCCCCTGGCGCCGACATCCGCGCTGCCGATGCCAGCACCGGCCGCGGCCTCGTTCCCTATGGCGGTACCTCGGTAGCTGCCGCCTTCGTGAGCGGCGCCGCCGCCCTGCTATGGCAAGGGGAGCTGGCTCAGTCCGCCACCGACCCACAGCAGCCGCTGTGGGTAGCAGCCAAGCTGCTGAATTATGCTCGGCCTGTGGTGCGCCCGGACGACCCCCTGGCCGGCCCTTTGGCGCCGGCGGCCCGACAGGGAGCAGGGCTCCTGGATGTCTACGCCAGTGTCCGTGGAGCCGGCGTGGCGCGGTCCCAGGAAGGTATCGCCGAGCTCTCGTACGGTACCGTCGCCATCTTGGACGATGGCCAGCGGGAGACGCTGGAGCTCGTGCAGTCGCTGGCGATCGTCAACCGGCACGCTAGCGAGGACCGCGCCTACCGTGCAGTCGTCACCTTCAGCCAGCCCGAGGATGCGCAGCATGGGGTCACCGTGACGCTGCCGACGGACAGCCTGCGATTGGCACCCGG
>DAOUCP010000120.1:0-49513 GCA_034432155.1 Anaerolineae bacterium
CGAAGGCTGCCGTCGTAACCGGTTGCAGCCATCGGCGCCCCGCCGAAGCTCGAATCCGGGTCGAGGAGGAATCCGGACGTCCGCAAGCGTAGGTCATGACTTTCCACCCACCTATCCCCGACAGGCTCCTAGCGCGTTTCGAGCTCGCGCAGGAGGAGCGCCATGGCGGCGTCGGCCGCCTGGTGCCGCACGGCATCACGGCTCCCCACGAAGAGGTGGCGCTCGGCCTTCGTCTCGCCCGCGCCGGCCAGGGCCACAAAGACCAGCCCCACGGGCTTCGCCTCGCTGCCGCCGCTCGGACCGGCAATGCCTGTAGTGCTGACGGCCAGGTCGGCGCCCAGTCGCTCGCGCACCCCCTCAGCCATGGCCCTGGCTGTTGGCTCGCTCACCGCGCCATGGCGCTGCAACAGCGATGGATCCACGGCCGCCAATGCCACCTTGGCTGCGTTGCTGTAACAGACGATGCCACCCAGATAGTAGGCCGAGCTGCCGGCCACCGCCGTAACGTACGCGCCGATCAGTCCGCCGGTGCACGACTCGGCGGTGGCGAGGGTGAGCGAGCGGGCGGTCAAGACCCGCCCGAGGTCTCCGGCTCGAGCCAGGAGCGCTTCGTCCATGGACGACGCCTTTCCAGAGTGGGCAGATGGTGCCCTGTGCCTGCCGGGACGGCCACGTGCCGGCACGTCGCACCGAGCGCGAGATCGCGTGTGCCCGCCGTCTGCCAGGACGCGCTGCCGCCATCAGGGCGCATAGCGGTAACCTCGGCCACGCACCGTCCGCAGGTACCTCGGCCGGCCGGCGACCGGCTCCACCTTTTGCCGCAGGCGACTCATGAGCTTCTCGACACGCGAGTGGTCCACGTGGCCCACAAACTCTGGGCCCCAGACGTGGCGGATGAGATCCTCCTTGGTGTGCAGCCGCCCCGGCTGTGCGTACAGCAATCGGAGCAGGTTGTACTCCAGTGCCGTCAGGCCCTCGACGCGCTGGCCGTCGACGAACACGTCCCCGCTGAGGGGGTCCAGTCGCAAGCCGCTCTCGGGCGTTTCCGGTTCCGGCTCGGCGGCCTTGGCCCCGGACGGTGACGTCGGGCGGAGGGTTGCCAGAGCGCGGCTGGCCGCCGCTGCGGCCGCAGCGCGCAGTTCATCCGGTCCCTTGCCCTGGGTGCGCGCGTGGTGCAGGGCGAAGGCCACGGCCTGGACTACGGCCGGCTGACCGCCGGTGAGGGCAAAGAAGTGATGGTGATCGGCGTCGGTGAGGAGGTCCTCCTGCTCACCCAGCGCCAAATGGAAGAGGCGCTCGCAATCTACCTGCTCCAGGGGCTTCAGCTCAATCGTGCTGAAGATGGTGGCGAAGGGCGAACCTCGCCACGACGCAACGGCTCGCATGACCTCCGACAACGGCTGCTGGGTTGCCACCACCAGGCACAGAGCCCTCGGTGTGCGGCGCGCCAGGGAGGCAAGTTGGGCCAGGAAGTTGCGACACTCGGCGATGCCATCCTCCGCCTCCAGAACCCACTCGAACTCGTCCAGCAAGAGCAACAACGTCGTGCCCCGGGCGGCCAACCCGTCCAGCAGCTCCTCCAGATCGACGATGTCGACGGTCTCGCTCTGCAAAGGGGCGACGGCCTCCGCCAAGGAACCGTCGGCGGTTCGGGCCAACAGCTGTCCGATGCGCCGCCAGAAGCGTGCCGCCGTGAAGGGGGCCACCGCATGCACGTCGACACACAGCGAAACGTACGCTGGCGGTTCAATGCCGTGCTGACGGGCAACTTGAGGGTCGCTGGCGTAGCGCAACAGGCTGGTCTTGCCGATGCCCAGGGGGCCAGAGATCGCCACGTTGCCGCGTTGCCGGGACAGAAAGTGGCTGAAGATGAGATCCAGTTCGCGGTCGCGATCCACGAACACAGGCGACGCGGCCGGCGCATGCGGGGCAAACGGATTCTCGTGCATCAGCTCAGTTCCTCTTGGCCATCGGACGCCGCCCCCGAACCGTCTGGGCCGAATGGGCTACGATAGGCGACGGCGCGCCCACGAATACGACAGATAGACTGCCGCGATGCAGGCAGCGACGACCAATGGCCGGAACCCGCTCAGTCGCCCGTCCCCCAGCAGAGTCAACGCCAGCGCCGCCATCATGCCGCCCGCAGCGCTGAGCCCGGTGACTGCCGGCAACACGTACCGAACCGACCGGTAGAGGTGGGAACGCCATGCCTGCTCCTCTCTTAAACGCGCTTCGAGCACCGCGCGTTCGAGTTGCTGGCGTCGACGTTGCAGCGCTTCGGCCTCGACGTGTCTCTCCTCCAGCGTTGCCACCGCTTGGGTGAGGTACTCGTCGTCCGGAAAGTAGCGCAGCGCTTCGCGATAGGCCTCAATCGCCTTGTCCCAACGACCGGCCGCCAAATGGGCGCCGGCCGTGGCTCGCCAGCAGTCGCGCAGTCGCTGCCGAGCCGACAGATCCTCGGGTACGATGTCGAGGACGCGATGATAGTGGGCGCGCGCCTGATCGAAGTGCCCCTCGTTCTCAAACATGCTGCCCAGGTCTCGGTGAGCGGCAATCAGGCCGTCGCGAGCACTCTCCGGATCCAGGCGATGCGCTTTCTCGAACGCTTCCGTTGCCAGTTCGAGCCGGCCGGTCTCGTAGAAGGCCTGCGCCAGGCCCAGTTGGGCGCGTGCGTGGTTGGGATTGGCGGCCAGCGCGCGGCGGTACTCGGCCATGGCCGCCGTCAAGTTGCCCTGGCGGTGTCGCCGCCGTGCCAGTTCATAGAGCCTCACCGCGCGGCTGCTGACCTGCTCGAGCTCACGTTTGGCCTCTTCCAGCGAATGCTTGCCGTGGAGCCAGCGCCGCAAGAACTCGACGCGGAAGCGATATGCGTCTTTCCCACACGGTTCGATGATCTCCCATTCGATCAACTCCGCCGGGGCGGTGGATAGTTCCATGCCCTGGAGCTGCACGCCATGCTCCCGCAAGGCCTGCCCGATCTGGCTCAGCGTCGCGGGCCGGCCTCGTGCCGTGAGGTGCGCAATGGCCGCCAGGATGAACCGTTCGGCCGGCGGGAACTCATCCCAGAACCACGCCAGGCCGCCCATGCCGAGCTCCATGGCCGCCGCCAGGAGATCCTCGCCGATGGCCTCCTCGGTCACCACCGTGGTCTGGCTTCGAATCGCTCTCTCGAACAGTTCGTAGCACAAGAGCTGCAAGAAGTACGGATGGCCCGAGGTGAGCTGCAGGAGCTGGTCGACCGCGCCTTGGCTATACGAGAGCACACCACTTGCCGGCTCGCGGATGAGGCACTCGGCCGCCGCGGCGTCCAGCACCGAGATTCGCTTGCACTGGGCGCTCTTGAACGTGGCCTTGATGCGGCTGGGCAATTCGTCGATGCGACGGCCAACGACGAAGACGAAGGCCAGCCGCCGTTGCTCGACGATCAAGAGGTCCTGCAGGTAGCTGAAGAGGACGTAGTAGGCGGCGTCCGGTGGGACTTCCTCACCGCCCAGGACATCGAACTCGTCCACGAGAAGGAGCAGCCGCTCGCCACCCAAGGCGGCATCCAGCGTCGGCAGGAAGCCGTATTGGAAGTGCGAGTCGTCGGCAAACGCTTCCCGACGAGGCGGCGGCAGTCCCACCGCGCGGGCAATGGCTCGCGCCAGGCCGTAGAGCACGTCGCCCAGCTGCTGCTCGGCCCGGCCCTGGAGGTCGAAATAGACGGGCCGGAAGCCGGGCGGGCCCTGTTCGGGCCGCATGAGCTGGTAGAGCAGAGTGGTCTTGCCGATGCGCCGCTGCCCGTAGAGCACCACGACGTTCTGGTACGGGGCCGTCAGGGTGTTGCGGACGAAGCGCAGTACTGCCTCCCGCCCGTAGAAACCGACGCCCTCGGTCAGCGGCGTCAGGACGTAGGGATTGGGTGGCCGCCTCCCCTCGCGGACGGCCTCGGCGGCGGTTCGGTGCCCGGGTTTGGTCATGCCATCAGCCTGGCCCACCACTTCCTCCGCGGGTCGAGGTGCGTTGGGTCTCGCAACCCCCTCCGAGAATGGCGCGTGTCAAGCCGTCTTGATCGCCGTCGGCGTTGGCAGCCGGCAGGCCGAACTCCTATGCCGAATGCCGGCCGGCTAGCTGTGGCGGAACCGTCGCCATCTCATGGCGCTGGGCACAACACGCCAGCCACAGTGCTCCAGAGAGCCTTCTCTTCCGATAGATACTTGCGTTTTCTAAGTTGTTCCGTATTGAGATTCTGAATCCGCTCTACCGTAGCTAGTCGCTCAAGTTCCTTTGCAATTCTAGCTAGTCGTTTCTGGATCAACTCCTGGCGCATAGAAGGATAGGCAATGAAAGAATCCAGGAAAACACCTTCTTCGGTCAAGAGTTCTTGTAGGGCTCTCTGCTGATCGATGATACCCGCAAGCGTCTTTCTTCGAACTTCTGCGTACTGCGTGACCTCAGTATCAGAAATGACACATGAGCCTTCTACCGATTCACCGTTGTCGGATTTGCCGGCCTCTATGAGCTTCCTTCTAAGAGAAGCCATCTCTTCCATGCGGCGTTGTTCTCGTTCTCGCTCAAGAACAGTAGCCGGCTTGTCCGCGTCGTATACACCGGTTGTCTTGCTGGTCATCGCCTCTTCGTAAAGAACCCTGCGGCGAATCACCTTCTGCTCAGGTGTCAACCTTTCTGCCCATGATACGTTTTCTGGTTTCGTTCGATCTGTTCTTTCCATGTTCGAGACGACGCTTGTTGGGATCGGATTTCGGGCGGCGGGCGGTGTCTGCGGGCCCGTGCGCTACGCGGGAACCCTGCGGTTCGCATGACCGGCTTGGGAACGCACGCCAACGGCTGCCATCGGCGTTCCAGGGCGTGTCCACGGCATCGCGGCGGATGTGGTCGGCGCAACCAACCGCATGTCAACCATCATAGCACCTTCGGCTGCAGGTGACGAGTCGCGGGGACCAGTCGGCGGCGGAGGATCCGTCACCCCAGGCAAACCCGTCGCTGGCGGAAGAACCGTCACCGGCGGCAAAGCAGTTCCTTGCCGCAAACCCGTTGCTGGCGGAAGAACCGTCACCGCCGGCCAAGCAGTCGGCGCGAAACCAGTCACCAGGAGCGCGCCCCGTCACGCGTCGGCCGGATGCTCGTCGACCGCGTCTGCGGCATCGCCATCGGCGCCCATAGGTTTGGCCCTGGGCCCAAGCGGCTGCCACGGAGACGCAGGGCTCGTTCGGGCCCGATAGACCTCGTAGACGCTGGCGTTCTGAAAGCGATAGCCTTGGCCGCGAACGCTTTCAATGTGCTGGAAAGTGGCATCCGGGACGTCAATTTCGCGACGCAGGCGACTGATCGTCTTCTGGATCATGGCGTCGGTCACGCCGACCCGATCGGCATCGTACTCGGGCCACACGGCAGCGGCGATCTGATCCTTGGTCACGATCTCGCCTTCGTTCTCGACCAAGAAGCAGAGGAGGGCGAACTCCTTGCGCGGCAGCTCAATCAGCCGCTTCTCGACCCGTACCTCCCCGGTGTCCGGGAAGACCTCGACGCGGCGGCTCTGCTGCAGAATGAAATCCCGGAACGCGGTCGAGAAGATGCGCCCGTCCACGACATAGCCCCGGCGCTCCAGCCGCAAGAGTGCCTGTCGAAAGCCGATCCGCTCGCGGTCCTCAGGCTCGGCCGCCACAGCCAGCCACGACAGAGCTTCCCGTTCCGTTTCCGGAAGCCGCGTCCACGTGTGCTCCAGGTGCGCTGCCACCATGCCCGAAAACTCGCGGCTGACGGCTTCGAGCTCCTCGACGCTGCCGGAGAGGGGCTGGCGCATCGCCAGGGTATAGAACAGGCTGCCGGCGACCTGCAAGAAGTACGGAAACCGTCCGCCAAGCGCCTCGATCGCCGCCCGAACGGGGGACCAATCGATGCCGGCGACCGCACTCGTGCCAGCGAGGAACTCCTCGACCTCGGCCCGGGTGAACGATCCGACGAACAGCGAACGGAACATGTTGAAGAACGGTGAGCCTGTGCCCCATTCGGCGCGGTACTGGCCCAGCTCGACTCGCGACGCGACGACGATCGACACGTCGTACTCCGTGATGAGCCCGCGAAACCACTCCCAGAAGCTCGCCTGGAAGCCGGCCAGCACCTCGAACTCGTCCATCAAGAGGACCACGCGGCGGCCGTCCCCGGCGATGCGATCGAGACAGTCCTCGATCCAGCCGGGATCGACCGTCTCATCGGCAGTGGCGGCCAGGTCCGGCTCACTTCGTCGGAGGGCGCGGCCAATGCGACGGTAGAAGCTTTCGGGACCGTCTGCCGAGAGCTGCGCGTTGACGAAGGCGAACAGCAACGCCTCCCGGTCCGGCTCGGCTAGGTACTCCCGCTGCACCTCGGGATTCATGAGCTGGTACAGAATGGAAGTGTTGCCGCAGCGGTGCTCACCAATGATGGCGACGGGCTGCATCCGTACGATCGACTCGAACAGCTCGCGCAGCTCGTCGCGGCGGCCATAGAAGTCGCGGCGATCCTTGATGGGCTTGCCCAACACGAAGGGATTGCGCGTCTCGGTCATGGGTGCAGCTCCTCCACGAGGCGGCGATACTCGTCGTTCTGCTCCAGCCAGACGCGAACGAGCTCCATGGTGAAGCGGTACTGGCGGCCGGCGCTCTCGCCACCCCGTTCGGTGACGAAGTCCCGCTCCACAAGATGGCGCAGCGTCTCGAACAGGTCACGCTTCGAGAGGTTGATGTCATCCTGACGAAGGGTCTCGCCGATGTCCTCCAGGCCGACGTACGGTCGACCGTCATCCGTGATGCGGGCAATGGCGGCGAGCACGATTTGCTCTCCCTGGCTGAGCGACATGTAGGCGTGGCGAATGATGCCCGTCGTCTCCTGCACCGTCGTCTGCAGGGCGCGATCGACATCGCGCAGCGCGACGAAGTTCTTTCGCTCGCGGCGTGCCATGTTAACGATTTCGTGGCAGATGTATTGGACAAAGTAGGGATGGCCGGCGGTGACGCGCAGGATCTTCTCGACGGCCAACTCGTCGTAGAAAAGCACGTCGGCCACCGGCTCCCGGATGAGCCGCTCGGCGTCGCTGCGGTCGAGAAAGCTGACTTTGCGGCGCAGCGCGGTGTTGAAGAGGATGCTCTGCGGGTTTTTCAACATCGAGGACAGGCGATGCGCTCCGGCGAAAATGAACGACAGCCCTTCCTGGTGTTGCATCAGGCCGCGGATGCAGTCGAACACGTAGGGACTCACGCGGCCAGAGTCGACTGCCTCGATGAGCAAATCGAACTCGTCCGTCATCAGTACGGCGCGGCGGTTCATGGCCGTTGCCAGCTGGCCGATTCGCTCGCCCAGGATCTCGAATGTTTCGATCGGGTGCTCATCGTAGGCCTCGCGCTGGGGCGGTTCGAGATCGAAGCCCAGCCGGCGCAAGCCCGAGGCCGCCTTCCGCGCCATGGCGTACAGCAGGTCACCCGTGGAGCCAAGCGCATAGGCAATGGACTGGAGATCGATGAGTACGAAGGCGTATGTATCTGGCAAATGATAGTGCAATTGATACAAGACGCTTGTCTTACCTGTACGACGTTCGCCGTACAACACGAGCACGTTATCCTGGTACGTGCCTGACAAGTTCTCCTGGATCCAGGTGAAGATCGGCTGCCGGCCGTAGAACATCTCCGGTGTCTTGACCGGCGGGCCGGCGATGTACGGACTGGAGCCGATCTCGCGGTACTCCGCCTCCTCGACGAAGAACCGCACCTGACGGACGAAGGAGCGCGTCTGGCCTTCCCGCTGCGGGTCGTCGTACCGGACTTCGACGGTGATCGGAACGGTGCCTGCGCCGGCCCGGCGGACGGTAAACTCGGCCCGGATGGCGTCCCCTTGTCCGAGCGGTGGCAAGTAGTGGGTCGGCGCCGACTCCAGCCGCAGGGCGTTGCCTTCCACTTGCAGGGACATCTGCACGTTGCTGGCCAGGCCCTCGCCGCGGTTCACGAGCTCGAACACGAGTACGACCGCGGTGGGCGTCTCCTGAATGCGGACGTGCTCGGTCCGCATGTCCAGATCGAGCTCCGCCTTGCCCTGTAGCTCGCGGATGGCATGGTTGACCAGCTGGCTCCAATGGTCCTCGACCTGGGCGAAGACGCGGCCGTGGGGTTCGCCCAGTTCGTTGATCATCGAGCGCAGGGCATTGAGACGATCGGCGGCTGCCAAGAGGCCCTTCTCTTTGGCGCGGCGTGAGGCCCCCCGGTTGTAATACTGGACAGCCTGGGAGATCAGCCGCAGTTGTCGCAAGGCACGCTGCGTGGCAGGTCGCAGCCACTGGTCGATGGTGTCGATCCAGGTCAAGGCGCTCTCGGCACTGCCGATACCGCCGAGGCTATTGTACTCCAGGAACTGCCGTGCCGTGGCGAAGGTGCGGTGCAGCTCCAGGGCGTACGGCCACCACTCGATGGTCGTCGCCAGATAGACCAGCTCGTCCAGATCCAGTGACTCCACAACCATCCGATGGTAGACGCGGGCCAGCATCGCCGGTGATCGGCCACCCGCTCGCAGCTGCATCCCGGCCCGGTCCAGGACCTTGAGCGCTGCTTCCAGGTCCAAATCGGCCGGCCGTCGGTTCAGGGCCTCAATCAGCGGGACTACAGCCGGCTCCCCGATCTCAATGAGCAACTCGACGGCCGCCTGTCGGAGGCGCGCATCGTCACTAGCGAGGGCATCGACCAAGGTGCCGATGGCCGCTTCGGTATCCAGCTCCGCCAGCGCCTGGAGGATGGCGAGTGCCACCTCGGGCTCCGTCTCCTCGCGCCAGCGACGCACGAGCACGCCGGCCGCGGCGCGATCTGTCCGTCCCAGCTGGGCTGCGGCCAGGCGGCGGACCAGAGGATCAGGGTCGTCGACCGCTCGCTCGAGAAGCGCTTGCACCTTCGCACCCGACAGCGAGCCGAGGGCGCGCACCGCGCGCCGACGGGCGTGTACGTCGGATAGGGCGAGGGCCTCCGCCAGAACCGTCGTCAGTCGTTCGGTCGGCGGTTCAGGAAGCTCGAGCAAGATCTGGGCGGCCTGCCAGCGGACCTCCGGATCCGGGCCGTCGAGCGCGGCAACCAGACTGTCGGTGGCCGCGGCGCCCAGCCGCCGCAGGCTGCGTCGTGTCTCCCAGCGCACTTCGTAGCGCGGGTCGTTCATAGCTGCCGCCAGGTATGGTGCGGCGGCCTGTCCTAAGGGCGCGAGTTCGCCGAGCATCGCGGCGGCCGTGCTGGCGTGGCTGTGGTCGGCATTGGCCACGATCTTGCCCAGTGCCTCCACGGCAGGCGGGCCGATAGCCAGCAGGATGTCCACCACCAGCCGGCGGATGGTCGGGTTGGCCTCGGCATAGACCGGCAGCAGGGCCTCGACGGCCGGCCGGCCGATGCGGCGTAGGGCATCCGAAGCGGCGACGACCTGCGGACTGGGCCGGCCAGCCTCGAGCGGGCTGCTCACCAGGACGGCGATTAGGGCAGGCACCGCTGGCGCTCCGATGGCTGCCAGAGCCTCCGCCGCTTCGTTCCGGACCGCGGCGGACTGGCCCTCCAACAAGCTCACCAGTGGCGGCACGGCGCGCCCGCCCTGGAGGGCCAGAGCCCGCACCGCTGCGTCCCGGACGTGAGGGCTCGGAACCGTGAGCTGCCGCACCAACGGCTGGACGGTGCGGTCGCCGAAGGCCGCCAGAGCCTCGGAGGCAGCGGCTCGGGTGTCCGGGCTAGGGTCGCCCAGGGCGGTAAGCAGGGGGGCAATGGCGGCGGGATCGCCCAACCGGCCCAGCGCCTCCGCCGCTGCGCTGCGCACGGCAGCGGTAGGGTCCTCGAGGGCCGCCAGCGCCGGCGCGGCCAGCCCGGTGCGCCGCACCGTCTCTAGCTGCAGCAGGCTGGCCATGGCGATGGCTGCCTGGCGGTCGGCCTCGCGACCGCGCTTGCCCATGGCCCCGAGAAGCTCGATCAGGGTTCGTTCCTGCAGGTCGTCCGCCGGGCTCGTGGCCTCGACCAGCGCCAGCGCCGCCAGGCTGGCTTGGCCTTGGTCCAACAGGCCCGCCACCAGCGGGCGCGGATCGGTCATGTGGCCACTACCCAGCACGATCACTGGCTCCCACCAGCGGTCACCAGCGTGGTGCAAGAGGTCCGCGAGACTGGCCCGCCGGGCGGCGAAGTACGCCTGGACGGCGAGGTGGATGAACCGCACCTTGCTGGCCGAGAGCCACTCGAGCAGGCCGGAGGCGCGAAGTGCCGACGGCACACTCGAGGCCTCGCCAACGGTGGTCCTGGCGCTGTGCCAGGCCAGGGCCACATCGGACCAGGTCTCGTGGTTGGCGTCATCGATCTGACGAATGAAGCCATCCACCACATCGAAGACCCGCAGCTGGCCCTGTCGCTCGCGGACCGCCGCTAGCCCAGCGGCCAGCCAGCCGGGACGTGAAACGAGGGAGCGCACCAGTGGTGAGCGCTCGACAACTTGCAGGAAGCCATCGACGGAAGCCGTGGGTAACGAGCTCCAGCGCCCCAGAAGCGTCTCGACCTGGCCGGGCGGCACCCCGGCGATCATCAGGGCGGTGAATCCCCGGAACCACCGCCGATCGGCGACATCCCGAGCGGCAATGACATACCGACACTGCGGATAGTCCTGCACCAGCTCGGCGACTTGATCGGCGGCGCGGCGCCTGTCCTTCGCGCCGAGCTGGTCGAAGTCGTCGATGAGTACGACGGCGCGCCCGGCGGCCAGATGGGCATGCAGGAAATCGTCGGCGCCGTCGAAGCCGAAACTTGCCATGGCCGCCACCAACTGGCCTTCCAGGGACCCAGCCAGGGCGGAGGGCGTCAGCGCGTGATAGATCGGCAGGGGCGGCGGCCCAGCTTCGGAGAACAGAATGCGGCGACCCGCCAAGCGCACGGCACGGGCCAGCTCGGCGGCGTGCGAGCGCAGCAGTGCGCTCTTGCCGGTGCCGGTGGGACCCACGATGAGCAATCGAGAGTCGTGCGAAAGTGCCTGCGGGAGGGTCAAGCCCGTGCCATCGTGGTTGTCCGGGCCCTCCTCGATCGGCAGCTCCTCCGACCACGGTTGCAGGCGGACGGGCGTGAAGCCGTCGCCCAGAGCGATGGTCCCCAGGCCCGGCCACAGCATGGTGCCTAGCCGTCGCTCCAGGGTCTCGAGGTAGGCGATGTAGGGCCGCCAGCGCGTGGTGACTTGCCAGCCCCAGCCGCCTGTCTGGCGCATTCGACGGCGAACGCCGGCGGCGAGCGGTATGGCCAAGGACTCGCTATTCCTTCCCCGGACGAGTGGACAAGCTCCGAAGTCTGACTGTGGCGCTCGGCTGTGCCGTGCGCCCTCCTGCATGCCAGCGGTTGACGCCACATCTACGATGTGCGACCATACCAGACCAATGATACCGGCCGGGCAGCGGCGACGCAATCGGATGGCGCGCCAGCGGCATCGTCAGTGTTTTGTCAGCGTTCTGTAAGACGCCGGTTAGAGCCGCGTCAAGCTGGCGTTGCAGCCGCCGTGCTACCATAGCCCTCGTGGCTGGACAGACCGCGTTCCAGCTCGGCCCCGCTTTAACATTTTAAGGTGTCCCGTGCGGTTTCGCGTGCTGCCTGTTCCCGACACGTGGCAGTGCCGAGACAGCCAGTGCGCGAACAGGGGGACAAGCCACAAGACGAGAGGTGCTCGCCCGTGAAAGTCCTGGTTGCCACTCGAGATTTGGGTGTGTTCGATGCCCTACAGGGGCTCTCTGGCGTAGATGTGGAGAGTGCACTCTTCACCGGCCAGATCTATGAGGCGCTGCCACGTGCGCAACTGATCATCGTGGATTTCGATGATCTGGTTGAGCACCCATACAGCGTCGGTATGCTCCGCGGCCTGTTGGCGGAGAGCGATGTGCCGTTCGTCTCCAGCGAGGAGTTCCTGGCCGAGCCAGATGCCTGGCTCACGGAAGCTCGCCGGGCGGGTGGCGAAGCCACGGCGTTGCCGACGAAGCGCACCGTGGCGTTCGTGTCTTATTCGGGCGGAGTGGGCAAGACCGTCCTGGCGATGGACACAGCGGTCCACTTCGCGCGCCGGGCCAAGCTGCCGGTGTGCTTGCTGGAGTTTGCCTACGGGGAGTCTGCCGTTCAGGCGCTCGTGGGCCAAAACGCGCCGGCGCTGTTCGAGCTCGCCACCCAGCCGGACGTCGAGCCACTGGTCTGGCAAGGCGTGACCTTGGTGCCGATGGACTACGACAACAGCCGCGACCTGTCCATTCAGCTTCTCGGCAAGTACCTAAAGGATGTCATCCGCGAGCATGTTCTGACAGTCATCGACGCGCATTGGCCACACGCCCTGATCGGTGCCGTCCGCGACGACATTGATCGCTGGTATGTGGTGGCGACACCGCGCCCCGATGCGGTGGAGAACGCCGTCAAGCTGTCCGCCGAGCTGGGACCCAAGGCCAGCATTCTCATGAACCAAAAGGGCGGGTTGGTCGATTCGCTGGCCCTGTCCGGGATCGAACGGGCAGTGGAGTTGCCCGTCGTCAAGGAGGCCGATCGCTGGACCGGCAACCTCGGCAAGCGTGTTCTACTTCACACGTATGGCGAGGGCACGTGGGGCCGCTACGAGCCCAAGGCACTATTCTCCGGTTTCCAACTGCGCAGGCCGCGCGCCAAGGCGACTGCGTGACGGGTGAGCTGACCCAGAAAGAGCATGAGGAAGCATGAACGCACGATCGATTGGCCTAATTGGGGCTGTCGCCCTGTTGGGAGTGGGACTGGTGATGACACTGCTTCAGCAACTGAAGCCACCGCCAGCGCCAGCTCGTATCGATACCGCCGTGGCGGCGACACAGATTGAGCCGTACGTCTTGGTGACTGAGTCCATGGTGCGGGCCGGCGAACGGGTCCGCGAGTCCTATGCTTCGCAGCATGCGATTTGGCCGGCGAACGAAGTGATCGGCAAGATCACGACCAAGCGCATCAAGCCCGGCGAGACGTTCACGAGCGAGAACCTGCAGCGGATCGAGGATTTCCGATGGGTCGAGGATTTCAACCTTGAGCTGGTGTCGTTCTCAGCGTCCGTGGATCGACTGCTCGGAGGTGACCTGCGACCTGGCCACCTTATCAACCTGTATGGTTTCACCCAGGCTGGCGCCGAAGAGAGCATCACCCAGCTCATCGAGCCACGGCTGTGGGTGGTGCGCGTGTCGTCGAGCGGCCAGCCGGTGAGCGAGGCGACGCCGGTGTACAACCCTGATACGGGGCGCATGGAGTATGCCGGCGGGGGTACGGATCGGCCGGCGACCCTCATTACCGTGGCCACAACGCCTGACAAGGCCTTCAAGATCATCGACGCGCTGGGCGCCAAGCGGATGACCGCTTGGGTGACCTTGGCAGCGAACCAGAGCGCGGGCGCGGTGCTGGCCACGCCGGTGGCCGTCGCGCCGACGGCCACGCCGGGATTGCCGCCCGACCTGGCGCTCACCGCGACAGCCATTGCGATCTTGAGCCAGGCTACCCAGCCGGCGGCGCGTGTAAGCACGGGTGGCGGGAGGTAAGGCATGAGCCCTGTTCAGCGTTACGACTACAACGAGCTGGTCAAGAAGGTCCAGGACTACGCCGTAGAGCGGGAGATTCCGGTTCCGCGCTGGCGGCGCAAGATCAATCCCGAAGAAGAACTGGCATTCCATGCCAACGTTCTTCGGGCCATGAAGGAGCTGGGCTTTCAGATTGCCGAGGAGGACCGGCAGGCGGTCGCTCGCGAGGTGGCCAACCGGATCACCGGGATGGGCGTTCTGCAGCCCTATCTCGAGCAAGAGGGCATCGAGGAGATCATCGTCCGCAACGGCTTCGTGCAGATTGAGCGCGACGGTCAGATCCACGATGTCGGCGAGCTGGCGCCGGACGTCTATTTCTATCGGCTGACGCGGCGTATCGCCGACCTGGAGGGCAAGGAGCTGGGTGCCGAGGATCCGCAGATCAAGCTTGGCTTGCCCGATGGCAGTCGTTTCACGGCCGCGATCCCACCGCTCTCGCGCGAGGGCACGGCCATCAACATCCGTCGTTTCAGTCGCAAGAAGTTGACCTTCGAGGACTTGATCGAGCGCGACGCTCTCGACGAGGAGACCGCGGAGTTCCTCAAGGAGACCTCGCGGGCCATGGACAAGAGCGTGATCTTCAGCGGTCGACCCGGTGCGGGCAAGACGACTTGGCTCAACGCCTTCACCCAG
Source organism: Anaerolineae bacterium (assembly GCA_034432155.1). Classification (GTDB taxonomy): domain Bacteria; phylum Chloroflexota; class Anaerolineae; order Epilineales; family Epilineaceae; genus DAOUCP01. Next base: position 14,210 of record DAOUCP010000120.1, read on the forward strand.
TACTTGCCGCGCCACTGCCAGCTGTCGTTGGTGGAGACCTTTCAGGAAGTTCAGCCACAGCTGCCCCACTTCAACCACCTGGTGGTCGAGGAGGGCCTGGGTGAAGTCGGCCGCATCGTGAACGTCGTGATCCTCCGTATGCGCCCTGACGTGCTGATCATTGGCGAGACGGTCTCGGAGGAAGCGATCGAGTTCATCATGGGGCTGAACCTGGGAATCACGGCCCACACCACGACCCACGCGCACTCCGCGCGTCTGGCGCTTACGCGGTTGGAGACGCTGTCGCGTGGTTCGGGCATTCCGCTCGAGGAGCGGCGCGAGATCATCGGCTCGGGCCTCGGAATGGCGCTGCACATTCACAAGGGTTACGATCCCGACACCCAGACGTACCGGCGCCGCATGCGCGAGGTGATTGCAGTCAACGGCGTTGTCCGCTCGGGCGACGGCGTGCAGTACGATCTTGAGGTGGTGAAGGAGTGGGATCCCCGACGGAAGGCGTGGACGCCGTTGCGGGAGCCGAAGGCGTGGCGCGAGGTGTGACGCCGCTGCGCTGGCCAGACGGACGGGAGGCTCGATGAACGGCTTTACCATGATGCTGCTGGGCGGCGTGGCGCTAGCGGCATATCTCGGCTACGACATGCTTCGCTACCGCATGCGCGTTCGGTCGCGGCGCGAGGGCAGGACGTTGGGTCCGAAGACCAAGATCAAGCTGCAGCCTCGGACCTATGTGCTGGTGCTGTTCGTCGTCATTCTGGCGTTGCTCTTTGCCCGTGGCATCCAGCGGCCGGTGGGCGGCGCCGAGTCCGATGTCTTCGAAACGCATCGGTCGCTGTGGGTGGCGATCTACGTGCTCATTGTCGGCTTCTGGTGGATCTTCTACCAGGCCGGCAAGGCGGCTGTCAGCGAACGCCTGGTGATCAACGACCAGTGCTCTGAGCTCGTGAATGCCTTCCGGAGCGTCTATCGCATCCGGCCCACCGTCTTCAGTGCGCTTGAAGAGGCCAACAAGAAGATTGGGCCACCGGTCGGTACCGCGGCGGCGCACGCCGTCACGACCTTCTACGTGACGGCCATTCCGCACCGAGCGTTCGACGAACTGCGGGAGCGCATCAAGAACCCGTACATGGAGCAGTTCGTGTACATCTTGGAGCGCGGTGAGGATGCCAAGCACGAGGACATCATGACGGCCCTCTCGGGCTTGCAGGACCGGCTGCGCCGCGCGCGCGAGCTGCGTGACCATTCCGAAGTCAATATGACCGTGATCAACGGTCAGACCCGCATCATCCAGTTGATCGCGATCACGCTGGTGACGGTCGTTGCCCTCGTCCCGCAGCTCCGGGTCGCTTACGAGGGGCCGATCGGCCAGATCCTGTTCATGATCATTGCCTCCATCGGGGTCGCGACGAGTTACTTCATGGACAAGCGGGCGACAGCGTTGAAAGAGAGGGTGCTCTGATGCCGACCTTGCTTCTCTTGCTGGCCCTGATTCTGGTTGGGGTGTTCGTCGTCGCTTCGGCATGGGGGCAGATCTGGCGGATCCAGCGGCGGCGGCGAATGGCGCGTTGGCAGAAGTACCACCCCAGGAACTTGACGCGCCGGCTGCGTCGGCAAGCCGCCCAGACGGTGGACCTGCCGACGATTCGGGACTTCATCCTCACCCTGCAGCTGTCTCTCTCCCTGGCCGAGACGCTGGCCGGCGCGCTGCAACAGGCGTCGCGACAGTTTGGCCAGCGGGGCGCCTTCGGGCAGCGACTGCAGAAGCGCGTTCGAAGCCAGCTCCAGGTGGAGCCGGAGCAGGTCATTCGGGCGCTGGCCGAGGACTTCCAGTCAAAGCATCTGACCGACCTAGCGGACCGCCTCGACCTGGCGCATGAAGGCGGACTCACGTACAGTGAAGCCGTGGCTGCCTCGCTGGAGGACGTCGAGGAAGAAATTCGAATCGCCGTGGAGAAAGACATCGAGCGCGCGCCAGTGATGCTTACGATTCCGATGATCATTGGCGTCTTCTTCTCGGCGCTGGCCCTTCTGGGCTATCCGCTCGTGCTCATGATGTTCCGCAACGTAACGCAGTCGAGCACGGCGCAGTAGGCAGGTGCGGCGAGGTGCGGTGCGGAAGACCTGACGCCACCCAGACAAGGAACGGCCGGCTGGCTGGCACTTCGCTGCCGCGTCTTGCACGCGCCGGCGTGACGTGCTATAATGCATGCCGTAGGACCATGTCCCTCATCATCACACAGGAGGTTCACCATGATCAGCACTCTTAATCGGTTCTGGAAGGATGAGAGCGGTCCCGAGCTCGTCGAGTGGGCAGTCGTGACCATCATCCTCCTGGTGGCGGCAGTCGTCTTGTACGTCGCCGTGGGTAAGGCGCTCGGAAGCGTTCTGTGCTCAATCTATTGCTGGATCGCATCCGTGCGCGACTCCGATTCGCAGGCCGACATCAACCGCGGCATGTGCAACGGGGCCACGTACAAGGACTGTGAGACGAAGCAGGGCGAGAAGTAAACGCCGCCGTCTGGCTGCCACAAGAGCAGTAGTCCGTCCGGGCAGGGTGCCGTCTGGTGCCCTGCCCGAACTACATCCGAGCTCGGCGGGCGGCAGCGTGTCCCCGTCGCGGACGTGGCGGGGGGGACAAAGTGGAGGTACGATGCGAACCAACGTAGCGCGGTTCTGGCGCGATGAGCAAGGTGCCGAGATGGTGGAGTGGGCGGTGGTCACCATCCTGCTACTCGGCTTCACGGCATTCATCTTGATCATGATCCAGGACGAACTGAAGCGGCTTCTCGAGGCCGTGTTCGACGCTCTGCAGCGCGATCCCCCCGATCAGTATTAGCGATCGCGGTCCTTGACGAGCCTGGTAAGGATGGCGTCCGGCTGGTGGGGCCGGGTGGTCCGACGGCCATGCCAATGGTGTGCCCGGTCGGAAGAAGAGACGCCTGGCTCGGGGCGCGAGTAGGGAGGGATGGAGCAGTGAGGCCGCCCACCGACGTCGTGGCATGGAAGTTGGTCGTCCAGGTGGCTCTTGTCGTCTGGATGGCCGCGGTGGCGGTGGTGGACCATCGGCAAGGGCGTGTGCCGAACGCGCTTACCGCCCCGGTTATGTTGGGCATGGGCGGCTATCGGGTGTTCGAGGCCATCGGCGGGGAGTACGTCCGGTTGCTCCTGTTCGCGGTCTGGGCCATTCTCTTCGGCCTGTGGGGGCTGCACTTTATGGGCGGCGGCGACGCCAAGTTCCTGATGGCCCTGTTCGCCCTGTTCCCGTACATGGAGTTCGTCGGGGTGTTGGCACTGATCTTGCTCGTGGAGATGGTGCCGATCCTCGTCTTCGGGGCTCTGCGGTCGGCGCCGCGGTCGGCGCTGCGCGGACTGAGGGATCGCCTGGTCACAATGCAGGTTCTGCCAACCGAGGCGGAGCTGCTCTCGCGAGGGAGACGATACGCCTGGACCTTCGCCGTGCCAGGGATCGTGTACGCCTTGTTGTACTGGTAACCCGGTGTGGGGAGAACGAGTCGGAGGGCACAGCCATGATGGATAGGCGAGCGCAAGGGACCCTTGGTGGGAATCCGCCGAGGCAAGGGTTCGACGCGCCCTGGGGCTGGCGTCGGCTTCTGGGCGCTACCGCCTCGGCAAGGCGAGTGGTGTCCCGATTCCGCCGAGACGCCAGGGGTGATACCGGCACTCTGGCGATGCTCATGCTGCCGGCGATCCTGCTGGTCTTTCTCACTGGCGTCAAAGTCTGGGAGGTGATCAGCATCCGTACGTCGCTGAACACCGGGGTCGCCCTGGCCACGCGGTACCTGTCCCTGTATCCGCCGCGGGATGTGAACGAGACCTTGTGGGCCGAGGTCGCGGAGCGCTTCGTGTACGCCGAGCTGCTGAACAACGCGTTCGTCGACGCGGTGCACGTCAACAACCGCCTGGTCCCGGTGACCGTTTCCCTGACGGACGGCAGCAACCAGTGCACCGACAACTTTGTGGTGACGGCGACCTACCCACTCAACGTCGAGTTCCGTCTGGGTCGGTGGGCGATGCCGCGAATGCAGTGGGCTCAGCTCACCGAGTCGCAACTGGGGGAGGTGGTCTGTGACTAGTAGGCCTGTCCGTTGGGGCGCCAAGGCGCGCTCGCTGGTCCATCTGGCCCGACGCTTCATCCACGATCGGCGGGGCGACGCGCTGGTCCAGTTCGTCCTTGTGCTGCCGATCCTGGTCTTGGTCGTCCTGGCGCTGTACGCCGTCTTTATGGCGTACGCAGCCCGCAGCAACCTGTGCACCGCGGTGTGGGAGGCGGCTCGTTACCTGCAAGTCGAGGGTCCGCTGCTTGCGGTGGACGGCATGCCTGATCCCTACCCGAGTGAGTGGCAGCGCATCGCCTTCGACGTGATCAACTCCGAGCTAAAGAGCAGCACGATGTCGACGATGCAGCTCCGCGATCTGAACGACGTGACGGTCGGCCCGCCGACGGCGCGGCGCTCCAACAAGGAAATGTATGAAATCACCGCCGAGAACGTGGAGCAAGACTGGTTCTTCGTTCGAGCGACGGTCTATATCTCCAATCCGCTGGCCTTCATGATCCAGGGACTGGGGGCGGGCAACACCATCAAAGTGACCTGCCAGGGTACTGGCTTTTTCGAGTCACCGCCCATCGGGCCCACCCCGGGCGGTGGCCCGGGCGTGCCGCGGTATGTGAACTGTCCCCCGGTGGGGCTTTGCACTCCGGGACCTGAGTTCACGCCGGATCCGCGCACGCCCACGCCGACCTGCCCGCCCTGCAAGAAGCGCTAAGGAGCCAGGCATGAGGACATCCCGACGGTGGTGGCGCGATTCCCTGCACCGAGCGAAGCATCGCTTGGCCCGGTGGCGTGCCGACGAGCGCGGCACGTCGTTGGTCACGACGGCCCTTACGCTTCCCATACTGGCGGTCATCCTCCTGGGTATCTACTACCTCTTCATCGTCATGTCCCAGAAGCTGGCGCTGAACAACGGCGTCACGGATGCGGCGCGGTACATCTCCGAGAACGCCCGCTACTGGAACATCGATCCCACCGGACGATCGGGAGTGGCTGGCGACTTGCTGCCGGCCGGCTACTACGACCAGGAGGCCCGCCGCATCGTAGAGAGCCGCCTGCGCGACACCATCCTCTACAACACCGAGACGCTCTCCGAGACCCTTCAGGTCTGGGTGGAGGAGCCGCTGCTGGCCTACGCGCCGGGCGCTGCCCAGGAGCCGGTCGATTCCGGGGACGGGGCCCGGGTGCTATGCGACCCCGATCACGACTTGCCGGGCGAATGGCGGGACATGCAGAACGTCAGGTTCCGGGTGTACGCCCGCTTCAAGATCCCGTTCTTCGTGATTCGGATTCCATACATGGACGAGTTCACGGTAACCATTAGCGACCGGGCGATCGGCTACGTGCAGTGTCCGCGCTGGAAGGGCAAGCGCGAACAGGGCGACTACGACAAGTCCAAGTGGATCGCCGCGGAGGGTCCCGCTTTCGTCTTCCGAGCCCTTTCGACGCCGGCCATTCCGCCTACCGTGACAGGCACCTTGCCTCCCACGGCAACGGCAACGCGGATTCCGACTCCCACGCCACGGCCGTAGCTGCGCCTTTTGCGATCGGGCCGGGTTCGGGGGCACCGAATCGGCTGGCCGCGCCGCCCAGTCCCGCTGGCGTTGACGCCGCCCGCAGGGGCGTCTAGGATTGCGCGCTCGTCGGCTGCGGGACCACATTGCCCACCAAGGGATTCACCATGGCGGAACGAATCACTCTCCGTTCGCACAACTATTCGCAGTGGTACCTGGACGTCATTCGCGAGGCGCAACTCGCGGACTACGGTCCGGTGCGCGGCACCATGGTCATCCGGCCATACGGCTACGCCCTTTGGGAGAATGTGCAGCGCTCTTTGGATGCCGCCTTCCGGGCGACGGGTCACCAGAATGCCTACTTCCCGATGTTCATCCCCAAGAGCTTCCTGGAACGAGAGCGGGAGCACGTGGAGGGCTTCTCGCCGGAGCTGGCGGTGGTCACGATCGGCGGCGGCAAGGAGCTCGACGAGCCGCTGGTGGTCCGACCGACGTCGGAGACCATCATCAACGCCATGTATGCCGAGTGGATCCATTCGTACCGCGATCTGCCGATGCTTCTCAACCAGTGGGTGAACGTCGTTCGCTGGGAGCTGCGCACCCGGCCGTTCTTGCGAACGCTGGAGTTCCTGTGGCAAGAAGGCCACACCGCCCACGCCACAGCCGAAGAGGCCGAGGAGGAGGCCCTGCGCATCCTCGAGATCTACCGCCGCTTCGCGGTGGAGGAAGCAGCGGTGCCGGTGGTTGCCGGCCTCAAGACCGAGCGCGAGCGTTTTGCCGGAGCGGTGCGGTCGTACACCATCGAGGCGCTCTTGGGCGATGGCAGAGCCCTCCAGTCGGCCACCAGCCACTTCCTGGGCCAGAACTTCGCCCGAGCGTTCCAGATCCAGTTCCTGGACGCGGACAACCAACTCCAGTATGTCTGGCAGACAAGCTGGGGCCTGTCCACGCGATTCATTGGCGCCATCATCATGACCCACGGCGATGACCAGGGGCTGCGCCTGCCGCCGCGGCTGGCCCCCATCCAGGCGGTGATTGTCCCCATTTGGCGATCCAGCGACGAGCGGAGTTCGGTGCTGGCGTCTGCTCAGGCGCTGCACGCAGAACTGCAAGGCTGGCGTGTGCACCTGGACGCCCGCGACGAGCGTCCCGGCTGGAAGTTCACCGACTGGGAGATTCGCGGCGTGCCACTGCGCATCGAACTTGGCCCACGGGACCTGGACCAGGGCACTGTGGTTGTCGTGCGCCGCGACACGGGGCAGAAAGAAACGGTAGCGCGCTCGCAACTGCCGTCGCGCATCCCCGCATTCTTGGAGGCAGTGCAGGCCGAAATGCTGGCGCAGGCCGAGACATTCCTGCACCACAACACTCGCGAAGCCGTCGACATGCCAAGCTTTCTTACGGCTCTCGAAGCGGGTGGGTTCGTGCGGGTGTTCTGGGCCGGAACGGCCGAGGACGAAAGCCGCATCCAGGAGGCAACGGGGGCCACAGCACGTTGCCTGCCCCTCGAGCAGCCGAATGGCTCGGGTGTTTGCTTCTACACCGGCCAACCAACGAGCACCGTGGCGCTCTTCGCGCGAGCATACTGAGGAGTCCCCCAGTTCGGCCGCGGGCGCCACGGGGGATGAACATGGCGTGACACGCATCATTCTCTGAGGAGGCGCGAATCGCCCCCGGCCCCAGCGCTCGAGGGACACCCGCAAGGGCCCCAAGACTGCGAGCGCAGACGAAGGTGGTTTGTGTTGGCGCGTGGTGTGTGATATACTGGGGCAGAGGTTTCGTCAGCAACATTCTTGGACCAGAGAAAGGTGGTACTGATGGCATTACGTTCGAAGGTCGTGTGGATGCCCAAGCGGGGCGTATCGGTCAACAGCCTTGCGGTACGGCGTCTCCGTGAGGTCCGTCAGGAGATGGGCGAGGAACGTCTGTCGCAAATCCGCAAGCACTACGAGGATGTGAGCCGAGCGATGGCGCAACTCTCGGACATCGAGGCGCAGTCGGTGCTGCTGGCAGCGGCGAGCGACTACACGCTCGATGCTCTTCTGGAGAAGGCTTCGCGTCCCTATACCCTGACTACCCAACGAGAGAAGCGGATTGCCATGTACGTTGCGGATCTCGTCGCGGGGGGAATGTCGGAGGAAGCTGCTCTCGAGTTGGCGAATAAGCACTTTCCGCCACGACAGCGACGTGGCCGCTCGGCGTAGCGGTGGATTCGGTCCGTGCCGCGCAGTCGCAGCCGACTGACGTGGGGCATGGCCAACGCACTGCCACGGGGCTGCCGTTGCCCACTGGGACCCGGCAGCCCCGTTTTCGTTACAGCTTGGCGGCTGCAGCCGGCCTGCGTTGCTGCTGACTTAGCGGCTGGCTAGCACGCCAAGCGGTGCGCCGCCTAGGAGGGGGAACGATGCCCGGCGATGACAAGTCTCGTGGCCCGCGCCCTGTGGACCTCGTTCTAGACCACGCCACCGTCGCCACGGTGGCCCGAGGCCAAGGACCATTGGCTGGCGCGTGGCAGAGCGCGGTAGACGTTGTCCACGATGCCGCCATCGCCGTTGCCGACGGACGACTGGCCGCCGTCGGCGTCCGCAGCGAGGTGCTCCCCGGTGTCGATCCGGTGGTCTACCAGGACTTGGCTGGGCGTGCCGTGGTGCCGGGCTTCGTGGATGCGCACAGCCATCTGGTCTGGGCCGGCAGCCGCATCGACGAGTTCGAGCAGCGACTGCGGGGCGCGACCTATCTGGAGATCATGGCCTCGGGTGGGGGGATCGCAACCACGGTGCGTGCGAGCCGTGCGGCAACCCCTGAGGCGCTCTTGGCCAGCGCCTTGGCGCGTCTGGACGGAATGATGATGGCTGGCACGACGACTTGCGAGGCCAAGACCGGCTACGGGCTGTCGACCGACGAGGAGCTTCGCCAGCTCGCCATTCTGGCTGAAGCCGACGCGCGCCATCCCGTCCACGTCGTGCCGACCTTCCTAGGAGCCCATGCTGTGCCCGAGGAGTGGCTCGGCCGCGCCGACGAGTACATCGCTGTGGTCTGTGAGGAGATGCTGCCGGCGGTGGCCCGGCGCTATCCCCACGCCTTCTGCGACGTGTTTTGCGACGAGGGTGCTTTCACGCTCGAGCAAGCGGCCCGGGTGCTGGGCCGAGCGCGGGAGCTAGGACTCCGATTGAAGGCGCACAGCGACGAGTTCGCCTGTCTGGGCTGCACGTCTCTGGCCGCCAACCATGGCGCGACGAGCGTCGACCACCTGGTCGCCACGACGCCCTCCGAAATGGCTGCCCTGGCGGCCTCGGGTACCGTGGCCGTGCTCCTGCCTGGCACTACCTTCGGGCTGGGTGGGAACCGCTATGCCGACGGGCGGGCCTTTGTGGAGCGCCAGGTGCCGGTCGCCCTCGGCACAGACTTCAACCCTGGGACCTGCCCCTGCTTGAGCATGCCCTTCATTTTGGCGCTGGCCTGTCGCTACCTGGGGCTGACGCCAGCCGAAGCCTTGGTGGCGGCGACCCGCAATGCCGCCTATGCCTGCGGCCTGGGGGAAACGGTGGGACGCCTGGCGGCTGGCTGGGCAGCGGATCTGGTGGTCTTGGAGGCTTCCGACTACCGCGAACTGGCTTACTGGATCGCGCCGGACGCCGTAAGCGGGGTCATGATCGGCGGTGTCTGGCGACGGCCACTTGGCGCAGCACGGTACCGGACCGAGCCATGACCACTTAGAACAGCACGTAGCCGAAGAGAGCAATGACCATCGATACGGCCACGAGGAGGCCCACCACGATCATGACCTTCTCGCTGAAGCTTCTCTTTCGTGCCGTCCGGCCCTTCCTGGCCACGCTCGAATCTCCTTTGCTGCCTGCCTGCTGGGTGTCTCCCAATGAGACACCGCCGTCGGCGGGACATTATAAGGAGAGCGGCCAGCGGGCACAACCAGGGTGCCGTTGGCCGCCCCCCGCTCTGCCTAAGGCCGGACCAGAATCACGCTGCTAGCCAGAATGACCGCCCAGCCACACAGGGCGACCGCCACGAACTCCCTTACCACGCGGCGGCTCAGACGGCCTGCCAGGGCCTGCTGGCTGATGCCTACCTGGCTGTAGAACGCCAGCAACAAGAGTGCGCCGCCGGACAGCGCCGGCAATCGCCACGCGTTGACGGCCCACATGAGCTCGGCGGTGATGAGCGATACCACGGCGGCATACAGCCAGGTGGTGGCGACCTGCTCCTCGGTGCTGCGCAGCAGTTCGAGTGCCAGCGGGAACGTCACCAACAAGACGGCCGTGCCAGACAAAAGGCCGCGCACGCCCCAATCGTAAATGGTGGCATAGAGTGCGAATGCGGCGCCATATGCAGTGACGTGGATCAGCAGCCGGGCGGCCTGCGGATGGGGCATCCCTGGCACGGCGGCCAGGTACGTCCCCACGACCACCGCCACCAGCAGCCCGGTGAGGAGAAGGAGGCTCATCAGCCAGTCGACGGGACTGCCGGCTAGCGCCGGAAGCGCTGTCGCCGCCGCCATGGTGACCAGGCAGGGCAGAATCCAACAGGTCGCCGTATAGCGGAGCGAGACATTGGCCAGCGCCGGTGCAGAGCGGAGCACGTCTTCCATTCCGACTGCTGCGAGGACCACCAATAGGGCGATGAGAATCGACCGCACGCCCGGCGCCACTCCCAGCGCTGAGCCAAGGACGTTCACCTCGCCCAGGCTCCACGTCGGCAACCGGGCAACGCTGGCCGCTGCGCTGCTGCCCATGATCAGGCAGACCAACAAGGCGATCCGGTCGGCTGGCGTCGGTTGGCTGAGCATCGTCCAAGGCAATGGTACGACCTGCGACCGCGGTGCGCAACCGTCGCCGCCGGGAGGCGAGTCTGCGCCGCGCCGCCATCGCCGCCGCGGGGTGCGTCCCTTCCGGCCCTCTCCTGACCCTGCGGGGAGATGAGTCTCCGCCGCGCCGCCATGGTCGCCGCTGACGAGTTTCGACCGCCGCGCCGCCGTGGCCGCCCTATGGGCGCTGGCCAGCCGAGGGGCCAAGAACGAGCCCATCGGCCTGCCATCGCGTCAGCCCGAGGTCAGGTAAGCTTCCACAGCGGCGACGTCCGGCGTATCGGCCAGCTGACAAGGCCCTCCAGGCGCGTTGCTGAGCACCGACGTCACTTGCGGCATCTCGGCCAGCAGGCTCGCGACACGCCCCGCATCGCGGCCCTCGCAGATCAGATGGACGTTGGGACCGGCGTCCAGGGTGAAGAACACGTTCAGTCCGCCGTCCCGCCATGCCCGAACCTGCAGGAGGAGCGCCAACGTCGCCGGCTGCCAGTACAGCAGGGAGGGACGACCCGTCATCGCCACCACGTGCAACGAGATCGCCTCGGCCTCCAGCTCGGGGCCCAGGCTCGCCAGGTCGCGCTCCAGGATGGCGCGACGGACCCTAGGCAGGCGCTTCTCCACCTCGGCCAGGCGTGCCGGCAGGTACGGACTGGCCAGGGCAGCCTGATGACCATCGGTCGATCCGACCGCTTTGTGCTCCTGGCTCACGATGGCCACCACGTCGCATAGGTTCCAGTGCTCGGGGGGCGCGATCGAGTGGGCGTAGGAGTCGGCGTCGCGATCGGCAGCCAACCATTCCACGAACCCGCCCGGAATCGAGCGGGCGGCGGAGCCCGATCCGCGCCGCGCCAGGACGGTGAGGGCGCGTTCGTCCAGCCGCAGGCCGGCGGCCGCCGTGGCTGCCATGGTGAGGGCGGCGAAGCCGGCCGCCGACGAGGCCAGGCCTGTCCCGGTGGGGAAGTGGTTCTCCGAGATCACCAGGGCGTGCTCCTCCAGCCGGGCGCGGGCGCGGATGCCGTCCAGATGGCGCTCTACGCGCTCCAGTGCCGCGGCAGTGATGCGTCGGCCGTTCAGCACCAACACATCGCGCGCCAAGGTGCGGTGGAAAGCCACAGTGGTGGTCGTCGTGGCCGCACTCAGCGCCATCGACAGGCTGCTATTGAGCGGTAGCCGCAGCTCGGCATCGCGGTTTCCCCAGTACTTTACGAAAGCGATGTTGGCCGGAGCGGTGGCGGTGGCGATTCTCATGGCTCGGCTCCTCGTCTCCCACGTCCCGCGCTCAGCGGGCGCGGATCACCGTTCCTCCCGCCTGGGCTTGGCCGGCCAGCGCGGCGGCAACCGCGCCCGGTCGGAGTCCGGACAGGATGCGAACCTCGACGTCGGGTACGACGTCAAGGAGGTCGAGCATGGCCCGCACCTTGCCCACCATGCCGCCCGTCACGTCCACCGCGTCCCGCTGGGAGTCTGCCTCCCGGCCAGTGGTGGTCCAGGCCTGGCGTTGCGCCGGCGTGATCAGCTCGAGGGGCTTCTCGTCCGTCGCTGGCCGGTCGGCCTTCCAGCTCCCGCTGGCGTAGACGCCGTCGACGTCGGTGGCCAGGATGACGCGCTGCGGGCGCAGGATGGCCGCCAGGGCGACGAGCAGCGCCTCGGTGCTGGCTACGGCGCCGCCGCGCACCCGATCGAGGACGGCATCGCCATAGACCACCGGCAGAAAGCCGCGCTCGAGCAGCCAAGCCACGAGCTCGGCGCGCACCTCGACGAGCTCGCCCGCCTCGGCCGTTGCCCAGGTGACGCCCGGCAGCGCCAGGGCGGGCAGTTGCGCAGCCAGCAAGGCTGCCACCACGTGTCGATTGAGGCGCTGGGCGGCGGCTGCCACGTAGGCCATGCGGATCGGATCCTCGGGCCGATCGAGAAAGCCGCTCGTCCTTACGGCAGCGTGCCCGAACGAGCCGCTGCCGTGACCGAGGACCAGCCGTCCCGGGTGGACGCGCGACCAACTGGCGACTTCCGAGGCCAGCCGCCGCAGCACGCCCGGCCGTAAGGTCTCCGCTCGATCTTTGTGGGTGAGGAGCGCGCCGCCCAGCTTCAGGAAGGTGGGCCTCTGGCTCCCGTCTCGCGATCTCATGCCTGCCGTCCTGAAGTTGGCATACGCGCACCACGGGCAAGGTCTCTTGGCTGGATCGCCGCGGTGCCGTCGCGGTCCGACGTTCGCCCCACGGCGGCTCGTGGCTTGCCGCACCGGCGCCCTTCGCGGCCCACCTTGGGCCCGGCCAAGCCCCTCACTCCACGACTGCCTGGACAGTGCGCTTGGCACCGGCGGCAATCATCGCCGCCGCGACCTCGGTCGCTACCGCTGGCGGCGCCAGGGCAATCACCGCGCCGCCGCCACCGGCGCCGCTGAGCTTGGCGCCGAGCGCACCCGCCTCGCAGGCCGCAGCGATGACATCCTCGAGCCGCCGATCGGACACTCCAAGCTCCCGCAGCCGAGCCTGGTTCTCGGTCAACAGCCGACCCAGGCACGGCATGTCGCCCTGGACCAGCGCCGTCTCACCACGCTCTACCAGCGCCTGAATGTCATCGAACACGCGCTCGGTCGCAAGGCGATCTTCGAGCCAACGGTGCCGGACGGCCTGGACGAGCTCGCGGGTCGGCGCCCGCGCGCCGCTGTCGGCGATGACCACCGGCACCGGCGCTCCGAGGGCCAGGCAGCGAGCTTGCCCGTCGACGAAGGTGATGGGGCAATCCCAGGCGATGACGGTGTTGTCGATGCCGCTCGGCCTCCCGTGCGCCGCTCGCTCGGCCTGGTAGGCCAACGCCGAGGTCTCCTGCGCCGACAAGTCCCGACCAGCCGCCCCGGCCACGGCGCGTACGACGGCCACCGCAACGGCAGCACTGGAACCGAGACCTCGCGCCAGGGGAATGGTGCTTCGGAGTTCGATGCGCCAGCACGGCGGTGGCGCCAGCCCGAGCCATTTCAGGGTTGCCTGGACCGCGACCGCCACCGGCTCCGAGGCTGGTTCTGTGCCGACCTGGATGCTCCAGGCAGCTTGGCTCTCGGGCTCGATCCGGCCGGCAGCATGGCTCTCGGCCGTGATCGTTCCGGACGCCTTGGCATCGGGCTTCCTGGTCCAGGCAGCCTCGCGGTCGAGCTCGAGGTGGGAATGGACCCACAATCCCTGGCGCGACGGCCGCACCACCGCCCGGGCCCGTAACGATCGCACAGGCAAGGCGATGGCCGGCCGTCCATAGACCACACTGTGTTCGCCAAGCAGGATGACCTTGCCTGGGGCGCTCGCCACGGCCAGGATCGCATCGTTCTCGAGCGGCATCGATGTGCGAGTATAGGGCCCCCTTGCGACCCTTGCCAACGGCTGGTCCTCTCGGGAATGGAGCGCCGCTGCTGTGGCCTGGCGGATTGACGCTGGGGACGGCCCTCCCTATAATCCGCCCCTCGGCCCTACGGGCCCCTGCTGGATAAGGAACCGCGTATGGCAGACCCAACCCAGGCGACCCCCTCCGTCCTGCAGCACGAGATCGAGGTGACGTGGTCCGATTACGTGGCGCGCTTTGCCGCCGACGAGGACTTCCTCGCTGCTCAGGCGCAGCGCGTGGTGCTGGCTACGACCTTCGATCGGTTCGTGCAGTGGATCGATCGCGTCTACAACTGGAGTCGCCGCTCGAGCATTTGGCCGCTGAGCTTCGGCTTGGCCTGCTGCGCCATCGAGATGATCTCGGCTGCGGCTGGCCGCTTTGACATCTCCCGGTTCGGCGCCGAGCTGTTCCGGCCCAGCCCTCGCCAGGCCGACCTGATGATCGTGGCGGGTACCGTCACCAAGAAGATGGTGCCTGTCATCGTCCGACTGTGGAACCAAATGCCGGAGCCCAAGTACTGCCTGGCGATGGGCTCCTGCGCTACCGGCGGCGGCCCGTTCAAGGAGGGCTACACCGTGGTCTCGGGCATCGACGAATTCGTGCCCGTGGACGTGTATGTGCCTGGCTGCCCACCCACGCCGCAGGCATTGTTGCACGGCCTGATGACCTTGCAACGCAAGATCGATGCCCAGAGCGTGCGCGACGCACCATGGTTTCGGAAGGCCCCCACGCTCGAGGTACCGTCGCCGATCCTGGGTGCCGATCTAGTGGATGCCCGTCGGCTAGCGGAGATCCGTGCCGCGGCGGGTCTTGCGGCTGGCGCAGCCGGCCCCTCTGACAGCGTTGGTGACGCTCCGGAAGAGGCCATGCCGTCGCCTGCCGAACCGCCCAGCGCCAGCGCGGCAAGCGCATCGGATCTCGCCGGCGGGCCGCAGGCGCCAGCGCCTGATCGTAGTACGCCTGCCGCGCCGGCTGGGGGTGGCTAAGCACTATGGCCGAGCCGCCAGGGATCCCGCATTCCCAATCCACTGCGGTAGTCACCGACCTCGCAGCTCGCTTTCCCGAGCTGGTCCGCGTCGACGAAGGGGGCGCTTTGGTCGTCGCCGCCGAGGGGCTGCTGCCGCTGGCCCATGCAGCCAGGCACGAAATGGGCCTCGACTACCTTCCGAACCTGACCGCCGTCGATTGGCTGGATCGACTGCAAGTCGTCTACCACCTGTGCTCCATCCGCGGCGGCGCGCCCATCACCGTCAAGGTGGACACCGACCGCGAGGCGCCCCGCGTGCCCAGTGTCTGTTCCATCTGGCCGGCAGCGGAGTTCCAGGAGCGCGAGGTCTTCGACTTGTTCGGGGTGCAATTCGATGGCCATCCGGACCTGCGCCGCATCTTGCTCTGGGAGGGGTTCGCCGGCCATCCCTTGCGCAAGGACTGGCGCGAGCCCTACTTCGAGCAAGAACGAAAGCCGATCGGCAGCCGCTGGCCGGCTGGCCACTTCTTCTTCGCCGAAGAGCGTCTCAGTCGTTGGGGTGGCAACTACCGCTATCCGGAGGGCTACGCCGCAGAGGATGAGGCGGAGCCGTGTCCGCCCGTCGGGGCGATGGATGCCGAGGCCGCCGCCTTGGCAGCGCCGGCTGGAATGCAGCGGTTGGTCATCAACATGGGTCCGCAGCACCCGAGCACCCATGGCGTCTTCCAGATGCAGCTCGTCCTCGACGGCGAGACGGTGGTCGCGCTCAAGCCGGTCATGGGGTACATGCACCGCAACCACGAGAAGATCGGCGAGCGCAACCTGTGGCTCATGAACATGGCCTATACCGATCGCCTCGACTACGTGTCCCAGATGGGCAATGAGTGGGGCTATGCGCTCGCCGTGGAACGGCTCTTGGGCCTGACCGTTCCGGAGCGGGCGGAGTACATCCGCATCATCATGGCCGAACTGAACCGGATCCAAAGCCACTTCTGGTCCATCGGCTTCCTGCTCAACGACCTGGGCGCGTTTTTCACGCCCAGCTTGTACGCCATCGAAGAGCGCGAGATGGTGCTCGACCTCTTCGAGATGACGACCGGCAGCCGGATGATGTGCAACTACATGCGCTTTGGTGGCGTGGCCCGAGATCTGCCCGAGGCGTTCCTGCCGCTGGCCCGCACCCTCGTCCACGACCGCTTGCCGAGGGCCATCGACCAAATCGACCATTTTCTGAGCAGCAACGAGGTGGTCGAGGGACGGCTGCGCGGTGTCGGCGTTTTGCCTGCCGAGATGGCCATTGCCTATGGGACATCGGGGCCGGTGCTTCGTGGCTCGGACGTCGCCTACGACCTCCGGCGTGCTGACCCGTATGGCATTTACGATCGCTTCGCTTGGGATGTAGTGACGTGTCGTGAGGGGGACTGCTACGCCCGCTACATGGTGCGCATCGGCGAGATGCGGCAGAGCCTACGGATTGTGCAACAGGCGCTCGCCGAACTACCTGACGGGGAGATCCTGGCCGGCCGCAAGAATCCCCTCCTCAAGGTGCCAGCCGGCGCGTGCTATGCCCGCGTCGAGAATCCGCGCGGTGAGCTTGGCTACTACTGCGTCAGTGATGGTGGCCCCAACCCGTACCGCTACCATGTCCGCTCTCCGTGCTTCGTGAACCTGACGTGCCTCGAAGAGCTTTGCAAGGGGCACAAGGTTGCCGACGTGGTCGCCATTCTGGGTTCGATCGACATCGTCCTGGGCGAGGTGGACCGCTAGTCCAGTCGGAATCCCATGGCCAGGGGAGGGTAGCATGCGTCTCGGGTTGGGCGTGGTGAGTGGAATGGCTCTCACCCTGCGTCACGTGGTGGAGAGCTACGTGCGAGCTCGCAAGCCTCAGCCTTCGTTGGCCGCCGGCGTCGAAGGGGCGACGGCGCCGCTGCGAGGCGAAATGCCGACCAGCCTGGGCGGCATCATCACCGTGCAGTACCCGGAAGAACGGCTGCCCGTTCCCGAGAGCTTCCGGTATCTCCCTTTTCTCGTGTTCGAGGAGGAACCGGAGAGCGACCGTGCGGCCTACGATGGCATTCGCTGCACGGCCTGCGGCATGTGCGCGCGGGTGTGTCCGCCGCAGTGCATTTGGATCGTCCAGGCGCGCGGGTCCGACGGCAAGGCGCGGCCGGTGCCCCTCGAGTACACCATCGATACCTCAATCTGTATGAGCTGCGGCTTTTGCGCTGAGTTCTGTCCGTTTGACGCCATCAAGATGGATCACAACTTCGAGCTGTCCTCCTTCGAGCGAAGACGAAGCTGGGTACTGAACCTCTCCCAGCTCCTGAAGCCGGCGGCCTACCATGCGGCGCTGCACCCCGAGGACTACGCGCGCGAGGTGGCTGCCCGGCAGGCCAAGGAAGCGAAGCGCCAGCGCGAAGTCGCCAGCCCGACCGGGCCATGACGTCGGCGTACCTGTTGGTTGTTCTGCCAGCCGCGCCGCTGGCGAGTGCGGTTCTGCTCTGGACCGGCAGCCAACGCCTGTCCAGCAAGGCTGTCCAGCGCTGGGCAGTGGGTGCGGTCTTTCTGACGGGGACGGTTAGCTTGCTTTTGGCGCGGCCGGTTCTGGCAGCCCACCGCTCGGCGGCCGGCCAGCCCGTTCGAGCCGAGTTCGGACGGTGGATCGAGGCCGGTCGTGATCTGGTCGAACTGACCGTCGCCGCTGGAGATCTGCCTGCTGTACAGCCAATTCCGGCAACCGCGGTGACGACGAGCTGGTGGTCACTGGACATCCCCGGTCTGCCTGGCCTCGTGGCGCACACCTGGGATCCGCGTGCCGTGGTCGGGGAACGGCCGCTGCCGAACGCCATTGCTGCCGGAACGCCGCTGACACGCTGGAACGTGCCACCCGGCCTCCAGGACTTCCAACCGATCGAACCACGGCGCCAGCATGGGTTCGAGGTCGACGCTGCGCTCGCGTGCGACGTGCCGGCGCTGGCGACTGCCTGGCTCATCCTGGCCGGCAGCTTGTGGTGCTTCTTGCGCCTTCGCTCCTCCGGGGCTGCCGGACGCGAGGCGCTCGCCGCGGCCAGCTTGAGTCTTCTTTTGGCGTGCAGCCTGCTCGTCGTCCTAACCGCCAACCTGGTCCTCGCATTCGTGGGTTGGGCGTGCCTGGGCCTGGCGAGTGGCCTCGGCGGGCCGCAGGCGACCGCCGGCCTGATCGCGGCCCGCGTGGACCGCCGAAGCCTGATGGCCCATCGCACCAGCGATGCCCTGTTCCTGGTGGCCGCAATGCTGACGTGGTGCGTATTCGGCTCGCTGTCGTACCTCGTGATCCTCCCTGACGCTCCCCATCGCCTGCCGCAAGCCGGAGCACTTGCCGCCGCCATCGGCTGCCTATTCCTTCTTGCCGCGGTGGCCAAGGGCGTGGCCCTGTATACGCCCGCTTGGGTGTCAAGCACAGCCTGGACAGACCGGGGCCGGGCCCTCGTCAGCCTGGCCATGGGCGGGCCGGCGGTGGGCCTCGTGGTGTGGCGGCTGTGGCCGATCGTCCACGTAGCCTGGACAGCGCTGATCGGCCGGCTCGGGTCGGCTTCGGTGGCCGCTGTGCAGCTGTTCGGCGGCTGAGGAGCAGGCGATGTTCCTTTCCAGCGCGAACGCGACCGGCTTGCCGCTCCTTACCCTGACCGTTTGCCTGCCGGCCCTCGGGGCCGCGGTCGTGGCGCTCGCTCGCGGCCGGCTCGCTTGCTTGGCTTCCCGCGTCCCGGCCGCGCGCGGTTGCCTCGCGCGTGTGGCTTCGCAAGCTCCGATCGCGATCGGCGGACTCACGTTGCTCTTGGCCACTGCCTTGGCGCTGACCTACGATCGCCACTGGTTCGGCTCGCGCCCGGCCTTTCAGTTCGCCGATCCTTCCCAGGGTCCCCTTCTGGGCGTGCCGGGGGGCATCGCGCCGCAGTTGGCCCTTGACGGCACGGGCATGGCGCTGGTGTGGGTGACGGCCTTGCTCGGGTTTGTAGCGCTCATCGAGCAGCGCCGCCGCCCGATGGACGGGCCGGGGTCATCGGCAGTGCCCATTCTGCTCCTCCAGGCCGGGCTCCTCGTGGCCTTTAGTGCACTCTCCGTCTCTCTCTTCCTGTTAGGCTGGCTGCTGGCGCTCCTCGCTGGCTCGGAACTGGTCTATGGCCACGGTGTGCCGGGTGCCCGGCGCAGGTGGCTTCGGCTGGCCAGCGCTGCCCTTCTGGGACCCGGGCTGGTCGCGGCCGTGGCGCTGGCTTTGGCGCGGGTGGCCGGCAGTCCGCCCGATCACCTGCTGGAGCAGCTTCGCCGCCCCTTGTGGGCCACGGATTGGCAGGCGCTGTGGCTGGGCGCCTTCGTGGCGAGCTTCCTGAGCCCGCTGACGCTGTTGCCCGTTGTAGCGTGGCTACCTCGGCGACCGGCACCGGCGCCGCTGACCGCCCTGGGAGTGGCGCTGGTATGGCTGCGCCTGCAGGCCTACGGGCTGGCTCGATTCGGCTTGCCGCTGGCCCCCCTGGCTACCCTGCGGTGGCAGCTTCTCCTAGTTGGACTTGGCGTGGTCGCCATGGCCTATGCCACATGGTTGGCGGCCCGGCAGCGGGAGCTGGCGGGCCGTGTGGGCTGGCTCGCGGTGGCTCAGACGGCGCTGGTGGTGGCGGCGCTGGCAGCGTTGAACCCGCAGTCACTGGCCGGCGGGGTCATGCAGCTCCTCAGTCATAGCCTGGCCACGGCGGCGGCCTTCCTGCTGCTCGGCTATCTGGGCAGGCGCGAGTCCGCTGCCGGCCGGTCCGGAAGCCTGTCCAGGCCGATGCTGCCGGCGGCCCCCTTCCTGCGTTTTTCGCTCCTGGCAGTCGCGGGCTTTCCGCCGACCGGCAGCTTCGTCGGCGAGTGGCTTGCGCTCTTGGGAGTCTTTCGTGTCGAGCTGCTTGCCGGTGCGCTCGCCACACTGCTGGCGGCATTCGCGATCGCGATCCTGGTCCTGCCACTCGAGCGCCTCTCCTTGGCTCCGGAAGCTGCTACCATGAGGCACGGTGCGATGACGACGGCGGAGTTGGCCACCGTGGCGTCCTTGGTGGTCGGCATCCTGTTCCTCGGACTGCTGCCGCGCGTAGCCCTCACGCCCATCGCCAGCTCGTGCCAAGCATGGCTGGCAATGCTGCCGGCGGCGGCGATGGCGGCTAGCCCGTAGGACGGGGAGAGCAATCCATGGCGCAGGAGGAAGGCATGGTGGAGGCAGGCGCGGAATCCCAGGCGGCGGCCTATGTGCGACCGACGACCCGGTTGCTGATGCAGAAGGTGGCCGATGAGATGGTGCTTCTGGACCTGGACGGTGGCCTGTACTATGGCCTGGACCCGGTCGCCACCCGGATGTTCGAGCTGGCGTGTGAGCTACCAGATGCGGCGGGCATTGTGAGCCGGCTGGCGAAAGAGTACGATGCCCCGCCGTCGGTGCTGCGCGACGATCTGGAGGCGCTCCTGGAAGAAATGGCAGCTGCCGGGCTGGTGGAGCGGCGAGGCGCGGGTGGAAGCGCCGGACAATGAGCCAGCAGCCAATCGAGCTCATCCACCTGCGCCAATGGGCTTCCCACATCTCGGTGGCCGTTTTCTTGGTGGATGCCGCCGGCCGCTTGGTGCATTACAACGATGCGGCGGCCAGCCTGTTGGGGCGTTCGTACGACCAAGCCGAGGAGTTGACGGTTGCCGATCTGGCTCGCGACTTCTCGACCCTGGATACGGCCGGACAGCCCCTGGCGGCGCCCGATTTGCCGCTGGGTCGCGCCCTCGCCCAGCGCCGCCCATACCATGCCCAACTGCGCTTCCGGGCGCTCGACGGCGTGTGGTACGACGTCGAGGTGACGGCCATCCCCATCGAGGCCGTCGACGGCGCGCTGCTGGGCGCAGCAGCCCTGTTTTGGGAGGCGGGTGCCTGAATGCGGGTCACGCTATGGGGGACGCGAGGTTCGCTCGCCACCGCCGGCGCCGACACGCTGCGCTATGGCGGCAACACGTCATGCGTGGAAGTGCGCAGCACGGACGACCAGCTGATTGTCTTGGACGCCGGCTCGGGCATCCGACGCTTGGGCAGTCGTGTGTGCCCGGTGCGCACCGATCTCTTGCTGTCGCACCTGCACATGGATCACCTCTTGGGTGTCGGCTTCTATCGGCCGCTCTACGAGTCAGCCTGCCAGGTTCACGTGTGGGTGCCGCCCTCGAAAACCCTTGACCTTCGAGCTCGCCTGACCCGCTACTTCTCGCCGCCCCTGTTCCCGACGCCGCTCCGGGAATTGCCCTGCCAGCTCGAGCTGCACGAAGTGCCGCGCGGGCGTTTCCGGATCGGTGGCGTCCGCGTGACCAGCGATCTCATCTGCCATCCGGGCATCACCGTCGGCTATAGGCTGGAGACCGACGACGGAGCGTTGGCCTACTTGGCCGATCACGAACCGGCGCTGGGGTCGACGGACTTCCCCCGAAACCCCACCTGGACCTCCGGCTGGGGTCTGGCTCAGAACGTCGATCTCTTGATCCATGATTCCCAGTACACCCTGGACGAGTACGCCTCGCGCGTTGGCTGGGGTCACAGTGCCGTCGATCACGCCATTCAGTTCGCGGATCTGGCAGGGGCAGCAACCTTGGTTACCTTCCATCACGACCCGGCGCACAGCGACGCCGTCATCGACACCATATTGGCGGACGCGTTGGCCCGCATTGCCCACCGGTGCCAGGTGATCCCGGGCACCGAGGGCGCGGGCTTCGAGCTGCAAAGCGGCCGCTTGTCCCATTGGGACAGTTGGACGATGGCGGGCTGAGTCGGGTGTCGGAGGACTCGAACGCACTCGGGAGGTCATGAAACGTGCCACAACCGCAACTTCGAACCCTCATCGCTGCGCACGCCGGCGTCGGCCTGCTCCTGATCTCGACGGCCCTTCTCGCGGTGGCCAGAGCGGAACCCCTGCGACCAGCCGATGTCGCACCGCCCGGCGCGTGCGTGGCCTCGGGCGACAAGACGGCGGCGGCCGAGGTGGTGGCCGGCCAGCCGGCTTGGGTGCGCACCCACCTGAGCGTGGCCTGCACGCCGGTGACCGCGCCGATGCACGTGGTCCTGGTCCAAGACGGCTCAGAGGCCATGTCGGGGACGCTCAAGAACGACATCCACGTCCAGGCGGCAGCGATGGTGCGCGGCCTTGCGTTGCCGGCAAATCCCACAACCCGGGTGGCGGTGGTCGAGTACGGGGACCGAGCGCGACGGCTCTTGGACCTGAGCAACGATCCGGTGGCGGTCCTGCAGGCCGTGGAAAAGAGCGGCGCACGCGGCAAGCCGGCGATCGAGCGTGGTCTGACCGAGGCAGTTGCGGTCCTGGATGCAGGACGGCAGGCCATCGGAGCTTCGGCCGCGCTTGTCGAAGCGATCGTTCTACTTTCCAACGGGCGCAACGAGAAGGGCTGCAGTGCGGCGGTTAGCGCGGCCGATGAGGCCAAGAAACAACGCATTCTGCTACTTGCTTCGTGCGTGAGTGCTGGTTGTGAGCTGGACTGTCTGCGCCAAGTGGCGACTGCGCCGCGCTACGCCTACGGTGCGGCGGACGAAGAGCAGGCGGCGCTCCTCGAGGCGCTCCGACGAGGACGGCGACAGACTGCCGTGAGCGTTGTCGACCTTTCGGTTCGCGATCGGCTACGGCTGGCCTATGTGCCGGGCAGCGGCAACCCGGCTCCCGACTACGTGTCTGCGGACCGCAAGACTCTGCACTGGCGGGCCAGTGGTCTGCCGAGCACCGGAATCACCATCAGCTTCGAGGTCGGGACCGGCCCCGACGACATCGGTGAGCAGGCCGTCAGTGCTTGGGCCGAGGCGGCCTTCACGAACAGCCTGGGTTGGTCGGGCGTCTTTACCTTTCCGGTGCCCCAGATCCGTGTCGTGGCGCCGCCGCCAACGGCCGTGTCCACGGCGTCGCCAACAGCGAGTCACGAATGGCCCACGGCCACCGTCACGACGGTGCCCACCGCAGAGCCGACGAGTGCCGAGCCGGCCCGCGGGCGGGTGTTCCTTCCTTGGCTCGGTCGGGAGATCGCCAGCCAGCCAGCGCAGGGCGCCGAAGCGGGAGGCGTCGCGCCCGGCGCGCACCGTCGGTCACGCTAGGAGGAGAAATGACGAACCACGAAGTGAGCCCTGAAGCAGTGCTTGCTGCGCTGGCGACGGTGCAGGATCCCGAGTTGGGCCGCGACCTTGTCAGTCTGGGCATGATTCGGGACCTGCACATCGAGGGTCCTCGCGTCCGCTTTACGGTGGTCCTGACCACCCCGGCATGCCCTCTGCGCCACCAAATCGAAACCGATGCAGTGCGGGCGGTGGAGGCGATTCCTGGGGTGCAGGAAGTCGTTGTGAACTGGGATGCCCAGGTGCGACCCGACAACCGTTTGGCCGGTCGGATCCAGATTGGCGTGCGCAACGCCGTGGCCGTCGGCAGCGGCAAGGGGGGAGTCGGCAAGACGACGATCGCTGTGAACTTGGCGGCCTCGTTGGCCCAGCAGGGCGCGTGCGTCGGACTCATGGACGCAGACCTGTACGGCCCCAACGTGCCCATGATGATGGGCGTTCCCGATGCCAGACCGCGGGCTACGCCCGACAATCGGATCGAGCCCATCCTGGCCCATGGGGTGCGCCTCATGTCGATCGGCTTCCTGATCGACGACACCACCCCGGTGGTCTGGCGTGGTCCCATGCTGCACAGCGCCATCCGCCAGTTCCTCAGCGACGTCGACTGGGGCGAACTCGACTACCTCATCATTGACCTGCCGCCGGGCACGGGGGATGTGCAGATCACCTTGAGCCAGGCCATCCCGCTGACCGGTGCGGTGGTGGTGACGACTCCGCAAGCCGTGGCTGCGGCCGACGTGCTGCGGGCGGTCGCCATGTTCCAGTTGCCGGACCTGGGCGTACCCGTGCTCGGAGTGGTCGAGAACATGAGCGGCTTCGTGGCGCCCGATACCGGTCAGCGCTACGACATCTTTGGCGAGGGCGGGGGTGCCGAGATCGCTCGGCGCAGTGGGATTCCTTTCCTCGGGTCGGTGCCCATCGATCCCGAGCTGCGGCAGGCAGGCGATCAAGGGCGGCCGGTGGTCGTTTTCCGCCCCGACTCGCCTTCGGGGCGTGCGCTGACGGAGATCGCCCAACGATTGGCGGCGGCCATCAGCGTTCTCGTCGCCGGGCGCGAGAGGGACACCTCGGCGCCCGACCTGCACGTGGTCAAATAGCCGGTCCGACGCGTTTGCGGGACGCGCTGCGGATTCTGGCGGAGGATAGAAGATGACCGATCGCTACGACGTTGCGATCATCGGAGCGGGACCGGCCGGCTATGTAGCCGGCATACGGGCTGGACAGCTCGGTTGCCGGGTGGTGGTGGTGGAGCGCGAACCGACCCTCGGTGGCGTCTGTCTGAACTGGGGTTGCATCCCAACCAAGTCGCTGCTCCGAAACGCGGAGGTGGTGGACTTGCTTCGCCACCAGGCCCTGGACTTTGGCTTGCAGATGGGTGAGGTGCAGGTCGACTGGTCGGCGGCCGTGGCCCGATCGCGGCGCGTAGTGCAGCGCCTGACCAAAGGGCTCGACGGCCTGTTCCAGAAGTACCACGTGGAGCGGCTGTACGGTTCGGCACGCTTCCTGGATGCCCACCGCCTTGTGGTCGCCCCGGTGGCCGGCGGACCGTCGCGGACCCTGGAGGCCGACCACGTGCTCATCGCCACCGGCTCGCGCTCGCGGCTGCTTCCCGGTACCGTAGCCGATGGCCACCGGATTCTCACCAGCCGCCATGCCGTGCAGCTCCCGACCCTGCCGCGGCATCTCTTGGTCATCGGCGCCGGTCCTGTGGGCCTGGAGTTTGGCTCCATCTACCGCTCCTATGGCGCCGAGGTGACGATCATCGAGATGCTGGACACCGTCTTGCCCCTGGAGGATCCGGAGGCCGGCGAGTACGTGGCTCGAGCCTTTGCCCGAAGCGGAGTCCAGATCCATACCCGCACCCGCGTCGAGTCGGTGGTGGTTCGGGAGGAGGGGGTCCGCCTGGTGGTGACGACCGACGGACGAGAGCAGGCGATCGAGGGGGATGCCGCCTTGATGGCCATCGGCCGAGTGGCCAATACCGAGGATCTGGGCTTGGAATCGGTCGGCGTCGTCGTCGAACACGGCTTCATCAAGGTCGATCGCGTCTGCCACACCAGCGCCGAAGGCGTGTGGGCCGTGGGCGACGTGGTCGGACCGCCGATGCTGGCCCACAAGGCGATGCATGAGGGGCGGGCGGTGGTGAACCACATCGTTGGCGAGCCGGCGCACTTTGTCGAGGCGCACGCCATTCCGAGCTGCACGTACTGCCGTCCCCAGGTGGCCTCGATCGGCTACCGGGAGACGCAAGCGCGAGCGCTCGGCTACGACGTCCGCGTCAGCCGAGTGCCCTTTCAGGCGCTTGGCAAAGCGCTGGCCATCGCCGACCACGGCGGCTGGCTGAAGCTGGTGGCGGACGCAAAGAGCGGCCAGATCCTGGGGGCCACGGTGGTGGGGCCCGAAGCGACCGAACTGGTCCACGAGCTCGTGTTGGCGCGATCCGCTGCGCTGACGGTGGAGCAGCTTGTCGATACCGTCCATGCGCATCCGACTCTGTCCGAAGCAGTGCATGAGGTGGCTCTGGCCAGCCTGGGGGCCTCTCTGCACATCTGATGCCGGTGCATCGCCCGGCACCCAAGCGTATCCGATGTCCGAGGAAGTGAGGCACCATGGAAGTCCCTACCGATCTCAAGTACACCAAGGACCATGAGTGGTTGCGACTCGAGGGCGATCGGGCCCGAGTCGGCATCACCGCCTATGCCCAAGAGAAGCTGGGCGACGTGGTCTATGCCGAGCTGCCGCCCTTGGGCACGAAGGTCGTCGCGGGGCAGCCATTTGGCGTGGTGGAAAGCGTCAAGGCAGCCAGCGATTTGTTCAGTCCGGTGTCTGGTGAGGTGGTCGAGGTCAATCCGGAATTGAGCGCCCACCCGGAGCTGGTCAACCAAGATCCATACGGCGCTGGCTGGATGATCGTTGTGGCGATCGCCGACCGGGCGGAGCTCGACGCGCTCCTGGGCGCGCCGGCCTACGAGGCTCTGCTGGCCGAAGAAGGCTGAGCCTGGCCGTTCTGGGCGGCAGCGTCGGGTCGTCGGGCGACGATGGCTCGCCACGCCTCTTGGACCAACAGCGCGTCGCGCTCGCGGGCTGGGCTTTCGACCAGCAGACGGCCGCGGATGCCGCGCTCGGCGGCGACCTGGAGGAAGGTGTGATAATCCAGGTCCGCTTCGTCGAGCGCCAGGTGGCGGACTTCGCCCGCCGGACCGTACGCGATGCCGGACAGGTGAAGGTGCACCCGCGCCAGGGCCGCGGGCGAAAGCGTGCCAGCCACTTCGTCCCACAGCCGGTGAAAGTCGGCCGCAGTGCGGAAGTCACCGGAACGGGCATGCAGGTGGGCAATGTCGATGCACGGTGCCAGGCCTGGCACCTGGCGGCACAGCCAAAGGATTTCCCCCAGGTCACCAAACTCCGCCTGGCGGCCCATCGTCTCCGGTCGCAACGTCACCGCGATTCCTTCCTCGGCCAGGGTATGGCAGATCGCCGAAAGCTGGTCGGCGAGCTGGCTGCCGACGACGGCGGCCGGGGTCCCATGCCGATAGGCCAGGTGAAGCACCACGTCGGTGGCGCCTGCCGACTGGGCGCCGCGGGCGCTTGCCAGAATGCGCTCCACACTGGCACGGACCTTCGCCGGGTCGGGGCTGTTCAAGTTGATGGCATACGGGGCGTGGACCGAAAGCGCAATGCCGTGCGCCTCACCGGCGGTGCGAATGGCTGCCGCCCCCGCGGGCGTCACCGACACGCGATGGACCCACGCGATCTCCAGCGCTTCGAGGCCCAACTCTCGACAGCGGGCGATGGCCCGCACCGAGCCCGACCCGGCAGTCGACTCGGGCGCACCGCTGATGCCGATGGCCAGGCCGGCGTGGAGGGCGTGCCGGGGGGCGGAAGACGAGGCAGTCATGGCGCGTCCGGCCGTGAGGATCGACGGCCGAGGGCGCCGAGTGTACTCCGCCGGCAGCGAAGTGCGAAGCGGCGCCTGGCAGCGGGACAGGAATCGACCACGACCTGCCGCCCAGCCGGGAAGGCGCAACTCCTCGCCGGCGGACTGGTGCTCCTTAGCCTCGCCGCCACGAGCAGCCGCGGCCAAGCGGCTCCGGCTCGGCCGCCGATTGCGCGCCCCCTCCAGGCGGTTCCGGCTCGGTGGCCGGCCCTTCGCCCGGCACAGGTGGCTCCGGCTTGCCGGCCGACCGTTCGACCGGTCCATGCCGCACCGGCTCGCCCGCCGACCCGTGGGGCGATGCTGGCGGTACCGGAGCGGCCGCCGACCGCCCGGCCGATCCTGGCGGCACCAGAGCCTCGACCCCGTGCTGCCTCGGCGGTGGTTGCCTGGGGTGGCGACTGCGTCCTTGGGCGTGCCGTAGCCCTAGGGAGCGCCTCCGGCACGAGTCCGTTGGCCGCTGTCGCGGCGCGACTGGCGGCGGCTGACGCGGCCATTGTCAACCTGGAGAGCCCGCTCGCGCGCAGCCCTCGCACGTCGCGCGGCGCCTACGATCTGGCCGGCGATCCAGCGGCGGCTGCCTTTCTGTCCGAGGCCGGAGTAGACGTGGTCACCGTGGCCAACAACCACACGACCGACAATGGCAGCGCCGGCGTAGCGGAGACCCTGTCCGCCGTTCGCGAGTTTGGGCTCCTCGCGGTGGGCGCCGGTGCCGACGTGGCGAGCGCCACCCAGCCGGCGCTCCTCGAGGTCGGGGGTGTGCGTCTGGCGGTGCTGGCCTTTGACGGGACTGGCCTCGGCGTTCCGGCGGGTCCTTCCTGGGCGGGTATCGCCCGCTACGACCGCGAGACGGCGCGGCACCTTCTGGCGGCGCTCGAAGGCAGGGCGGATGTTCGGGCGGTCAGCCTGCACTGGGGCCTTGAAGATGCGGTCGTCCCAAATCAGACGCAGCGGACGGTGGCCGCCGAGTTGGTGGCCGCCGGTGCCGATCTGATCGTCGGCCACCATCCCCACGTGGTGCAGCCGGTGGAGTGGCTCGCGCGGCCGGGAAGGCCGCCGGCGTTGATTGCCTGGAGCGTAGGCAACCTGCTGTTCGATGCCCTGGAGCCGGATCGGCAGCGTGGCATGATCCTGGAGACCTTCTTGACCCGGAGCGGTGTTCGCGCCTTTCGGGCCGTGGCCACGTACACCGACTGGCGAGGTGCGGTGCTCCGCGAGGGTGAGGATGCGGGGGCTGCCCTCGAGGCCCGCCTGCAGCCCCACGGAGCTCCGTGGCCATCGGCGCGGGGTCGCGATGGCGAACGCTGGTGGCTGCCGCCGTGCTTCGCCGAGCCGCTCGTGACGACAGCGGCCGAAGCCGAAAGGGCGTGGCCAGGCCTGGCTGGCTGCCTGGCCGATGCGGCGCGCGCGCCGTCGGGCACGGCGCGCGGTGTGCCCCCCGGGGCGGCTCTCGATCGGCCGCGGTAAGGCAAGCCATGCGATCCTGCCTCATCGTTGGCGCGGGCTTGGGAGGGCTTGCGACCGCGTTGCGTCTGCGAGCCATGGGATTCGAGGTCACGATTCTGGAGAAGCTGCCGCGCGCCGGCGGACGGTGCAACGTGATCGAGGAGCATGGCTTCCGTGTCGACACCGGTCCGACGATTCTCGTCATGAAGCAGTTCTTCGACGAGACCTACCGCGCCGTAGGGCAAGACCTGAACGAGCGGCTGCGCTTCGTGACCCTAGATCCGAACTACCGAATCTACTACCACGACGGCACCACACTCGAGCTATACAACGGGATGCGTCAGCTGGCCAGCGCGTGCGAGGCGCTCGAGCCGGGTGTGACCACACGGCTGTTTCGCTTTCTCGGCGATGCTGCCACCAAGTACGAGCTGGCCATGCCCTTTGTGGCCCGCAACTACGATCGGCTCACGGACTTGGCGACGCCACGCGCTGCTTGGCGCCTGGCTCGAACCCGCTCGTACGAGAACCTGTATCGGCAGGTTGCTCGTACCTTCCGCACCGACAAGCTGCGCAAGGCGTTTTCGTTCCACTCGATGTTCCTCGGCCTGTCGCCGTTCGATGCCCTGGCCATGTACAGCCTGATCACCTATGCCGACCTAGTCGAGGGCATGCACTATCCGATAGGCGGCCTGTACCGCATCATCGAAGACATGGTGCAGCTGGCGGCTGAGATGGGCGTGGTGGTGCGGACCGGCACCGAGGTGGCAGAGATCTGGATCGAGGCCGGCCGGGCGCGAGGGGTGAAGCTCGTCGACGGTGAGCGGCTAGCCGCCGACTTCGTGGTCTCGAATGCCGATTTGGTGGACACCTACGAGCGTTTGGTGCCGTCGCGCTACCGCGGTCCCTACTCGAGCGCTCGCCTGAAGCGCATGGAATACGCCTGCTCCGGTTACCTCTTGTACCTTGGCCTGGACCGAACGTACCCCCAGATGCGCCATCAGGCGCTCTACTTCGCTGCCGACTACCGGGCCAATCTGGACGCCATCTTCCGAACCAGGACGGTGCCGGAGGATCCCTCGTTCCACCTGAACAACCCGACCGTCACCGACCCATCCCTGGCGCCACCGGGACACAGCGTGCTGTACTTGCTGGCGCCGATGCCCAACCTCCAGGGGCAAGTAGACTGGGAGGCGGCGGCACCGCAGGTGCGCGAGAAGTTGCTCACCAAGCTCGAGCAACTCGTGGATCCCGACATCCGAGCGCACATCGTTTGGCAGCGTGAGTACCTGCCCACCGACTTTGCCCGCGACATCCATGCTCCCTACGGTGTCGCCTTCGGTTCGCTGTCCCACGGCTTCTTTCAGTCCTCCTACTTTCGGCCCCACAACGTCGCGCGCCACCTTCCGGGCCTGTACTTTGTCGGGCAATCGACCTATCCGGGGATCGGCATGCCCATGGTGCTCTTGTCGGCCCGGCTGCTGGCCGAGCGTCTGGCATGCGAAAGGGATGTATGTCGAGGAGCGCCACGATGAGCGAAGCCGCATCGCCACGACCGATTCGGGAAGTGGCTCGCCAGCTCGGCATCCGGGACGAGCACGTCGTTCCTTATGGGCACGACAAGGCCAAGCTGCGCTTGGCGGCCCTCCGTTCCGACCGGCCGCCCGGCAAGCTGATCCTGGTTTCCGCCATCACGCCGACGAGTGCCGGCGAGGGAAAGACGACAGTTTCCATTGGTCTGGCGCAAGGGCTGGCTCGGCTCGGCCGGCGCACCTGTCTGGCGCTTCGCGAGCCGTCGCTGGGGCCGACCTTCGGCGTAAAGGGTGGCGCGACCGGCGGCGGCCGGTCCGTGCTGGTCCCCGCCGCGGACATCAACCTGCATTTCACCGGCGACTTCCATGCCGTGACGACGGCCCACAACCTGCTGGCCGCTCTGCTCGACAACCACATCCATCACGACAACGCTCTGGACATCGACCCGCGGCGGGTGCTCTGGCGGCGGGTGGTCGACCTCAACGACCGCTGTCTGCGTCACGTCATCGTCGGCCTGGGCGGGGTGTTGCAAGGGGTGCCGCGCGAGACCGGCTTTGACATCACGGCCGCTTCCGAGGTGATGGCGGCCCTGTGCCTGGCCCAGAGCTACGAGGACCTGCGGCAGCGGCTGTCGCGCTTGTTGGTGGCTCTGACCCACGACGAAGCGCCAGTCACGGCAGCCGATTTGCAGGCTGTGGGCGCAATGATGGTGGTGCTCAAAGACGCTCTGTTGCCCAATCTGGTGCAGACCCTCGAAGGGGTGCCGGCACTGGTGCATGGCGGCCCGTTTGCCAACATCGCCCACGGCTGCAATTCGGTGGTTGCCACCCGGATGGCGCTTGTGCATGCCGACTGGGTGGTCACGGAGGCTGGATTCGGCTTCGACCTGGGTGCGGAGAAGTTCTTCGATATCAAGTGTCAGTCGGCGGGCCTAGACACCGCCGCCGTCGTCCTGGTGGCGACGATTCGCGCCTTGAAGCGGCACGGCGGGGTCAGCAGAGATGGTTGGGCATCTCCGGACCCGGCAGCGGTCGAACGTGGGCTGCCCAATCTGCGCAAGCACGTGGAGAACATCCGCGTGTTCGGCGAATCACCGGTGGTGGCCCTCAATCGCTTTGCCGACGACACCGAGGACGAGGTGGCTGTCGTGCGTCGCGCCTGTGACAACATGGGAGTGCCCTTCGCGCCGGTGACCTGCTACCAGGCAGGAGGACGCGGGGCTACCGAGCTGGCGGAGCTGGTGGTGGCGCATGCCGAACGCGTGGCCAGCCCCTTCCATGCTCTTTATGACTGGTCGGAACCCATCAAGACGAAGCTGGAACGGATCGCCACCACCCTTTATGGGGCGCGTGCTGTGCACTGGACGGCAGAAGCCGAGAGGGATCTCGCGCTCATCGAGCGTTTCGGTTACTCCGGCTTGCCGGTGTGCGTCTCCAAGACGCCGACATCGCTGTCGGACGACCCCACCGCTGTCGGCCGGCCGGAGGACTTCGAGATCACGGTGCGCAGTGTGATCCTCTCGGCCGGGGCTGGCTTCGTGGTCCCGCTCCTGGGCGACATCGTGCGCATGCCCGGTTTGCCGGCCTGCCCGCAGGCGACGCGCATGGATCTGGTGGACGAGCAGGTCATCGGCTTGATGGGCGCCTGACGGAGCGCCCCATCGTGCATGGAGGCAACGGCTCGGTCGCCCGGGCGCCTTTGCCCGCCCCGAAGCGGCTGCCCAGGTCCGACCGAATGCCGGCGCCCCAAGCCGGCGGCCTTGGGCAACGGGCTCTGCGGGCGGTGGGGTGCGTCCGGCCGCGGGTGGCAGCGGTGAGGCCGGGCCATGCGAACTGCGAGGGAGATGATGGACGAGGCTCTCAACATCTGCCTGGTATCGGCGGCGTATCGCCCGTACCCCTCCGGGGTGAGCGAACACGTACACCATCTGAGTCTGGCCTTGCGCGACCGTGGCCACGAGCTGACGATTGTGACGACGCAGTACCCGGGAGCCGAAGCGGCTCCGGAGGGCATCCGAGTCCTGCGCTTCGGACGAGCGCTACGGGTTCCGCTCAATCGCTCCTTCGCCACGCTGCCCGTGGGCTGGCGGTTGCCCTTGCAGATGCGCCGCCTGCTGACCGGTGAGCGCTTCGACGTCGTGCATTGCCACGGCATGTTCTTTCCGGAGATCGCCTACTGGGCGATCCGCTACAGCCGCTCGGTGAATGTCATCACGGCGCTCATGGCCGGCTTCCGGATCTACCGCTGCGGCAGTCGCGCTTACCGGTGGCTGTTCCGACATCACAACGCCCGCATCCATGGCCGTGTGGCGATCTCGCAGCGGGCGCGCGACGCGGTAAGCCCGTACGTTCCGGGAGAGTATCGAATCATCCCGTCGGGGATCGACTTGCATCGCTTCCGACCCGATCTCGAGCCGCTCCCGCCCCGCGCGGCGGCGGAGCGCCGGATTCTCTTCGTCGGCCGTCTGGACGCGCGCAAAGGGCTGGAGACACTCCTGCCGGCCATGCCGGCCGTCTTGGCGGCCTTGCCGCATGCCCGTCTGGTGGTGGTCGGCGACGGGCCGTGCCGGCCTGGCGCGGCGGCGACCGTCCAGCGGCTGGGCATCTCGGCGGCCGTCCACTTCGTGGGCCAGGTGAGCGCCGCTGACCTGCCACGCTACTACAGTGGGGCCGACGTGTTCTGCTCCCCGGCTCTCGGTGGCGAGTCGCTGGGCATCGTGCTTCTCGAGGCCATGGCCGCCGGCGTTCCGGTGGTGGCTTCGGACATCCCTGGCTACCGGGAGACCGTTCGTCACGGCCTGGACGGCTGGCTGGTGCCGGCCGGAGATGCTGGAGCCTTCGCCGCGGCCATCCTCGCCGTCCTCACCGACCCTGCCGTGGCCCAGCGCTACCGGGAGGCCTCCCTAGCACGCGCCCGCACCTATGCCTGGCCGCAGGTGGCAGAGCAGACCGAGGACTACTACCGCGAACTGCTGGCTGGGTACGGGCAGCCCGGCAGGCGCGGTGCGCCCGGCGTTGCCTAGGCAAAGGTCTCAGGCCAGTCCCAGACCCTCGACTTCCGACTCGCCTGGGGCCGTGTCGGCCAGGAGATCCTCGACCGCTTCCTGCCAGCGGCTGCGACAGCCCGACTCGTAGCTGGCATCGAACGTCTCGGCCCCCAGTTGGCTGCGCAACTGACCGAGCCAACTCGACATGCCAGCCGCCAAGTGCGGGGCGAGAGGTGCGCCGCGGTCTTGCCGCAGCAACGCGGCGACACCGGCCAGGTAGACGGCTGTCAGCGGGTCACCGGAGGCCGCGTGGAGCTGACCGGCGACCTCCAGCGATTCGGCAATCCCCACCATGTTGCCGAGGTGGCGCCGGATGGTAATCGCCTGACGGACCAAGCGCCACGCTTCGGCCAAGTTACCTTCGCTCAGGGCGACCTGGCCGAGGTTGTTGAGCGTAGCAGCCAAACCTCGTCGGTCGCCCATCGACTGTCGCAAGGCAAGGCTCTCTTCCAGATGGGCTCGCGCCGCCGCCAGGTCCCCCTGGGCATGGGCAACGCGGCCCAAATTGTTGAGCACGAAGGCCACGCCTCGCTGGTCGCCAAGGGCCCGCGAGAGGGAGAGTGCTTCGAGGAAAAGGGCACGTGCTGTCTCGTAGTGACCCTGGCCGAAGGAGACGGTAGCCAAGGCGTTGAGACTGGCGGAAACGCCCGCCTGATCGCCAAGCCGGCGGCGCATCGCGAGCGCCTCCGCAAAGTAGGTGCGTGCGGCAACGTATTCCCCCTGGTCGCGGGCCACAATGCCGAGGCTGTGGACCACGGCCGCCACCCCAGCTGCATCGTGGAGCGCCTGCCGGATGCTCAGCGCCTGTTCCAGATAGGCGCGAGCCCCGTCGAAGTCGCCATGGTGCTGCGCCATGGTGCCCAGGCTGGCCAGGGCTGCCGCTTGCGAGGCCCGGTCAGCCATCTCCATGGCCAGTCGGCGACCCTCCTCGAGCTGGACGCGCGCTTCGTCGTAGTCACCCAGTTGCATCGCCAGCGAGCCCGCGGCCACGAGGAGCCGAGCACGGAAGTGCGGTAGCGATTCTGCTCCTGGCACCGCCAACGCCAGGCGCAGCCAGGCTCGACCCTCGCCCAGGAGTGCCCGCTGCTCCCAGTAGGCCGTCATTGCCGCCGCCAGACGCAACAGGGTCTCGGCTGCGGTGGCATCGACACTGGACACCAGCAGCCGGTCCATCGCCGCGAGCGGCCCCGTCCCGACCACCAGCGGTTGGACCGGCGGCTCGGCAGCAGAGGCCGGATCCGCTTCCGGCCACTCGGCTGGAGAGGCGGCGGCCGGCCGGTCCCTGTCGCCGGGCAGTTTGCCGCCGGCCCGCACCACCAGCCAGGCAAACGCAGCCCGCAGATTGTCGCGCTCAAGGTCCAGCTCCTCGAGGCGAGCTGCCTGGTTGGGTCCGGCAAGCTCGGCCGCCGCGGTCTCGGCCAATTGCGTGAACCAACGGGCATGGCAGTCCCGAACGGCCACTTCCTCGCTCGAGGCTGCCAGCTTCTCGGCAGCATAGTGCTGCATCGTCAACAACATGCCGTAGCGCATGCGGGGGCCGCTATCGATGACCTTGACCATCGATTTGGCTACGAGCCCGGTCAGGCTGTTCAGCACGTCGCCGGGTCCGGCCCCGCAATCGGCCACGATGGCCTCGGCGGCGGCCAGCGACCATCCGCCGCGGAACACGGCCAGGCGACGGAAGAGGAGTTGCTCATCGGCCGACAGCAAGTCATGGCTCCAGTCCAGCGTCGCCCGTAACGTCTGCTGTCTGGGTTCGGCGGTGCGCACTCCGCCCACCAGGAGACTGAAGCGATCGTCGAGGCGGGCCAGGATTTCTGCTGGGTTCATCAGCCGGACCCGGGCGGCGGCCAGCTCGATCGCCAGCGGCAGGCCGTCCAGCCGGCGGCAGAGCTCGACCACAGGCCCGACGGTCTGCGCGTTGAGCTCGAAGTCGGGTGCCACGGCTCGAGCCCGGTCGACGAACAGGCGCACCGCTTCGGAACGCAACGCCGAAGCCAGGGCCGCCTCCGGATCGGATGGGGGTTCCTCCACCAACGACAGCCCTGGCACCTCGATGAAGCTCTCGCCTTCGATGCCCAAAGGCTCGCGGCTGGTGGCCATCAGCTTGAGGTCGGGACAGCTCTCCAACAGGAGTTGGGCGATCTGGGCACACGCCCCGATCACGTGCTCGCAGTTGTCCAGGATCAACAGAGCCTGGCGGCCTTGCAGATGGTCGACGAGCGTCTCTTGGATGGATCGGCCTGGTTCCTCCTCCAGTCGCAGCGCGCTGGCCACTCGCGATGCGACTAGGTCCGGATCGCTCAGCGAGGCCAGCTCCACGAACCAGACGCCATCGCGGAACTCGGGAAGCACGGCTGCGCCGACCTGCAGCGCCAGCCGCGTCTTGCCGGCGCCGCCGGGTCCGACCAGGGTCAGCAGCGGCACGCTGCGCAGCCGTGCCTGCACCTGGGCCATGGCCGC
>DAOUCP010000121.1:0-10645 GCA_034432155.1 Anaerolineae bacterium
CGAGTTCGAGCGCGAACAGCTTCGGCACCTCCGGCGAGAGCTTGGTCAGACGCCGCCCACCCCCACCGATGGGCAGGTCCGTCGTGCCGCGTAGCTCACGCCCCTGCTTTTACAGCAGCTATGGGACTTGACCGTCGCTACCCATGCTGTACGCAGCGACGCCATGGCCGCGGCCGCTTTGGAAGTGCCCTCCCCCTGCCTGGTCAGTGCCCTCGCCTCGCACCGCCGCGGCGCTGTCCGAGCCGTCCGAGCGGGCAGCGAGACCGTCGCCCAGCTTGCCATGAACCTGCGCCCCCATCGGACCCTCGGCGACTACGCCGAAGCCGAGGTCGCAGACGCCCTTGACGCCGACAAACTCGCCGCTGCCCGATACGCCAAGGCCGAACTCCGCTTCGCCAACGACGGCCGTACCACCGAAACCGATGGCGCGGCCCACCACTGCCTGGCCATTCTCACCGTCGGCGGCGCCCATAACGCCGGTAGCCGGGCTGTAGCCCGAGACCCCGACCATCCCGCCGCGGCCGAACACGCCCGTCGGGCCGCTGCCACTCACGCCAGCCGAGAAGCCATGGCTGGTCTCGCCGTGAACGCCGTCGGCGAAGTGGCTGTTGCCGTGCACGCCGTAGCTACCGCTGCTCTCGCCGTAGACAGCGGCCGCGGCCTCGCGGTGCCCATACACGCCATTCCCCACGGCGCCGAAGCCGCGGACGCCAACGACGCCGCGCCCTACTACACCTGTGTCGCCCCGGCCAAGGACGCCTATCTCGCCCAGGGCGTCGAGCCCGATCAGACCGGTGACGCTCAGGGCGGTCGTGCTGCCGACGCCCCGAGCGGCGACCAAGAGCACCGGATCCGCGCCCTGGCCAACGAGCCGCGCGCCTGGCCGAAGCCCGAGTGCGTAGGGCACCGGCAGAATCTCCTGTCGCGGGCTCAGTGGCTGACCATCAACCACCCTTTCCAGCCACAGGGCCTGCCCGTCGAAGCGGTCAGCCGGCACCTCCAGCCGAACGGTGAAGAGGCCGCGGTCGACCGGAACGGCGTTGTGGACCATGTCGGAGCCAACCTGGTGCCCACCGGTCAGCTGATCGTAGAGCCGGAACACCAAGTTGTGCGTGCCGGTCAGCGGTGTACCAGTAGCGTCGGTCAGCTGACCCTGCTACGAGATAGCCCCCGCCTGGGTAGCGAGCGGGGCTGCGGCCAGTCGGGGGCGATCGGTCTCGATGCCGCTCGCGGCGGCACTGGCGCTCGCAACCGCGGTGAGAAGGAGAGTGGCTGCGCCTACCAACCGTGGGCCCATCACAGGTACCTCCTTGAGCTGCGTGGGTGCTGGCAACCGGCCAGGAACGGGCCCTGCCGAGAGCCGCCCCGGTCGGGGTCGAGCCAGAGCCGCCCGACCGCCTAGCGGGCCAGGAACACGCTCGCGGTCGAGCGCGAGCCGCCCGACCGCCTAGCGGGCCAGGAACACGCTCGCGGTAGCTGCCATCGGGCCCAGCTGGGGCCGTACGCGATGGCAGGACGATGACCGAGTTGGCTGGCGACTATTGCGCAATGATGCTCCGGCCGGGAGATGGAAACAAGGGGTCGCCCGAGCGGTCAAGTCCCACGACGGCTGCGAAGGCGGGGGGTGAGCTACGCGGTACGACGGACCTTCCCGTCGGTGGGCGTTGGCGGTGCCGACTACGCCGAGATGATGCTCCCGGGCTCCGGGGCGGAACCAGGCGAAGCCCTGGCGATGGGCGCGGATGGCCGTCTGGTCCTAGCCACCGCGCCCTTCCAGTTCAGCGTGGCCAGCGTCGATTCCACCCGCCCCGTCTTCCGTCGCCGGCCAACCGATCGACGGCAACTCGGCCGGTGCGGTCCCACTGGTCATCCGCGGACTGGTGCCGGTGAAGGTGACAGCGGAAGGGCTGCGATTCGCCCCGGCGAGGTCCTGGTGACATCATCCACGTCGGGGCACGCGATGCATGCTGGTCCCAACCCACCCGAGGGCGCGGTGATCGGCAAGGCCTTCGGCCGGCTGAACGCGGGCCTTGGGGTGACAGAGATGCTGGCCACGCTGCAATAGGGAGGTGGGCGGATGCAGATAACACGTCTCGGGCGCCGCCTCCCTGGCCCGCGGTTATACGGCGACCGAGATGTCCCCTCCCCGCGGCGATCGGCAGTGCACCCAGGCCCGACACGTTGATGGGCAGTCTACCCGGGCCCGACGGGCGTTCGGCGCCGTGGCCGGGCCCTTCGCTGTGATCGGCAGTCTACCCAGGCCCGACACGGTGACAAACAACCAGCCCCGTGCCGTCACGCCGACCGGGCGACCCCGGCATCCGGCGCGACACGGACGGCGACCGCGACACCGGCGCAACCACCGCCGGCCAAGTCATGCCTGTCGCTGGCCCTGACGCGATGGGTGATCGGGGCGCCGTAGGGCACGCCCGGGCCGATCGGCGTGGCAAGACACGAGCAGCCTCATCGGCGGCGCGCCGAATCCGCCCAGAATCTCGGCGCCGGAGGCGCAGGGGGGTGAGGGGGTAGCCGATGGCCAAAGGCTTCCGTCAGAACACGCGATTCACCTGCAAGGAACAACCCGGTCCGACGGCGCCAGTGCGTGCAGCGGCGTCCGTCCGGCCACCGCCGGCAGCGGGCAGACGCTGTCCGTCCGGCCACCGCCGCCAGGGGGCCGAGGCGGTCCGTCTAACCACCGCCGGCCGGTGCGATGGCGTGAATCCTGCTACCGCCGCCAGCGCGCGCGACGCCGTCACTCCTGCCACCGACGGCAGCGGGCTGACGTGTCCTGGACGGTGCACTCCCAGTTGGCCCCGATGAGCACCAGATCGTCGATATCCACCACGCCGTCGTCGTCGATGTCGGCTGCCGCTGCATAGCCGGATTCCCCGCGCTGGAAGGTGAACGCCAGCGACACCATCACCGCGTCGCGAAAGTTGATCGCTCCGTCGCCATCCACGTCGCCACCCAGCAGCACGGCGTCGGGCAGGCGGAGCGGCTGCCCGGCGGACAACGCAACCGGTCGGGGGTCCGTGCGCAGGTAGCCGGTGTGGGTGATGACGACGGTGTACTGCCCCGGCTGCAGTGGCGCCAGCCGGTACGCCCCGTCCGGCCCGGTGATCTGGAGATGCGGCCATGGGGCGGCCGAGACCACCGCCCCCGCCTGGCTCGTCCGGCCTTGGAGCGCCACCTGACCGGTCATCTCGCCCTGGCCCGCCTGCCCCGGCACGCAGTTCCGCCCGATCACCACCGCCCCGTGGAACTGGGCCGGAATCTCTGTCGGTCCTGCGGGCGGCACCGGGCGCTCGTCCAGCTTGCCACCGGTGAACCGCACGGTGCTCGGTCCGACACCCTTCGAGCGGAACAGCACGCGGGCGAGATGGCCGTCGCCGAATGCCGCCGGTGCGGGGTGCACGAGCGTGACGGCATAGTCGATGGTGCCGGCGGAATTGTCGACGTGGTTCAGGGCGACGATCCGTTGGCCGCCCGCGGGGTCCGGATACGGACCAGGCAGGATCGCGTCGGTCGGTGCGCCCGAGGCATCTACGACCATGAGCTGGGCCGGGTCGAAGGACAGGTGCACCTCGGCCCCGTAAAGGTTGTTCACGTCGCTCACCAAGATGTCGACCGGCACGTCTGCACCACGGCACACGCCCTGCCGAGGGGGCTCCAGCGACACGGTGGGACCACAGGGCGGTGGCCTCATGCTCGTTGGCAGCAGATAGGCGAAGCCCAGCTGCGGCGACGGGTCGCCCGCCTCACCCAGTCGCGCCAGGCTGTAACGCTGGGCCCACGGGCTGAACGGGGCTTCGGCCTTGATGCGCAGCCCCCACCAACCGGGCTGCGGGTTCGGAACGGAGAACGTGTGCACGAAACCAGGCGGCTCGGGACCCACCAGCGGGATGGCGATCTCCTCCGGGGTCAGCCAATCGATCCCACCGTGGCCGTCACCCTCGGGGTACTCGCTCCAGAGCCGCACCTGCAGTTTGGCATCGCCACTGGCCACCGGGAAGTACCACGTCGTGTCGGCGTAGGCGCTGCCCACCTCCTGCCAGCGCTCATCGAAGCCCAGTTCTGGGCTGCTCTCGACACCGCGGTCGGGACCCGAACCGGGGAATGGGACACCCTCGGTGCGGGCCCAGTCGTCGCCATTGTCAGCCATCGCCACGTGCTTGGCGCCACGGAAGACGGCCCGGAAGCGGGGATGATCGGCTCCGCTGCCGCGAACGTTCAGGCGGTAGATGGCGTCCGCGGTGGAGGCAACGCTGACCAGGCCGGTCTGACCAGCAGCCACGTGAGCCTGGTCCAGCCGATTGCCCTGGGCGTCCAGCAATGTCACAACGAGGTCACCTTGGCCGCTGAACACGGCCGCGCTCAGTTGGCTCGAGTCGTCGGCCCGCGGCAGGAGGTCCATCTCGCCATCTTGCAAGTCCCACATTGGGGTCCAGATGTCACCTGCCACCGCGCGGACGCAGCGAGCGGTACACGGTCCAACGGTCAGCGCGGCGCGCAATGTGTATCGGGCGGCGGCCGCATTCACCACGGTGACGTCGTAGGTGCCCTCTGCCAGACCCTGGGGGATGCGGAACGCGATCCGATCCAAGTCGGGTCCGACGGTCACATCGCGCGCCGGCTGCCCTGCCACGAGTACCTGGGCGCCCGCGACGAAGTTCTGACCGAACACCTGCACCGGCGTCTCGGCGCCGATGCCGCAGTTGGGGTGAACCCCTTGGACGACGGGCGTGCAGGCGGCCGTCCCGATCAACCGGGCCAGGCCGTCGGCCAGCTCGTCAGCGGAGTCGGTCGAGTGCAGCACCTGCCCGCCGGTGGCCCGCGCCAGATCGTTCGCCAGGCGCTCGATGGCCGCCTGGTTGGCCGGATCCTCCTCGATGAAGGTGCCGAGGACGGGCGAGACGATCACCTGGTTTTGCCGCGCAGCCTCGATCGCGGCCTCGATCGCCTCGCGGTCGGCGCCGGGATCCTCCGCGGGGTCCCCGTCGCCGGGGCCCTCGT
Source organism: Anaerolineae bacterium (assembly GCA_034432155.1). Taxonomy (GTDB): domain Bacteria; phylum Chloroflexota; class Anaerolineae; order Epilineales; family Epilineaceae; genus DAOUCP01. The sequence continues at coordinate 5,014 of DAOUCP010000121.1, forward strand.
CGGCGAACGGCACGATCAGCCGGGTATGGCCGACCCGCCAGGGGAAGGCGCCGGCCACGTCGGCCACTGCCACCCCCCAATCCTCCGGCGTGTTGGCCGCTGCGCCGGGGATGCGATGGGCAACGTTGTCCGTGGCGCACATCTTGTTCTGCGTGACGCCAAGGACGGTGTGGTGGACGGTGATGCCGCTGTCCTGCAGACTGGCGACGACGCCGCCGATGCGGCCGCACAGCGCCGCGAACTCGTCGTCCATGGATCCCGAGGTGTCCATCAGGAACACGAGGTCCACCTGGCCGCCGCGGGGGCAGGCAGGGGGAGGCTGGCTCACGAAGGCGATGCTGTCCATGGCCAACGGCGAGACGTTGCCCGCTTCGTCCCGGAACTGCGCGTAGACGGACGCCCGCCGGCCGACCGGCTGGATGGTCCAGGCCACCGATGGCGCGAACGGCTGCCAGCTGGCGCCGTCCAGATTGGCGTCGTTGGCCAGGCGCATCTGGAGGCCGCCCACCTGCTGCGGTGCGTTGGCGGCGGGCCGCGCCGGGGCGTCTGGAAACGGCGGCTTGTCATCCACGGCCGTCAGGGTCAGCCGGATGTCCCGCGAGCGCGTGGCCCGCGCGCCGCCGTCGATCACGACGCGGCCGAAAGGCGGGATCGGATCAGCCTTGGGGGTAGCCGAATCGGGCGGGGTCAGGCGGCTGCGCCGGCCCTCCGCGTCCAACGCCCGCAAGCGATACCAGTAGGTCACGCCGTTCGTGAGCCCGCGATCCACATACGGCGTCTCGGCGGGTGCCCGGTCGGCCAAGACCTGGTAGGTTCCGTCCTTAGTCCGCGAGCGATAGATCATCAGGTGGTCGTATTCCGGCGCTACTCCGAAGACGAGCTTGTTCTCGCGGTCGCCGGGCACCACGCGGAAATCGCGCGGCGGGCGCAGGTGGTCATCCTCGGGATCGAGCGGATCGTCACCGTGGCTCACCTCCGAGCCGTCCTCCTGCCCCGCGCCGTCCGAATCGGGATCGTGCGGGTCGGTGCCATTCGTGTACTCGTCGCAGTTGTTCAGGCCGTCGCCGTCGGGGTCGCCCTGGCCGTCGCGCACCGCCGGATCGAGATCGTGCGCCCGCTCCCAGCCATCCGGCATGCAGTCGCCATCGGCATTCGCATCCGCCGCCAGGTGGAAGGCGCGCATCGCCCGTCGCTGGAAATCGCCGACCCCGGGCGCGGTACCCTTTGCGGTGGCGCGTACCGAGTAGCTCCCCGGCTCGGTGGCGTGGCGGAAGGTCTGACCATAGACCCCGTCCTCTGCCGTGCCGTCGCCGTGTTGCCCGTCGTCGAGCAGCTCGATGCGGAACGTTGTGCCGGAGGGCGCCTTGATCTCGGCCTCGACGGTCGCCCCGGTGACGGGCCGATCGGCAGCCAGGCTGACCAGCACGGGCACCGTCGCGCCCTCCACGCGCGCTCGCACCGCCGGCCCCACGAGGAGGTCCATTTGCAGGGCACTCGCCACCGCAGCCTCCACGAGGTAGGAGCCCTCGAAGCAGTGGTTGTATGGATCACAGAATCGGGTCACTTCGACGGTCCAGGTGCCGGCTTGTGGGCCGGTGACCTGGAAGACGACGTGCGTATCGCCGCTGACGGTGGGATCGACCGACCTGCCGCCCGGCGCAACCAGCCGGACGCGGGGGCTGTAGGTGGAGTTCGTGTGGCGCCAGTTGACCACGAACACGGCTTCGGTCGCCGAGCGGTCGATCTCGACCCGATGCGGCAGCGCCTGGTTGGCCGGCATCTTGACGCTCGTGTCTCGCGCCAGGTAGACGCGCTGCCGGCGCGCTATGCCCTCGGCCACGGTACGAAAGGCCTCCGCCAGGTCGTTGGCCAGGTCGGTGGTCCCGGGCTCCTGCGCCGCACTGCTGGCCAGGTCGGTGGTTCCGGGCTCCTGCGCCGCGCCGCTGGCCCCAAACGGGCTTGCGCCTTTCGGCTCCGACACGTACAGGTACTCCCCGCCCGTCGCATCCGCCAATGCCTGGAGGTCCTCGCGTGCCGCGTCGGGGCCGATGGCCACCGCGTAGACCGTCGGATTCTTCTGGCCCCGCTCCGCCCGTCTGGCGTACGCAGCCAGGAAGTCCGCCATCGGCGGCTCTGCATTCTCCACCCCGTCGCTCAGGAGCACGAGGCCCCAGGCATCATCCTGGTCGCCGCGGAGGACCTCGCCGTTGGCGGCGATGAGGCCGCTTCCGATGGACGTTCTCCCGCCGGCGGCGATGCCGTTGATGGCGGCAATTGCCGCGTCGCGGTTGGCCGGTGTCCAGTCGTGCAGCGCGTAGTTGACGGTGGCGGTCTCGTTGAAGCTCACCACACCGATCTTGTCGCCGGAAGTCCACGAGCTCGCGAACAACCGCGCGGCGTTCTGCGCATCGGCCATCTTCTCGCTTTCGGCCATGCTGCCCGAGCGGTCCAAGACCAACACACTGTCGGTCGACACCCGCTCGCCGACCGTTACGGCGCGAGCCTCGTGCGCCGAAGCGCTCCCCAACGCCACGCGAAGGTCGTACTGGCCGGCGGCGAGCTCCTCGGGCACCTGGGCGAGCAGCCAGTACTGGTCCTGCACCTCGGACCGCTCGAGGATCTGGTCGGCCGCCAGCTCGACGCCGCCGATCGTCACTTTGAAGCCGTCGAGCGGGACCCCGGGCACGGGGAGTTCACCGGCACCCGGCGGCAGCACCCGCAGCTGGATCAGAACCTTACCCTCGGCGCCGGCCGCCACCACGGCCGGCTCGCTCGCGGTGGGCGCCTGGATGTCCACCGTCGGTGGATGGCTGTCGAAGGCGTACTCGAGGTGGCCACCATCTTCCGCACCGCCGACGATGTACGCCACGGTATCGTATCCGTTGTTGATTACCGTGTGGGCAAACGAGCTCGACGTCTGAGGCCCAATGAGGTTGACTAGTTTGCCGCCATCAGCCACGGCCAGTGCATGGCCCACGCGGTGGTCGGCGTCGATCTTCACGGTGAGCATCTCGACATCTGCCGCCGGCGATACTTCCAGATACAGCGCCCCCCATGGCACCACGTCCGCCTCTCCCGCCAGCCGGTCGCTCGCTGGCATGGTCTCCCGAACGGTCCGCGGCACGGCCTGGAGCGCTCCCCCGGCCTCCTGGAGATCCGAGTAGCGGTATTCGGCCGGCAAGCTGGCCGCATCGAGCTCCTTCAGGTAATTGGCGATCTGGAAACGGAGGTATAGATCATCGAACGAGTTGCCCGCCCCGAGCGTGCGCAGCGCGGATTCCACGGCGCCGACCGCGTCAGGCTCCCGGTCGACCGTCTCCTCCCATAGCACACGCAGGGCGTCGAGATGGTATTCCGGCACGTTGGTAGCGGCCGGCGTCCGGCCGTACTGCTCGACCAGGAACTTCCAGAAGATCGCCATGCCGTAGTAGACGTCGTTCAAGCGGATGTTGGGGTTCCTGAGGTAATCGGCCGACCACAGGTTGTAGATGCCTAGATGATCCAGATCGACCATATCGGCATACGCCGGGTCGGCGAACAGCGAGTCCTCGGCCAGCACGGCCGTGCCTTCGACCAGCCAGCCGCCCCAATCCGTCCATACGTTGGCATCGATGTAGGCGAACTGGGTCGTGTGAAAGAGTTCGTGCAGCGCCGTGGACTGCGTGCCCTCCACGTTCACTTGCTGCGTGCCGGCGAGCACCAGGGAGTCGCGATTGAGGTCGATGTTGGTCGGCCAGCCATAGCCGCCGGCCCCAATGTCGTGGATCCAAGCCTGACGCATGGTGGTCGAGCAGAAGAACGGCTCCCGGAAGCCGAGTTGGGAGGTGAGCTTCTGGCGGGTCGATTGCAGCGTGTAGGCCACGGTCTCGACGACGTTCGGCACTCCGTCGCCGTCATCGTCGACCGCCGGCACGCAGTCGTCCGGACTCGTGCCGTCGCAGTCGCAGTCCGGATCCCCCCGGCAGTCGGTGGTGTACCAGACGTGGTAGTAGGAGTAGCGCGCGCCCGACTCGTCGGGTCCGACGTGCTCGGAAAGGAAGCTCGGGCGGGTGGGCGGCGTTCCGCTGCACGGCCCGTCGCTGGTGGGCGGCATGGCTCCGACCGGTGCGACGGAGCCTCCCGTCGACCGTCCGCCGAGGCGGTCGAGCCCCATCGTCGCATGGCTGGTCGCTTCGCCGTCCATTCCCGAGCCGCTTTCTCCCCTGGGGCGGACGAGGGGCTGTAAGGGCGCCGACTCGGAGACGGTGGCCTGGTTGAGCGCCGCAGCGGCGGGCACGCCGGACAGCCGGCTGCTACCGCCACCGAGGGTGTGCTGTCGCGCGGCCACGGGCAGATAGATCTTTCGTCCGGACGATACCTCCAGGCGCCCGTCGGTCGTGGATACAGCCACCGCCGACCCGCGCCCGTCGTACACCTCGGTGCGCTCTTTCACGAAGGCGATGGGGCTTGTTCCTTCTTCGATCGCCCGGAACGTGACCTGGGCCAGCACGCCGCTGCCGGCAGCCGGTGGCGTGGGGCTGCGGGCGTTGTTCAACAGCACGGCCGCATACTCGATTCGACCGGCGGTGTTGTCGGCCCGGTTCACGAGCCGCCAGCTCCGTCCTTCGCGCGGGTCCAAGTACGGCCCGGGCGCGATTTGCACGCCATCGCTTGTGCTGTCGGCATCGACCACCTCCAGCACGGACGGATCGAAGGTCAAAACGAAGCGTGCGCCCCAGACATCGGTCGCGGCCTCGACGGCGATGTCCAGAACAGCCGCTTGCGCGACGCCCACCGCAGCGGCAGGGGGAACCACCCGTAGCCTGGTCACCTGCTGTGGCGAGGCTTCGATGGGCAAAGCAAGGCAACCGATCGCCAGGGCAAGCACGATGGCCGGGAAGGCGGCGGAACGCGCGGAGGGGCCAAGGCGCAACGGGGGTACCAGCGAGCAGCTGCGGTGGTTGTTCACATCCTCCTCCTATTCAGCAATCTGCGTTGGCGTGCCGCCAGGCCTAGGCAGCAGGGGCATCACCAGCGGCGCCAACGCGATGCGGTATGAGCCGGATGGCGTGCGAGTGTGGGTTGCCAGCAGGCGCACCAAGCCCGTGACGGACAGCCGCGCCATGGCGGAGGAGACCCCCACGCCCACCGCCAGCACGTTCCGCCCGGGAGGCCCGCGAGATCATCGTTGGGAGACCTCCCCCGCCCACCGTCAGCACGGCCACGATGAGCACAGCATGTACCTCATGAAACGCGGTGATAGCGGCCCCCAATCTCGACCGCTGCGGTCGAAGTCCCCACCGCCAGGCCCAGTCCCGTAAGTATGTCACGTGCTTTGGAATCTGTCACCTGCACAGCGAAGCGTGTGGCCGGACAGGCAACTTGACTCCTCGGCTCGATACCGTGTCGGTCCACACCGTAGGACCGGCCCTCTAGTCAGGCCTCTGCGACTGTCGCCGGCACGGCGCTGTTTCTCGCACAGAGACGACTTGCCTGTGCCGATGCCCCAACGGTGCGGGCATTCATCGAGCGAGGGCTGAGCAGAACGTGCGTCCTGGACCATCGCCAGCGCCTGCGCGCTGGCACAAGGACTTCGGTTCGCGTTCCGGTTGAGCTCCATCGGACAGCCAGACGGCACAGGAGTCTCCTCCAC
>DAOUCP010000122.1:0-46744 GCA_034432155.1 Anaerolineae bacterium
GCCGGGCCCCCGGTCCCCCTATCCTTACGCTCCGCCTCGAGTTGCCGTTGCGGAGCCGCCCGACGATTGTCGCCCCGTCAAGGCTTCATGACGCGCGGGATGCCCGGACACTCCGGCCGTGTCTCGGTATGGAACACATCGTACAGCGGGAATGCCTCGACGGCCTTCGACTCGTCCCCGGGCACGTCCGGCTGGCCCTGGAGGCCGCCAACGCGCTCCACCATCACCGCGCCCAACCCAACTACGTTGCGCAGGAACTGGCCACTGGCATCCAGGACGTCGTGCTCCCAGTAGACGGCGCTGATCACCGCGCTGCCTAGGAAGTTGCGGCTGATCCAGCCCCAGGTGTTCAGGTCAATGTACTCCACCTGCTTCTCGTTCAGTTTCTCGCAGTGCACGTCCAAGAGCCCGTTCTGGTCGTACACGTAGATGGCGAAGTCGGTGAAGCCAGGCTTCGGCACCAGGTTGGTGATGGCCAGCTCAGTGGTGACGCCGCGGTTCTGCTTGGCCAGCAGCGGTATCGCCAGCACCGCGGAGCCGCTCTGTACGCCACCGCGCCAGGCTCCGATCTGCCAGTCGTAGGCATCGCACTCCGTAGCGGCGTTGTAGGCCACCGCTTCGCGCCGGGAACTGCGAGCCGGATCCGCCCACTTCTCGAGGAGGACCACCGTCTGCAGCCGCGGCGGATCGACCATCGGGTCGCCTGGCGTCCACCACTCCTGACTCTCGATACGGGCACTGCCAATCCAGTTGCCGGGCAGAGCGTCGATGACCGGCAGGAAGAAGGTCTGGCTGCCCCGTGGGCAGATCCAGTCCACCAGGGTGAACACGATGCCACCCGACTGATCCAGGAAGTAGACCTTGACCTTGGATGCGACGGTCGAACTCAGGTTCTGCACGATGAGCGCCGTGTCCCAACCCTGATGCTGGTTGTAGATGAGCGGCGCGTAGTTGACCTGCGTGCCAAGGCTGAACGTCTGTCCGCTGTCGCGCAGGTAGACATCGCTCGGCACCCCAATGTAGCTCGTGAAGTGGTTGGCGCCCACAGTATCGACCACGACACCCAGCGGCTGGCTGGCGCGAATCCACATGCTGCCCAGCCAGTCAGCGCCAAGGACAGTCTGCGCGTCGTAGGCCAGCGATTCACCCGGGGCCAGCGACAGTACGTCGCCCAGGACGGGTCGCAGGCAATTCTCCTGATCCTTGAACCACAGCTCCAGGCTGGAGCACTGGATGCCGGCGTTCTGGATGTGGATCCAGGAGGTCAGCCCGCCCTTGTTGGAGATGATCATGGGCGCGTAGTACATGTAGCCGCCCATGTGCGGATCGGGCATGCCGTTCAGGTCCGCCGAGATGGCCTTGTAAGCGGCATTGCCCACCGCACCCGGAATGGACGGGTCGGGGCAGGATCGGTTGACCACCACCGCCAGCGGCTCGCCCTGGTGGGCACCGAAGTCGAGTTGCAGCTGCTGGCCAGCGGCACCGATCGGGCCGTAGTATATGCCGCCATTCCGATACGCCTCGTCGAAGCGCAGCCATTCGCCATGGCTGCCCGCGATGAGCCGGAAGAGATCCAGGCACGCCAGATCGGCGAACGGCAGGCGATTGCCTCGCTCATCCAGCACCATGTCGGTGGCGTTCAGGGAGTAGACAATCCCGCTGCGCGCCCCCTCTGGCAGCTGGGTCGGCGCGAAGCTCCACGCCGAGCCCGGTCGCAACAGTCCCGAGCACTCCGTCTTGAGCGGTCCCACCGACTGCGGCGGGCAGGCTCCTGGCTCACCCCACAGGACCAGCATTGCCTTGGTGGGGACGCGGCCGACGTTCTGGACCTGAATCCAGTTCGTGCACTGGGCCAGGGGCGCGGGCTCTTGCAGTGGCACGGGTGGCGGTGCCGGCTGGCCCGAGATGCTCAGGACCGGCACCAGGAGTCGGCTGCCGACGCCAGAGCACGGCAGCGTGAGCTCTTGCTCGTCGCGATCGACGGCGTCGGGCAGGCACGGGTACGGCGTGCGGCCCAGGTTGACAGGATCGGCGATGACCTCAACCAGATCCGTCATCCGGCCACACTCACACTCGTGACAGAAGGCTGGCAGGTCGATCTTGCGCCACACCGTCTCGCCCGGAGCCACCGGGACGCGCGGATCGGCGCCGTAGCGGATGGTGTCGGTGAACACCTCGTGGACAAAGCCGCCGGCAACGAGGCGATCGACCAGCCGAATGTTGTCCAAGTACGTCGTTCCAACGTTGGTGATGCGGATGCAGAAGGTGAGCCGGCTCCCCGGTTTGACCACGACTGGCCAGGTGGTGCCGGGGCACTCGCCGTTGAAGGAGATCGATTTCTCCACTTCGACGGCCGGGCACTCGACGCGCGTCGTCTCCTCGTCGCGGTTGTTCGACAGGTCTGGGTCGGGCGTCGGCGTAGGCGCAAAGCTGGCGCCCGGAATCGGCGGCCAGAGACTGTCGTTGCGCCGTGTCTCGACGATCGCCACGTCGAGGAGATCCAGACCGCAGACGTCGGGCTTGTCGATGACTTCGACTTCGATCGTCACCTGCACCGGCGGACTGCCAACGTTCAGGCGACCCAGCTGCGGTTGCCCCTTGGCGTTGGGGTCGGTGCCCACGACCACGGTGATCCGGCCGTCGTCGCGAATCTCGACCACCTGGCCGCGGCCGTCGGCAACGGTGACCTTGACGAACGCCGGGTCCAGCACGACGCCGTACGATGGCAGCCAGTCGACGAGATAGACCTGCGCGGCGTCGCTCGGCCCATTGTTCTTGATGAAGATGTCGTAGGTGATGTGACCGCCCGGCGCCACGGGATCGCACTCCATGAAGCCGGCCAGATCATCCAGCTTGAGGATCTCGAGGTCAGCGAGCGCCTCGACGCGCGTGCATTCGTCATCCCAGTTGTTGAGGCCGCGCTGGGCACCCAAGTCACGGTCTTGATCGGCCGTGATTTCGATGCGATCGTGTGCCCAGTACGGGTAGCCCGTGGCCGCGAAGTACGGATAGCACACTTCCGGCGGCGGGCCCGGCTCAGCGTCGGATTGGCCATCCAGGATGTAGCCCGGTGATACGTCGGCGACGATGTAGAAGCCGAACTCCTTGCCGGGATCCAGGACGCCGCCGTCGCTGAAGACGATGGCGTTGGCTTGCTTGATGGACAGGAGCGTCACCGTTTGGCCGGTCACGGAGCAAGCAACGGTATCGTTGGGATCGATCGGCTCACAGCGATCGAAGCTGAAACCGGCAGGTAGGGTGTCGCGGACTTGCACGTTTGTCGCGGTGGACGGTCCGTTGTTCCCGAAGTCGATCCGATACCTAGCCTCCGTCCCGGCGACCACGGGATCGGTCAGATCCGACTTGCGCGCCCACACGTCGACGACGCGAATGACGGTGGTGCTGTCGCTGGCCTGGTTGTCCGCCGGGCAAGGGTCCGGCGTGATCACGCCGCCCGGCACCGGCGTGTCGTCGCTGAAGCCACTCTGCGCTACGGCGGTGTTGACGATGGTGCCCGGTGCATCGGGGTGGACCAGGACGACAACGTAGATGTAGCGTGTCTCGCCGGGCGCCATATCGCCCACGCTGCACACCAGATTCCCCGGTGTCACCGGGTCCTCGATGCAGGTGCCGCCTGTCGCCCCGACGTACGTGACCTGCGCCGGAAGATCGTCGTACACGTGGACGTCCTTGGCCACAGATGGCCCGTCGTTCGTGACCATCAGCGTGTAGCGCAGCAGCTCGCCAGCGGTCGCTGTTGCCGGGTCGTGTGCTTTGACCAGCCGCAGGTCGGCTGAGGTCTCGACCGTCGTCAGGTTGTGGGCGAAATCGTTGGCCGTCGTCGGGTCGTAGATCTCAGAGCGAACCTGGACGTCGTTCTCCAGGATCGAGCCGGCGGCCAGATCCGGTCGGACGCGCACCGTAAGCCCGATGGTGACGGTTCGGTTGCTGCCAACGGGCGGCAGCGAACCCAAACCGCACACCAGTTGATCGGCGGCGTCGCCGGCGGTTCCGGTTCGGCAGGCCGTCGTGAACCGGGCAGCGTCGCCGTTGATGGTTCCGCCGACGAGCGTGACGCCGGGCGGCAAGCGATCGTAGAGCAGGGTATTGTCGGCGGTCGATGGGCCGTTGTTGGTCACAACAATGGTGTAGAACAGCTGCCGGCCGGCAACGACCCGGTTGGCTGCCGTGCCGATGACCGAGTTGTTGGCGCTGCAGCCGGTCACGACCTCCCCCAGCGCCGTCTTGGTGACTGCCAGATCGGCGACATCGGTGATATCGTGCTCGACGTAAGCCACGTTGTTGCTGGCATCTGGATCGAGAGCCAGGTTGCCCGCCGACGGCTCCCCGGCGAGCCGAACCACGTTCGTTACCTGCGCCACATTGTTGATGTCCTGCGTCTCTGGTGCCGTGACACGGATGGTGAGGACCCACCGGCCGGCGTTGGGCGGGCCGCTCTCGGCCGAGATCGCCTCAAGCGCACCCGTCAGCCGACAATCGATCTGCAGCCGCTGGTCCACCACCGCAATGCCGCCGGGCGCGCCGGCCGGCAACGAGCTGCAGCTCATCGGCCGATCGCTCGCCACCCCGAGCAGTTGCCACTTGCCGCTCGATTGCAGCACGTCCTTGACTGCCACACCGGTGGCCCAGCTCGGTCCCAGGTTGTCGACAATCACGGTGTAGGTGAGGATCTCGCCGGCGCGCACCTCGCCGTCGGGCTTGCCGAACTTGGTGATGGCCAGGTCGGCCTTCTGGAGGACGAAGTTCTCCGCCCGAACGGTGTTGTTGGCCTCCTCGGGATCGACGGTACTGCTGTCGGCCACTGCCTCATTGACCAGCGTAGTGCCGGCCGGGGTTGCGGGCTCCACCAGCGCGTAAATGTCGACGCTTCGGCTCTGGCCGGGAACCAGGCGGCCGAGCTGGCAGGTCACGACATCTTCGCCGTTCGGCCCGCTGTTCAGGCTGACCTGGCACAGGCCGGTGTCGATCTCGTAATCCGCTGCCGTCGGCAGGGTGTCCGTGAAGAAGACGGCCAAGGCATCGGAAGGACCAAGGTTCGTCACCTTGACGGTGTACTTCTTCTGCTCCCCGGCGTTGACCTTCACCGGATCGCTGAGCTTCTCGATCACCAGATCGGCCAGCGCCTGAACCGTCGTCGTCTCCTCGGTGTCGCCCTCCACGGTGATCGGCGAATCCGCCTGCCAAAGGGCCGTGTCGGTGAGCACCGTACCATCCGGGGTGCTGGCGGCGACCAGGAACCGCAGGTAGATCTCGCGGAAGCTGCCCGGCAGAATGTCGCCCAGGTAGCAGTCCACCTCATTGAACGTCGCTTGGTAGAAGCAACTGCCGGTGCCATTGCCAATGCTGTAACCGAGGAAGGTCACGTACTGGGGCGGCGGCAGGCTATCAAAGACGAACACGTTGTGGGCCGTCGATGGCCCATTGTTCACCACTGTCAGCGCGTACTCGAGCTCCTCGCCCGCCACCACCGGATCCGGCTCATCGATCTTGGTCACGTACAGCGTCGACGCCGCCGCCACCGTGGTCAGCCAGGAGGCGTAGTTGTTCGCGTTCGTGGGGTCGAAGATGTCGCCGCTGACGAAGGCATCGTTCTCGAGGATCGATCCCGGCGTCAGCGAGGGGTCGACGAAGGCGGTTACTTGCACCGTCGCTTGGGCGCCGGCGTCGAGGAAGCCCAGCCCACACGTGAGCTTGTCGGTCGCGTCCCCGGCAGTGCCCGTCGTGCAACTGCCCTGGCTGGCGGTCCAGCCGGTGACGGTGAGCCCGGGTGGCAGGCGATCGTACAGCACCACGTTTTCCGCCCGCGATGGGCCGAGGTTGGTGACCACGAGCTCGTAGGTCAGCGATGTGCCGGCCACGATGGAGCCCGGCCCCGTCTTCGTCACCGAGAGGTCGGCAACATCGGTAATGGCGTGCACCACAAAGGCGCTGTTGTTGGCGGGGTCCGGATCGTAGGCCGCACTGGTGATCTGCGCGGCGTTGTTGATGTCCTGCGTCTGCCGCGCTCGGACGCGCATGGTGAGAATCCAGCGACCGGGGTTGACCGCCTCACCGCTGGCCTCGAGGACCTCCAGGCGCTCGCTCAGCGTGCAGTCGACGAGCAAGCGCTGATTGATGCCCAGCACTGGGCCGGGGGCGCCGCTGGGCGTCGAACTACAGCTCATGGGCCGATCGCTCTCGAGCCCCAGCAAGTCGAATCGGCCGCTCGACTGCAATACGTCCTTGAGCGAGACGCCGGTTGCCCAGCTTGGTCCGAGGTTGTCAACGATGACGGTGTAGGTGAGGACTTCGCCAGCTCGCACCTCGCCATCCGGTTTGCCAAACTTGACGACCTTGAGGTCAGCCTTCTCGAGAACGAGGTTGCGGCTCTCGGCTGTGTTGTTGTCGGGCGCCGGATCGCTCGTTTCGCTGGTGGCGACGGCCGTGTTGACGAGCACGGTGTCGGGCAGCGTGTCCGGGTCCACCCGAGCCCAGATGGCAAACTCGAAGCTGGCGCCCGGCTCCAGCCGGCCGGCGTCGCAGGTCACCACATCCGGCTCGCCGCGGGTGACGCGGCACAAGCCGGTGTCGATCTCATACTCCACCTCAGCGGGCAGCGTGTCGACCACCGTGACCGCCAGCGCATCCGACGGCCCGAGGTTGGTGACGCGAACGACGTACTTCTTCTGTTCGCCGGCGTAGACCTTGACCGGATCGCTGGTCTTGGTGACGACCAGGTCGGCCTCCGCCTCGACGGTGGTCTGCTCCGTGGTGTCCCCCTCGACGGTGATCGACGAGTCGGCCAGGACGGTCATCGCATCGTTGAGCACTGTGCCATCGGGCGTCGAAGGTAGCACCAGGAAGTGCAGATAGATCTCCCGGAAGGTGCCTGGCAAGAGGTCGCCCAGGTAGCAGTCGACCTCGTTGGACACGGACTGGTAGAAGCACGTGCCGGCGCCGTTGCCGATGTGGTAACCCAGGTAGGTGACATACGCCGCTGGCGGCAGGCTGTCGCGCACCGACACGTTGTGGGCGGTCGAGGGGCCACGGTTGGTGATGGTGAGCAGATACTCCATCTCGGTGCCGGCCACCACCGGATCGATGGAGTCCGTCTTACTGACCTCGAGGAGCGACTCGGCGTCCACCAAGGTGAGGACCGTGGCGAAGTTGTTGGCGTTCCATGGATCGTAGTTGTCGCTCGTCACCAGGGCGTCGTTCTCCAGCAGCGAGCCTGGTGTGAGCGACGGATCCAGACCCACCGTCACCGTGACCCGCACCGTGCCTTGCGGACCGATCGAGCCCAAGCCGCAGGTCAGCCGGTCGGCCACCAGTCCCGGTGTACCCGTACTACACGTCCCCTGGCTGGCCACCACCGAGGTGACCCACACCCCTGGCGGGAGCCGGTCGTACAAGATGACATTCTCCGCCGTCGAGGGGCCATTGTTCACCACCGTCAAGTCATAGGTGGCCGACGTGCCGGCAATGGCGCCGCGTGGGCCGGACTTGATGAGCGACAGATCCGCCACGGCAGTGATCTCGTGCATGGCACGAGCCGTGTTGTTCGACTCGTCGGGATCGTAGGCGGACGTCGTCAGGTGGGCGACGTTGTTGATGTCCTGGTTCTGCAGAGCCCGAAGCCGCATGGTCACTAGCCAGCGACCGGGGTTCACCGCGTCGCCCGTGGCCGTCAGGACCTCGAGCGGGTTCGCCAGGGTGCAGTCGACCAAGAGCCGTTGATTGATACCGCTGACCGAGCCCGGCGCGCCGCTGGGCGTCGAGCTGCAGCTCATCGCTCGGTCGCTGGTGACATCCAAGAGGTCGAAGCGACCGCTCGATTGCAGCAGGTCCTTCACCGAAACCCCGTTCGCCCAGCTTGGCCCGAGGTTGTCGACCACCAACGTGTAGGTCAGCACCTCGCCTGCCCGAACCTGGCCGTCTGGCTTGCCGAACTTCTCGATCTTGAGGTCCGCCTTCTGAAGCACCAGATTCTCGGCGAATGCCGTGTTGTCCGCCTCGTTGCGTTCTTCCGTATCGCTGGTCACTTCGGCGGTGTTGCGGATGGTGGTTCCTGGCGGTGTGTCGGCATCGACCAGGGCGTAGATGTCGACCTCGAAACTGGCATCGACCGCGAGGCCACCCAGGCTGCAGGTCACGACGTCGACCTCGCCTCGGACAATTGAACAGCCACGGTTGTTCGTCTCGTACTCCACCTGGGACGGCAGCGTATCGGTGAGGACCACGTTCTCCGCATCGGCCGGTCCGAGGTTCGTGACCCGCACCGTGTACTTCTTTTGCTCGCCGGCGTACACCTTGACCGGATAGCTCCACTTCTGGACCACCAAGTCCGCGGGGCAGACGATGGGGGTTTGCAGCTCGAACTCGGCGCCCTCGGGATCGGAGGTGCTGGTTGCCGTTACCTGGTTGATCAGCGCGCCGGCGTCGCAATCGTAGCTGGGATCGACCATCACGATGACACTGATTTGCGCCCAGTCACCGGCCGGCAGGGTACCCAGCTGGCAGGTCACCTTGCCCGTCGGCTGGCCAGAGCAACTCCCCTGGCCGACGATCACGGCCGCACTCACGAAGTGGGTGCCGGCCGGCAGGGTGTCGATCACAAGGACATTCGCCGCGTCCGACGAACCCTCGTTGGTCACGGTGATCACGTATTCGAGCGGTTCTCCAGCCACGGCCGTGGACGGCTCGGCCGTCTTGGTGACCTCCAGGTCGGCGACCGACTCGACCTCCGTCAGCACGTAGCCGAAGTTGTCCCCGTTGTCGTCGTCGTGCGAGTCGCTGACGACAAACACGTCGTTCTCCAGCACCGTGCCGGCGGGCAGACCCGGATCCAGCAGGGCAGCGATGGTGACCATCCGCACCTCATTCACCGCCAGCGAGCCGAGACCGCAGCGCACTTGATCGAGCACTTGCCCCGGCGTGCCGGTGCTGCAACTGCCACCCTCGGCGGTTGCCCCTACCACCGTCAGGCCGGGCGGCAGCCGATCGTAAAGCAGGACGTTCTCGGCAGTCGACGGCCCCCAGTTCGTCACCTCGACGGTGTAGAGAATCTCCTCGCCGGCCACGGCTGTCGCCGGCCCCTGCTTCTCCACCGACAGGTCGGCGATCTCGGTGATCTCATGCTGGACCGCCGCGTGGTTGTTGCCATAGTCTGGATCCCGACCGGCGGCCAGCACATCGACCGTGTTGTTGATCGACTGCTCTTCGGTAGCCTGCAACACCGCCGTCAGGATCCAGCGCCCGGGATTGGGATAACCCGTTGCTGCCAGGAGAGCCAGGGGCTGATCCAGGGTGCAGTCGATTTGGAGACGGCCAAGCACACTGGCCGGTGGCTGGCTCGGCTGACCGCCGTCGGGCGAGTAGGTGCAGGCGGCGGTGCGGTCACTCTGGAGGCCCACAAGCTGGAAACGCCCCGAGGACTCGATCACATCCTTGAGCGACGTCACCCAGCCGTAGCTGGGTCCCAGGTTGTCGACGATGATGGTATAGGTGAGCGTCTCGCCAGCGCGTACCCGGCCATCGGGCTTGCCATACTTGGTGACCTTGAGGTCGGAGAGAGCGCGCACGTGGGCCGTGCTGGTGGCGCTGTTATTGGCCGGCTCTGGGTCGGCCGTGCTGCTGCTCACGACCGCGCGGTTGAGGGCCAGTTGACCGCTCAGGTCACTGGGCTGCAGGGCAGGGTCGATGCGCGCGGTGATGGTGAAGCTGCGCTCCTCGCCTGCGGCCATGTCACCGAGATTGCAGGTCAGCGGACCCGCGCCAGGCACCGGCGCGCAGGCGTCCGTCTGATTGATGGCGGTGAAACCGGTCGGCAGGGTGTCCACCACCGTCACTGCGCGGGCCGTCGAGGGGCCGCGATTCACGACCCGAATGGTGTAGGCCACGGTGCCACCTGCCACCGGTGTCGGATCGGACAGCGACTTGAAGATGGCCAGGTCACTCGCTGCCTGGACGCGTGTCACTGCCAGGATGTCCGTGTTGTTGCTGGGGTCCGGATCACTCGTGAGGGCCGTGATGTCGGCCTCGTTGACGATGTTCGTGCCCGACGGTGTGGTCGGATCTACGGTGACCTCAATCTGGACCTGGCGGGATTCGCCGAGCGGCAGGTCGCCAAGGGTACAGGTCACCGTGTGGGCGCCCGGGCTATAGGCGCAGCTCTCGCCCCCGGTGCCGTTGGTGACCGCTGCGCTCACGAAGATCGCTGCCGCGGGCAGGGTATCCACGAGTACCACCTGCCGAGCCAGGGAGGGTCCGCGGTTGGTGACATCAACGGTGTAGCTCAGCGGCTTGCCGGCGAGCACCGGGTCCGGCGTGTCCGACTTGGTGGCCACGATGTCCGCCGACGCCCGCACCGTGGTCTGGCTGGCGCCGAAGTTGTCGCTGTTGTCGCCGTCGTAGCTGTTGCTCGTGACAAGCACGCTATTGTGCAGCACCGTTCCGGCCGGCACGTCCGTGTCCACGGTACCAGTGACGAGGACGGTCACCGTGCCGCCGGCAGCGATGGTGTCCAGGGCGCACTGCAGGCGGTTGCCCGGCATGGAGATGGCGCAGACGCCAGTCGCCGGCGCCTGGGCCGTTGCGCTGCCGTACAGCACGCCCGGCGGCAGATCGTCGATGAGGATGGTATTGGTCGCTGGCGATGGTCCGGCGTTGGTCACGGTGATCTGCCAGCTGACCGTCTGGCCGGCCGTCGCCGGATCGGGTGAGTCGGTCTTGCGGACGGCCAAGTCGGCAACCGCAGTGATCTCATGCTCGACGATGGCCTGGTTGTTGCGCTCGTCGGGGTCCACGTCGGTGTCGCTGACACTGGCGACATCGTCGATGCTCATGTCCTCGTCGGCCCGAACGACGATTGCCACCACCCAGCGCCCCAGGTTGGGCGGGCCAAACGGTTCCAGGGCGGCACCCGGGTTGCAGCGCAGCGTCAGACGCTCGTTGACATCGTTGATGGGACCGCTGGGGACACAGCTAGCGGTGGGTCGATTGCCGATCACATCCGCGTCTACGGATACCAGGTCGAACTGGCCATTGGCGACGATCTCATCGCGCAGTTCCACGCCGTGGGCGTAGCTCGGACCGAGATTGTCGACCACGATGGTGTACTCGAGCTCCTCCCCGGCCCGGACTGTCTTGTCCGGTTTGCCAAACTTGAGCACCCGCAGATCCGTGAGAGCCCGCGGGGCAACGTCCGCGTCGTCGCTGTTGTTGCCCGAGTTGGGGTCGATGGTCAGGGACGTAACGGCCGCTGGGTTGGTCAGGATCCCCCCCGGCAGCGCGTTGGCTGCCACCCGCACCAGGACCTCGAAGCTTCGCGTGGCGCCCACAGGCATGTTGCCCAGGGCGCAGGTCAGCGTGCCCGGCGGCCCTTCCGCGCAGCTGTCACTGTCCAAGACGTACGTCAGGCCACCGGGCAGACTGTCGGTGACCACCACGTTCTGGGCGTCCGAAGGCCCGGCATTGGTGACGCTGATGGCATAGACCAGCTCCTCGCCGGCCACCGGCGTGTAGTCGGTGGCCCGCTTGTCGATGCTCAGATCGGCCCGGCGTTCGGCAGTTACCGAGCTCGAGGACTGGTTGTTGGACGAGTTGCTCTCCGTTGTGGACGACGTGAGTACGGCCGTGTTGGTGACCACTGTGCCATGCGGCGTATCGGAGCGCACCCGAACGGTCATCACCAGCCTGGGGAGAGGCGCTCCGGCGGGTGTCACGGCTACGTCCCCGATGGCGCACACCACGGTGCGATCGCTGCGCACCTGGCACGGAATGGGAGCGCCGCCGCTTTCGTCCTGGACGCCCAGCCAGGCACTCACGAATTCGAGCTGCGCGGGCAAGGGGTCCGTGAGGACCACGTCCCGTGCCACCGAGGGGCCGGCGTTGGCGATGAAGTACTGATAGGACCGCAGCTCGCCGGCGAGCCACGGGAATGGACCCTGCGCCGACTTGCTCAGGCTGAGGTCGACGCTGCCCAGCACGAGCGTCCAACTGGCGGCGTAGTTGTTGGCATTGTTGGGGTCGATGTCGTCAGAGTAGACCCATACGCTGTTCGCCAGGCTCTGGCCTGCCCGCACCGATGGCGAGACGGTCCCGACAATGGTGATCGTCCGGACGCCGCCGACGGGGATGGAATCGAGCCCGCAGGTCAGCGGATTGCCCGGATCGCCACTGGTGCCCAAGGTGCAAGAGCCGCCGCCCCCGGCCACCGTCGCGCTGGACACGGCGACGCCGTACGGCACCACATCGCGGACCACGGCGTTGGCTGCCGTCGAGGGGCCGGAATTGCGCACCGTCAGGGTCCACTGAATGGTGCCGCCGGCGGTGACGTTAGCCGGCCCCGCCTTGGTCACGCTCAGGTCGGCGGTGTCGAGAACCGCGAGAAAGACGGTGGCCTCGTTGTTGCTGGTGTCAGGGTCAGGTGTCCCCGGTTGCGGTGGCTGTCCGGCCGCCCGGGTGTACACAATCGCCCGGTTGTTGACGTCTTGCGTCTCGTTGGCCCGAACCACGAGCTGGATGAGCCACCGGCCATTCCCGCCCCAGCCGACCGGCTCGAGCGGGTCCAGAAGGTCAAAGCGCATCGTCACGCCGCCCTGCGGTGCCGACTCATAGTAGGGCCCAGCGTCGTTGCGATTGGGATCCAAGATGGCCTGGACAAGCTGGAAGCGCCCCGAAGACAGCAGGTCATCGCGGATGCTGACATTCCGGGCATACGACGGGCCCAGGTTCTCGACCCAAACGGTGTACGTGAAGAGCTCCCCGGCGCGCACGGACGCGTCGGGCTTGACCATCTTGGTAATCCGCAGGTCAGCTTGCTCCTCGACGAAGGTGCCTTCATCCACCACGTTGTCCGAAGGCTCGGTGTCACCACCGCCGGCGCTCAGCTCAGCATGGTTGTTGATGGCGATGGTGCCATCCACCTCGAGGGCGACGAAGTTGGCCGGGACCCGCATCTTGATCTCAAAGTCGACACACCCCTGGGGCGGAACGTCGGGCAGCTGGCAAACAAGCAGATCCTCCCCATTCGGACCGCCGCCGGGGATCACATCGCAGTTGTCGGTTTCGCCCAGGAAGATCAAGCCGGCCGGCAGGGTGTCGGTCACCACGACGCCGGTCGCCGGGCTGGTCTCGTCGCCGTTGCAGACGCGCACCTCGTAGAAGAGCTCCTGCCCGGCCCACACCGGATCCGGCCAATCCCGCTTGTAAATGGACACATCGCCGCGGATGAACCCGAAGTCGAAGGAGTGGTTGTTCTCTCCTGGGCCGCCGGTTTGCAGCGGCGCGTACGGCACACCGCCAGCCTGTTGCTGCACCACCGTCGGCTCTGGCGAGCCCTTTGCGCGAGCGAGGGTGACGAGCGTTCCGGCTTTGAGCCGCCCGTCGGAATCGCGGATGTCCGAACTGCCCTGATCGGCCCTGGTCAGCCGGAGACCATACAGCGGGCCTCCCTGCGCAGTGTCCGCGGGGTTGTCGAGCCGGACCTCATAGCGCCGGCCGAAGCGCAGACCGCCGGCCACATTCCGCGAATGGAAGTAGTACTCGCCCTCGGAGCTCGTTTGTGTCTGAGCGAGCGGCACATTGGGGCTGGCCTCCATGTCGTACAGAGACACCGTGACCCCGGCGATCGGAGCTTCCGTGCTGCCGGCATCCTGGATGCCGTTCTTGTTCTCGTCCAGCCAGACGCGGTTGCCGATCTCGATCGGCGCCGGCGCGCAGGCCGCTTCCAGATCGGCCAGGCCGCTGGCTTTACCGAAGTACGGCTGGTCTGGGTAGGACCGGCCACCAACAACGATCAGGTACCCCTTCGACCAGGTTCCCAGGGTGTCGTGGAGCCACAGTACCCCTTGCGACCAGGCCTGAATCTGCTGGTCGCCCTCCCAGGCGGCATCGTAGGCTGTGCCCACGAAGTCGGGCCGGCCGGGCACCTGGGCCACGGCGCCCTCCCCGACCTCCGAGTGCCAGGCGTTGCCCTCCTGGAAGTAATATTCCCCGCCGCCTGGACCCTGCCCCTGGTTGTGACCGCCCGTCGTCACACTGCAGCTGGTGGCGTTGTTCTCCAACGTCCAGGTGTTGCTGGCCGTCGGGCAGGCGCGCAAGAAATCGCCCTTCGTCTCGCCCCAGTACAGCCTATCGTCCCCCAGATTGGGGCTATACGCGTACCAGCCGATCTGATCGCCGTACCGGTCACGCACCCCGATCACCATCGAACCGTTGTCGAAGTCGATGTCGCCGATCCAGGGCTCGGGGTAGGTCGTGCCTTCGATGATCTGTCCATTCTCGTCTGTGACTCCCAGGCTGATCTTCTGAAAGGTGGGCGTCCACGGTTGCCAGTTGAACTGGTCGCCCGTGACCGGCGGCTTGCCGGGTGCGGTGCGGTCATAAGTGAAGGGGAAGTCCAGAACCAGACTGAAGCCCGGGTTGTCGAAGCGGTAGACATAACCGCGCAGGTGGGCCGTATTCTGGGTCGACTCGGCGCTACAGACGGCCCCGACGAAGATCTGGTCGTGGAGCTTGCCCAGACCCATCGGCCGGAAGTTGACGTTCGGCTCTGGGCAGTTGCCCGGGCTGAACGGCAGCAGGCTGTAACTCTGGATCTGCGCTGCGGTGGGCGGCGTGGGGGGCAAGCCAACCGGGATACGGAGGAGCGAACGGGTGTACAGGTTGACGGCCCAGAGCACGGTGTCGTCGTCGGACATCTCGAGGTCGCCGAGTCCCACCTTGCCGACGGCATCCCAGCTGGCGGCGTCGCGCAGCCAGTCTTCGATCGCGATCCCGGCCGGATGCGGATTGGCGCCGGTGGCGAAGCCGAGAGCATTCAGGTCCACGAAAAGCGAGCCGCTATGGGCGCTGAGATCGACCCGATAGATGGCGCCCGTGCCGCCCGGGCCAAGTCCCGAGTGGCGTTTCAGGAACGCGCCGAAGAAGGCGTTGTTCGAGCGTCGCTGGTAGGCCACCCCGTACGTAGCGCCGATCTGGCCGAAGGTCGCCTCGGCAGTCGGAGGTGGCTCAAAACGGTTGGGCCACGCGCCGCCAGCACTGTAGGGAAATGACACGGCTGCTGGGTAGGTGCTGACGGTGGGATGCTGCGCGCTGCCGACCATGTTCTTGGCCGTGACCAGCTTGATGCTGGCGTCACTCGCCGGGCAGTACTCGGCGTAACGGGCCAGCGCCAGGCCGACGCTGCAGTTCGGACTGGTGGCGAAGGTGACGGAAGTGAGCGACTGCGGGCCGTATACGCCTTCCTGGAAAAAGCTTCCAAACGCGGCGCTCCAGTCGAACTCCACGCGGACCTCGGTACCCGGCGGGATGTTCAAGGCGTACGCGCCATCCGACCAGTCCGTCTGGGCACTGGCCAGCAGAGCGCCGCTGGCGCCATAGGCTCGCACCTGTACCGCTCCCAGGAAGGGCTCGCGGGCGTCGCGCAACCCGTTGGCGTTGTAATCGCGGAAGACGACGCCGCCGAGCTGATTCGCCGGGTTGCACGTGGCCATGGGTGCCGTCAGCTTGGCAGGCACACCCACGCCGAGCCCGTCCCTCGGCGTCACGACGGCGCCAGCTGGCATCGCCCCTGGGTAAGCGAGCGCGGTGGCGATCACCGCCACGAGCACGAACGAGCGCCTGTGCCACAGGCCGCGAACAGCAGAGACTGGGGGCCGGAGCACTTGACCCAACCGGTTCACCGACATCGCTTCCTCCTTATGGCCTTCCCTGGACTCCCGGCGCCTCGGGAGCCCCGAGGCGGCCACGACCAAAACGCAACAAGCTCCCCCACTCATGGCACTCCAGGTGCCCATGAAGGGGAGCTCGTAGGCTCACGTATCCGTTGTCGCCCTGACGGGCGTTTGCCCTAGCTGTGCGGCCGGAACTCGCTTGCCAGGCCGAGACGGCTATGTAGGACGCTTCGGCAGCGTGGGCACTTGATCTGCAACACCGAACCCGGAGCCAGCGCCGCTCGGGCTAGCAGCTTGTGGCACACCGCACAGCGCACATCGACCAGATCGGGTTCGTTGCCATCGTCTCGGTCTGGGTAACCCCCGCCAGCCGCCTCCCCACCTCTCGGCGAGCGGTACGCGGCGGGGCGATCCTGTCGACGGTTCTCGAATGGGGGAATCCGACCGACATCCGCCGACGACCCGCCCAGCGCGGCCGCCGGCGACGGACGTCTAGCCTGGGCGCCGCTGGCGGCGCCAAGACTTGGAGGCAGGGGCATCTTGTTCCTCATGGTGCGAAGCGATCTCGGTGAGCCTTCTCGGGCTGACTACCGCTTTACGGCCGATCTCCTCCCACAATCGACCTGCCCCTGGCGCCCGGGGCGCTCCCTGCAGGCAGTTGCCCATCCTAACGCCGGCCAGGGAATGTCCTTCCGCGTTCCCTGACGAACCCGAATTGCCACCCTTCGACGGCCAACACTCGGCTCCCGCAGCCATGCGTCCGCAGTCTTCACGGGGTTAACGCCGCAGGGGGCCAAAAGATACGGGTAACCCGATCTTGACCTAGAGTGGCCGAGCCGGCTACCATCTCGGCGGGAGAGGGAGCCTGACGATGACAGACGACGTGCCAAGGGAAGTCACGCCGGAGACGTTGTTTCTGACGCGGCGGCAGTTGCTGAGTGCCGCCGCGCTCGCCGCGCTTGGCGTCGCCGGAGCGGCGAGCTGGCGCAAGATGCACCCGAGCGCGGCAGTGGACGAGTTTGGCGACCCGATCACGCCGCTGGCCAAGTTCACGAGCTATGGCAACTACTACGAGTTCACCCGAGCCAAGCAGGGGATCGCCGAGCAGGCGGCCAGCTTTGCACCGCCAGCTTGGCAATTGCGGGTCGATGGGCTGGTTCGCACGCCTTTGACGCTAAGCCTCGACGACGTTCGGGATTTCGGACTCGAGGAGAGGGTCTACCGACTGCGATGCATCGAGTGCTGGTCGATGGTCATACCCTGGCTGGGCGTTCCGCTGCGCAAGCTCCTCGCCGAGGCCAGGCCGCTGCCCGAAGCGGCATTCGTGCGCTTCGAGAGTCTCTACGATCCCCAGCGGCTGCCCGGCCAACAGAGCGGGGCCTACGAGCCACCGCCGCAGGCAGATGAGCGACACATGGGGGCCCAGGCCAAAGCGCCCTACGTCTGGCCTTACGTCGAAGGACTGCGCATCGACGAGGCACGGAACGATCTCGTGCTCGTAGCGGTGGGCGCCTACGGCAAGCCATTGCCCCTGGCGGCCGGCGCGCCCCTGCGGATCGTCGTGCCCTGGAAGTACGGCTTCAAGTCGCCCAAGCTGGTGGTTCGGGTGGAGCTGGTGGCCGAGCGCCCGACTTCCTTCTGGATGGCCGCCATGCCGCAAGAACATGGCTTCTACGCCAATGTGAACCCCGATGTGGCCCATCCGCGCTGGAGCCAAGCGCGCGAGGTGCGTTACCTCGGTCGGGACCCCGAACCGATCATGGCTACCCTCAAGTTCAATGGCTACGGCGCGGAGGTGGCCCATCTCTATGAGGGGATGGACTTGGCCGCGGAGTATTAGGCCATCGGACGGAGCGGGGACAGTGAACACCAGGCTTCGATGGTGCACGAAAGCTGCGGCCCTCGCCCTCGGAGTGCTCGTGGTGCTCTTGAGTGCCGCGGCATGCCAGCGCGATGTGCCGACGACCATCTCCGGAGTCGTGTTCCGGGATCACAATGCCGACGGGCGGCGCGACCGGCGTGAGCCGGGTGAGCCTGGGGTTGTGGTAAGCGCCTACGATGCCCAGGGGCAGTTCGTCATCTCCACCACCACGGGTGTCGACGGCACCTTCCTGTTGGGCACGCAGGGCCCATCATCGCCGATTCGCCGCGGCCGGCCTTACAGCCTCGAATTCGGGAGTTTGCCGGCATACCTCAAGCCTGGACCGCGCGGTCCCGACTCCGGTACGGAGTTGCAGTTCGTCACCGGTGGGGCGTCCGATGTCGGCTTTGGTGTGCTCCGCGCCGATCAGTACGTTCCGCCGGGCCGCTGACTCGTCAGGTGGCTAGGCTGCGGCTCAGCACCTCGTCGTAGACAGCCTCCACCAAGCGCGCATGGCGTTCGGGGGCGAACCGAGCCGTCGCTCGCTCCCGCCCCAGCGCACCTTGCCGCCGTCGCAGGTCTTCGTCGGCCAGG
The DNA here is from genome assembly GCA_034432155.1 of Anaerolineae bacterium. GTDB lineage: Bacteria > Chloroflexota > Anaerolineae > Epilineales > Epilineaceae > DAOUCP01. Next base: position 18,133 of record DAOUCP010000122.1, read on the forward strand.
AGCCGATCGATCGCCGTGGCCAGCCCCGCGACATCGCCAGCCGCGACCAGGAAGCCGGTCTCGCCATCGTCGATGATTTCGGGCAGGCCGCCACTGGCGAAACCGACCACCGGGATGCCAGCCAGCAGCGCCTCGGCGGCCACGCGGCCGAACGGCTCGGCCTGGGCGGCGTGGACGAGCATGGCCAGATGGGGCCACAGATCGGCGAGATCCTCGCGGTGTCCCAGGAAGTGGACACGCTGCGCCACTCCGAGCCGCATGGCCTCATTCTGCAGCCGACCGAGGTAGTCCGGCTCCTCGTCGCCGTGGATTCGGCCACCGATCACCACGAAGGTCGCGTCGGGCGCGCGCACCTGCGCGGCGGCGGCCAGGAACTGGTGGTGACCCTTCCAGGGTCGGAGGATGCCCACACTGGCTACCAAGGTACCGGCTGGCAGACCAAGCTCCGCCCGGCGCCGCAGGTGGGGCGCGGGCAGGGTCACGGGATTGTGGATGACGGTTACCCGGTAGCGGGCTGGCAAGGCGCCGGCCACGGCGCGCGAGTTGGCGATGATGGCTCTGGCGCGCCGGCAAAGCCAGGCCGTAAGGGGCGTCGGGCGATGGATGTCGCGAACGTGCCAGACGAAGGGCCTAGCCGCTCTGGCGGCCGCCTGGGCGGCAACCAGGCTGGCCCGATAGGTGTTGCCGTGGAGCAGGGCAGCTCCGCTCTCGCGAGCGAGCTGGGCGAGGGCGTGCGAGCCTCGCCACCAGACGAACAGTCCCCTTGCCGAGCGCAGCCGCGGCAGCTCGAGGGGCCGAACGGCGAGATCCAGCTGCCGCGCTCGCTGGGCGACCTCCGACTCCGGGCAGGCCACCATGGCCCGGTACCGGCGCCGGTCCAGAGCCTCGAGAAGCTGCAACAGGCTGCGCTCGGCGCCACCAAGGCCCCGCGCGTGGTCGACGTAGAGCACGGTGCGGGGTGCCGCGTCCATCGGCTGCTCAGCCACGGGCCAGCGCCTTATCAAGGATGGCGAAGACGTCAGTCGTTCGCTGGGCGGCGATGGTCGGCGGCTGCCGACCGCAGTGCAGGAGCACGGCGTGCTGGCTGACGGCGTCGGGATGGTAGCCATGCATTGCCCGGGGGATGTGTCGGGCAAAGGTGCTGGGTTCGAAGCACAGGCCTTCTTCGAGTACGCCGATGAGGTCGCCAAAGGCCAGGTTGCGAAGGCCATACTCCGCCCGCTCGGCCGCCGTGAGCTGGTGTAGCGGCTCGATGCGCCGCAGCATCTCGGTGAGGTCCCCTGCCAGCCGCCGATCGCTGATCCACAGCCGCACCAGGGTGCTATCGGTGAAGTAGAGGTAGCGCTGCCGGTGCGGTGGTCCGAGCATCCGCTCCGGCGCGAAGGGGATGCCCCCTCCGACGTCGGCCATGCCGTGATCGCTCAGAACGAAGACCTCGCCGTGGGGATGACGCGTCAGGAAGCGCTCCGACAGATCGTGAATCCAGCCGTCGAGCCGCGCCAGCTGGCGCCGCCACTCCTGGCTGCGCGTGCCGTAGCGATGGCCGATGCCGTCCAGATCGGGCAGGGGGACGAAGAGCTTTGCCACACCCACCTCGATCGCCTGGCTGGCCCGTTGGGCGAGGACCTCGTCCCGCGCCCCCTTGGGCAGTCCCGTGCTGTCCAGCACCTGGAGGTCGGGATGGCGGCGGAAGATGGTGGGATGGGGGAAAGCAGCGGCAGTCACCTTGTGGCCGACGTGGGCAAAGTCGGCCAGCCGGGCCAAAGGCAGGTTTGGCATCCGAACGCCGGGCCGGTAACCACGGGTAAGCAATGTCTGCAGGCCCCGGTTCAGCCCGTAGGGTCGGCACAGTCGATCCAGGATGGGCAGAAGCCGAGCGTACCGCCGACCGGGCGCCTGCCGTGGGTCGAACGTCCACTCGCCGAAGAAGCCGACTTCGTCAGGCGTCAGGCCCGCGAACAGCTCGGCGTGGAGATTGATGGAGTAACCGAAGCCCGGACGGACCTCTTTCTGCCATGGCCAGGCACGCAAGTGCGGCATCTGCGGCAACTCGCAGAACGGAAGAGCATCGACGAACAGGATCAGCACTGCCATGGCGCGATCCCTAGGTGCCTTGGGGCGCCGACGGGAGCGCCTGGCCGCTCGTCGGCCATTCGATGCTCCTTGCCAGCTGCGTCCAGACCGTCGGATCGCCCAGCCGAACGGTGCGCCAGAACTGCCAGCCCAGGGCGGCGCGCAGCGCCAGCCAACGCTCCGGGAACCCCCCGGGCTGCTGGCGAGAAGCCGGAGGCGGGACCCCAGCTGAGCTTGGCCGCAGGCCGCCAGCCAGCCAACCGCTGTCGTCGATGACCGCCAGGGCGCGCGCAGCAGCGTGCAAATGGCTTTCGGCGACTTCCGACTGGCCTCGCTTGTGGGCGATGAGCGCCCGATGCAGCTCCAAGAGACCGGCAGCCAGGAGCCCCTTGCGCGGGGCGAGGAGCCACTGTGCAGCCCGACGCAGTCCACGGTGGGCGGCGATCTGGGTGATCTGTCGAAGCAGCGCCAGCCACTCGCCGCGCGTGACCGGTCCTTCGTGGAAGAGCTGCCGCGACCGTTGCGGAAGCTGCGCCGCCAGCTCCGGCGGCGGGCAACCGGCCAACCAGCCGAGAGCGGACGCCAGGACGTGGACCACGCGCTCGTACTCCACGAGTGGCTCTGGGAGGGCCTGGAGGTTGCGGCGCCGATCGAGGCAGCTGGCCAGGTAGGCAGCACTGTCGCCGCCGACGGCACCGTCGAGGCTAGCCCGGAACGGCAGGTTCGGGAAGCGCTCCCAGGCCTCGAGTCGCTGGCGGTAGGTGGGGCGCAGGATGCCGGCCTCTGGCAGGAGAACGGTGGCCACGTCCAGAGGTTGGCGGGCCAGGGTGGCTGCCAGCACCAGCGCCGAGAGCTGGGGGAGCGATTCCTGGGTCAGCCAGGCGATCGGCAGTGCCGCGGCCAAAGCCCAGAGGCGTTTCATCAGGATCTCGTGGCTGTTACGCCGGTCCAGGTTGTCCAGGCCCACGCGTCGCACGCCGTCGAGCTGTGGCAGACCAGCCAGGGTGCGGCCGTTGGCGATGAGCTCGAAGGTGAAGAGGTACGGAGGCATGCGGGCCAGGCTGCGCCGTTCGCGGCAGAGCAGCTCGACGTGGAAGAGCGGATTCGCATAGCCGAAGCTGGCCGCCAGGCGATCGAGGTCCTCGCGCAGTGGTCGCTGCTCAGCCGCGCCGAGGCGGCGGCGGGTCACGAGCAAGAGCTCGAGATCGGAGAACGGCTCCTCCCGCCCGTCGACGGTGCCCCAGGCGACCTCGTGGCGGGCGGCACTACCCAGGAGGACCACGGACAGACTCGCGGGGTGGGCCATGGCCCGCTGCGCCAGAGCCGCAGCCTGGCTGTCGAGCCGCGCCTCCCGGGAGGGGCCTTCGCCCGCGTCGTTCATCGAGGGTGCCGCGCTCGATTGTAGCACGGGCCTGGCCGGGTCCGTTGCCCGCGCGCTGCCCGCCCTCTGCCCCCGCTCTGGCAGGCCTTCCGCCTTTGCTCTGGCACGTGGCGCGTGCCCCGCCCTCGCGCCGGTGGCCGCCCGTCGCCGCGCCGCCGGCGTCCGCCCGCCGCCGTGACGTCACCGGGGCCTGGGCTGCCATCCCTGGACGGCAGCGAAACGCAGAGCTGGACGCCTGACGGTGGTAGAATTGGCGCCTGTCGAGGCGGCGGGTCAAGGGCAAGCAAGGTGGCGAGGGCATGTGCGGCGTGATCGGTATCGTCTCTCGCGGGGCGGATGTATACGGCGCCGTGGTGAACGGTCTCTTCCAGATGCAACACCGGGGCCAGGACGCGTGCGGCATCGCCATCAGCGACGGCTCAGCGCTCCGGCTCTTCCGAGGGGTCGGCTATGTCCGGCAGGTCTTCGCCCGGCCGCCATCCGACGATTTCGCTGGCTCGATCGCCTGCGGTCACGTTCGCTACCCAACCCAGGGCGCCAATCGAGAGGAGAACACCCAGCCCCATGCGGTTCGCACCGGCGAGGGCATCCTGCTGGCCTTGGCGTCGAATGGCGATCTGACGAACTACGCAGCGATGCGGCGGCAATTGGAGGCTGCCGGCTACCTGTTCGTGGGCACCAACGATGCCGAAGTGTTGGCCATCTACATCGCCCACCAACACCTGGACCATGGCCTGACCATTCCCGAGGCCATCCGCCGACTGCAGGCCGAGGTGCGAGGCGCTTATAGCGCCTGTCTCATCACCCGTGACCGTCTCTATGCTATACGCGACCCGTACGCGGTCCGGCCGCTGGTCTTCGGCGAGCGGGAGGACGGCTGGGTGGTCGCCAGTGAGACCAGTGCGCTGGACGTCAATCGCGCCGACCTGCGAGGCGAGGTTGAGCCGGGCGAGATCATCGAGTTCTGGTCTGGTGGTTACCGCCGGCTTCGCCATCCCCAGCCGCAGGCGGCGCGTCAGGGCCGTGGGCTGCCGGCGCATTGCGCGTTCGAGCACGTGTACTTCAGCCGCCCCGACTCGATCTACCACGGTCAGCGGGTGTATGACGTCCGCAAGCGCATTGGCGCCTGGCTGGCCGAGCACGACGGGGTGGCGGCCGACATCGTCGTTCCGGTGCCGGACTCCGCCAACGCCGTGGCTCTCGGTTATGCCCAGGCAGCGGGCCTGCCGTTCGAGTTGGGCCTGGTGCGCAACCACTATGTGGGTCGAACCTTCATCGCTTCCGAGCAAGGGGTGCGCGACGAAGGCGTGAAGCTTAAGTTCAACCCGCTGCGCAGCGTGTTCAAGGGCAAGCGGACGATCTTGGTCGACGACTCCATTGTTCGCGGCACGACGTCGCGCAAGCTTGTGCGCATGGTTCGGTCGGCCGGGGCGGCCGAGGTCCATGTGCGCATTGGCAGTCCGGTGACACGCTTCCCTTGCTACTATGGCATCGACACTCCCGATCCAGAGGAGCTCATCGGTAACCACTGCGATGTGCCTGGCATCTGCGCGTACCTAACGGCCGACTCGTTGGCCTACCTGACGGTTGGTGGCCTGCGGGAGTGCGTGGGTGATGTTGGTGATTACTGCATGGCATGCTTCGACGGTGACTATCCGATTGACATCGCGGAAGCCGAGGCCAAGATCCGCGCCCATCGTCAGTTGCAGCTCGACTTGGAGCAGGCGCACGTGACGGGCCGGCTGCTTCCTTAACGCTGCCTCGATCCATGTTGGCGACCCCTGCTGGCCGATGCTATTGTCGTCGGCGGTCGCTCGAACGAGCGTGTAGGAGAGTCATGCGTCGCCTCCTTGTGGTGGCTGCTGTACTGGGTTTGCTGCCGGCCGCGCTCGCGGCTTGTGCGCCCGACTTGGCCACCGATGCCGGTGCCGCGGTGCGCGAAGTGGCGCGGTTCATCTTCCTCCGACCAGCCCCGCATGCCACGGCAGCCCTGCCCGCCGCGACACGGAGGGTCCCCCCGCGGACGGCAACGGTGTGGCCGGACACTCCGACGGCCCGGGGGGCGGGCCGGGGGTCGTCATCAACGGCGACAACGGGCAGGCAGCCGGGATCGCTGGCCGCGCCTCCGCCGCAGGTTCCGGCGCCGGCGCCCGTAACTCGCATCTTCGTTCCGCCGACCGCGACCGAGCTGCCCACTCCCACCGAGCCGCCTACCACCACGCCGGACGCCATGGCGGCGCTTGGGGTGCCCATTCGGCTGGAGCTGCCCTCCATCGGGGTCAGCGCGCTGGTGGAGCAGGTGGGCATCACGCAGGACCGGAGGATGGCGGTGCCATCCAGCTGGGACCGGGTGGCGTGGTTCAAGCATGGTTTCCGGCCGGGTGAGCCGGGCAATGCGGTGGTGGCGGGGCATTTGGACACCTCCAGCGGCGGCCCCGCCGTGTTCTGGAACCTGGACAAGCTGGCGCCCGGCGACGAGGCCATCGTCCATTACAGCAACGGCGATCGGCTCGTCTTCGTGGTGCAGGGATCGGCCATCTACGACTATGACGCCAGCGGGCCTTCCATCGAGCAGATCTTCGGCCCTGCGCTGACCGCCAATCTGAACCTGATCACCTGCGAAGGCGCCTGGGACCACGGCCGGGCGACCTACACCAAGCGGCTTGTGGTGTTCACGACCCTGGCGCCGGAGCGCACGATGCGGGCCGGAGAGCCTGCCACGTACCAGATGCAGCCAACGCCCAGTGCCTACGAAGGGTCGTGACCCGCGCCTTCGGCCGTGGGCAACTGACCGTACCGCCGACCCTCCAGGGCGGCCTGCAGGGCGGCGCGGTCGTCCCAAGGGTACTCTGTCTCCCCGAAGCACATCGTCGGTTCGTGGCCCTTGCCGCAGACGATGACCACGTCGCCTGCCCTGGCAAGTTCGCACGCCCGGCGAATGGCGGCGAAGCGGTCGGCGACGCGGTAAAAGGAGTGGCCTTCCACGGCTCCGGCGCGCCGGCAGCCCTCGGCGATGGCAGCCATGATGGTTCCAACATCCTCGGTCCGCGGATCCTCGGCAGTGATGATGGTGCGATCGGCCAGCTCGGCGGCCACCTGCCCCATGGCGGGGCGCTTGCCGACATGGCGCAGACCGGCACAACCGAAAACGGCGATGACCCGACCGCTCGGTGCCAGCTGCCGGGCAGTCTGCAGGGCATGGGCCAGGGCGTTGGGCGTATGCGCAAAGTCGACAATTGCCAGGAAGGGTTGCCCGGCTTCGATGCGTTGCATGCGGCCGGGAATGCCGCGCACGGACTCGATGCCGGCCAGCCAGGCGCTAGGCGGGACGTCGAGAGCGTGGGCTGCCGCCATCGCGGCCAGGATGTTGGCGGCGTTGTACGTACCGAGCAGGGGCGAGCGAATGGCCAGCCGTCCCACCGGCGTGACGGCGGTGAAGGCGAGGCCAAAGGGGCCGTGCTCGATCCGATCCGCCCAGAAATCCGCCTTGGTGCCCACCGCATAGGACAGGTGGCGCGGCACCGACATGGCGCGCAGGGTGTCGAAGGCTGGATCAGCAGCGTTGAGCACTGCGGTCTTGCCGATGCCTGGCTTGGCCTCGCTCGTCACTAAGGAGCGGAACAGCAGCGCTTTGGCCTCCCGGTAAGCGGCAAACGAACCGTGGTACTCGAGCGCCTCGTTCTCGGTGATGTTGGTGAGCACCGCGACATCGAAGGCCACGCCGGTGAGTCGGTGCTGCGCCAGACCGTGCGACGTCGCCTCGAGCACTGCGCTGTCGAAGCCTTTGGCCCGCATGCGGGCGAGGAAGGCCTGCAGCTCCTCGGCCTCCGGCGTGGTGACATGGGCACCGGTGCTCTCCCGCTCCTCCCCCAGTCGAGCCTCGACGGTGCTCACCAGACCGACGCGGCGACCAGCCGTGTGCAGGATGGCGTGCACCAGGAAGGCCGTGGTCGTCTTACCGTCGGTGCCGGTGATGCCGACGACCGCGAGCGATCGCGATGGCCAGTCGCACCAGGCGCCAGCCAACAGCGCCCGGGCTTGGCGAGCATCCGGCACGGTGACGAGCACCAACGCGCTTGGCAGCTCGTAGAGGCGGCGCAGTTCGGGTCCCGGGCGCTCCACGAGAGCCGCCACCGCCCCTCGGCGTGCCGCATCGGCCAGGTAGCGGTGCACATCCTCGTGGACGCCAGCATAGGCCACGAATAGGTAGCCAGGCTCCACGCAGCGCGAGTCATGCGTCATGCCCGCGACAGTGCACCGCGCATCGCCATCCACTTGCGCCTGCACCAGCTCTGGCAGCAACTCGGCAAGAGGCCTGGCCGGCAGCTTCATCGGCCTGAGCCTAATGCATCAAGCCCGGGCGGGCAAACGGACCGCCGTGTGGGCGAGGCCTATGCGTTGCGCAACAGCAAGGGAAGGTACAGCCCCTCTGGCGACTCGGTCGGCGTGGGTTCTGGGGTAGCGGGTGTTCGCCGAGGGCCGTCTCGGGTGGGCCTTGGACTGCCGCCCGTTGGCGTCGGGCGAACCGGCCGCGTCGGGAACGGCGAGCTGCGGGTGGCCGTCGGCGTGCCCGGCCCTGGCGTCGGCGGCATCGTCGGTGCCATCAGCGTGGGCAGGGGAGTGCCGGGCGTGCCAGTTGCCGGCGGGGTGCCCTCCACCCACTCGGTGGCAATCTCGATCTGGATGCAAAGGTAGCGGTCATGGGCGGCCGCCGGGTTAGCGGCGATCTGGCGGATCGTCGTCTGCAGGTTGGGAAGCGTGATGGCGACGATGGCGAGTCGGTCCTCGGCAAACCGGAAGCCCCACTCGACGTTCGGATCGGCGATCACCTGCCCACAGAGCCAGACGGCTGTGCCGGGGGTGAGTCGCTCGATCTGCCGCTGCAGTCGCGCAACACTGGTGGTAATCCACATCTGATCGCCGCTGGGCGTCTCCTTGACCCGGTACGAGCGCGGGGTCGCTGGCGACATCGTCGGCTGAGGCCCCGGGGTTGGGCGGCCACCGGTGCGCGTTGGGCGGGGGGTGCTGGTTCCGGGCTGATAGATGGTCGGCAAGGGCAGGGGGGTGGCCTGCGGGTCGCTCATGAACCAGCGGCGGGCCGTAGGATCCGTCTTGAAGAACGCCATGAGCAGGTTGGCAACTTTCTGCCGGCCCACCGGGCCCGGATGGGTGCCGTCGGCCTCGAAGTCCTCACAGCGCCAGATGAGCCCGTCGGCCCGCCTGTTCAAGCCATCGGCCCACAGGTAGGGTCCCCAAAGGAGAACCGGCGCGCGCACCGTTCCCCGCGCCGGGTCGGCATTCAGAGCGGCATCGCCCTGGATTTGCTTGCCGATCAGCCACTGCACGGCAAAGCCCGATTCGTAGGCATAGGGCTCGGGATTGAGGGCCGTGGACGCGTAACCGGCGTAGATGCGGCTCGACAGGTAGACCACCCTCACGTTCGGATAGCGCTGTGCCAGAATGCCGACGATGGTCTCTAGATCATTCGTCAACGCCTGGGCGGAGGTGGGGAAGGGACCACTGGGCCTGGAATGCGCCTCCTTCAGCCAGATGGCCTGCACCTGGGCAGCGGTAATGCCGGCCTGGGCCAGCCGCTCCTCCACGACCTGCCAGTAAGCCGCCGCCGGATCCCGAATGGTAGCTGCATCCTGGCCGCCCTGGGCACCGTCGACCACCGTCACCGCCGGGTGGATCTGCCCATCCCGGCCGGCCATTTCGGCAAAGCGGCTAAACTCCAGCGTTGTGTTCGACATGCCGATGGACAGTAGTCCAATGCGTCCATCGGTGGCCGGCCGTCCGTCCGGTCCGAGCGGTTCGATGAGCGCGGTGCGGGCCATGGCCAGCGCCTGGTGGGCTGCGGGCGGCGTGTTCTCGCCACCGCCGTACAGGCCACCGGCGAAGCCCTGATACGGCTTCGTGCCCAGCTCATTGAGCGGCGTGAGCCCCATCGTCGTCCGCCGGCAGTCAGCGGCCCGAGCCGCGGGGGCAGCCGCGCGATACGTGGCCAAGAGCGCGATGACAAGCGTGGCCAAGGCAAGCAACCGTCGTGACATTCCGAACCTCCGTGAACCGGCTGTAGCGCCGACGCTACAGAAACGATAACGCTCGGGGCCAGGTAGACGATAGACCACCGGCCAGGCCGGCTGCCGCCTGGCTGGCCAGCTCCAGGAAGGGGCCAGCCAGCAGTCCGATGGCGACGACCATGACCAGGGAGAGGACGGTCACGAATACCAGGCCGGGCGCTGGCCGCAAGCGCGGCATGTCAGCACCGGACACGAAGATCATCTGCCGCGCGATGCGGAAGTAGTAACCCACCGAGATCACGCCGGTCAGAACACCTACTACGGCCAACCAGGCCTGCCCACTGGCGACAGCGGCGCTGAAGACGGCGAACTTGCCGAAGAAGCCAGCCAACGGGGGGATGCCGATCAGACTCAACAGGAACACGAACAAGGTGCTGGCAAGCAACGGCGAGCGCTGCATGAGACCGGCGAAGGCCTCCAGGTCGGTCGAGCCAGTCTCCTCGTCGACCGCGACAATCACGGCGAAGGCGCCAAGGTTGGTGAACAAGTAAGCCAACAAGTACAGAAGCAGCGCTGCCAGGGGACCCATGCCAGCCAGGTGGGCGCCGGCGATGCTCACCAGACCTACCAGCATGTAGCCCGCCTGGGCAATCGAGGAGTAGGCCATCATGCGCTTGACGTTGCTTTGGGTCAGGGCGCTCAAGTTGCCGACGAGCATGGTGACGGCGGCCAGGACGGCCAACACGCTGAGCCAGCCGTCGGCCAGCGGCCGCTCCGCAAAGACGGTAAGCAGGAAGCGACAGAGAACGGCCAGCCCGGCAGCCTTGGGGCCCACAGAGAGAAAGGCCGTCACCGGTGTCGGCGCGCCGTGGTAGGCGTCCGGGGACCATTGGTGGAAGGGCACCAGCGCCACCTTGAAGCCCATACCCACCAGCACCAGCAGCAGGGCCGCCAGTCCCGCTGCGCCAAGCGGAGGCGCCCCACCGCCGGAGGCCGTTCGCAGGGAAGCTGCGATGGCGGGCAAGGCGGTGCTGCCGCTGATGCCGTACAGCCAGACAAAGCCCATGAGCATGGTGGCGCCGGCCACCGACCCGTACAGGAAGTACTTGAGCGCACCTTCGACCGAAAGGCGGTCGCCCTTCAGGTAGCCAGTGAGCACGTATCCGGTCACCGAAACGAACTCGATGGCCAAGGCCATGACGATGAGGTCGTTGGCCCCGGCTGCCAAGTCGATGGCCAGGGCGGCAAACACCAACAGCGCCATGAACTCGCCCCGATACGGGGTGCGGCCCTGCAGGAAGCGCACGCTGGCGAAGAGCACCAGCAACGCAGACAGCTGGCTGAGGAGGCGAAAGAAGCCTGTGAAGCTGTCGGCGGCAAAGGTGCCCCAGGCGATCACGGCACCGCTGGCATTCCGCGTCTCGAAGATCCCGGCGGCCGGGGCAGGCACCGTCAGGGCCCAGCCGGAAGCAGCGAGCGCCAAGAGCAGCGTGACTGCTGCCAGCCACACCTGGCGACCCTCCCGACCGCCGATCGCCAGGTCATAGCCGAGCAAAAGCAGGGCACCCAGGCTGAGAATCAGCTCCGGTGCGAAGTGGATCGCAATGGCGTTTAGGTCGGGCACACTTGCCTCCTGGAGGTGTCGGGCCGGGAACCGGTCCCGCGGCGCGCCCCGCCACCGGAGGTGGCAGCTAGTTGCCAGCCGGTCAAGGGATCAGCCATGGCACGAGAGCGATCGCCGGACTGGCTAGCTGCAGGAGCGTCGTCGCCGCGCTGTTGAGCAGTTCCAGGATGGGCAAGGGCCAGACACCGAAGAAGATCATGAAGAAGGCCAGCGGCACGAGCATGCCCACCTCGGCGGCGTCCAGGTCCGGCACCCCGAGCCAGCGTTGGTTCTGGGGGCCTAGGAGCAGCATCTGGATCACCTTCCACAAGAAGAAGGCCGCCGTGACCAAGATGCCGGCGATGGACAGCGCGGTGAGCACGAGCAGGCTGCGGTTCCCAGCCAGGGCAACGCCGAAGGCGCCGCGGAAGACCATGAACTCCCCGACGAAGCCGGCGAGGGCGGGCAGGCCTAGGCTGGCGAACGCCGCCAGCATGAGGAAGCTACCGTACCGCGGGACGGTGCGCCACAGACCGCCGCCCAGCTCGCGGAAGTCGCGCACGTGGGTGCGCTGGTCGTAGATCAGACCGACAAGCAGGAACAAGGCGCCGGTGATGATGCCGTGGTTGAACATCTGCATGCTGGCACCGTTGATGGCCGCGATGCGCGAATCGGCCAGGGCGCTGCCGGCGCGACCGGGGTCGGCGACGATCGAGCCCGCTGCTGCCAGGCCCAGGGTGACATACCCCATGTGGTTCACCGAGGAGTAGGCGATCAGCTTCTTGAAATCCCACTGGGCCATGGCGACCAGAGCGCCGTAAACAATGCTCAGGAAAGCCAGCAGCGCCAGCACGGGCGCGAATTGAGCGAAGGCGCCCGGAAAGATGGGCATGAGCACGCGCACGAAGCCGTAGGTCCCCAGCTTCAGCAGCACTCCGGCCAGGATCACGCTACCAGCAGTAGGCGCTTCGACATGGGCATCGGGCAGCCAGGTGTGAAACGGGAAGCTCGGCACCTTGATGGCGAAGGCCAGGAAGAAGCCCAAGAAGGTGAGCATGGCCGCCGCGCCTGTCGGGGACTGTGCGAAGGGGATGGGCGCCAAGGCGACCTGTGCCCTCGCCAGGAGCGGTGAACTCATCCCCTGGCGCACCAGGCTGAAGCTACCGGTGTCGAAGGCCACGGCGATGATGGCCAACAGCATGAGCACACTGCCCGCCAGGGTGTAGAGGAAGAACTTGATCGCTGCGTACTCCCGCCGTGGCCCGCCCCAGACGCCGATGAGGAAGTACATGGGCACCAGGCCGACTTCCCAGAACACGTAGAAGAGCACCAGGTCCAATGACACGAACACGCCCAGCATGCCCGTCTCGAGCAGCAAGAAGAGGGAGAAGAACTCCTTGACCCGGTTTTCGATGGTGCGGCCCGAGTACCAGAGGCCGATCACCGACAAAAGCGTGGTGAGGAAAATGAGTGGCACGCTGAAGCCGTCCACGCCCAGGTGGTAGTTCACCCCGATGCCCGGGATCCACGGCTGCCATTCCTCAAACTGGAAACCGCCCACGCTGCGGTCGTAGCCAAGCCACAAAGCGATGGCGAGGACCAGCGGCACGAGGCTCACCGCCAGGGCGAAGCGCTTGATCTGTCGGTCATCGCGCAGGAAGAACAGCACGATGACCATGCCCGCCAAAGGGACGAGTGTGATGAGGCTGAGCAGCGGAATCTGGTTGAGAACCGTCATGCGTCAGGTCTCCTGGGCGACGTGGGGGGCGCTAGAAGGCCATGGTGGCCAGCAGGCACAACAGCCCGGCGAAAAGGATCAACAGGTACTGCTGGACACGTCCAGTCTGAAGTTGCCGCAGGCCGCGAGAGGCCACCTCGCTCGCGGCTGCCGAGGCGTTCACGGCAGCATCCACGACGTGCAGATCGAGCCAGTTGCTGAGCCGGGAGATAGCGGCGCCCACGATGCCGCCGCCGTTCACCAAGCGGTCGACGACGTTCACGTCGATGCCAGCAGTCCACTCGCTCAAGCGGCGCAGCCAGGGGACGATCGTCGCCGCATACAGCTCATCGACGTAGTACTTGGCATGGAGCAACCGCCAAAGCCGGCCGAGAGACTCGAGGGGTTCCCGAAGGCGAGCACGGTGTGGGTCGCGGCCATAGAGCTGCCAGCCAGCGAGCCAGCCAAGGACGGCCGCGGCGACCGACAGGGCCGCCGCCAGGCCATGGAAGGGCAAGGGGTGGAATTCGGCCGGCGAAAACGGCAGGTGGGCCAAGAAGCGATGGACTGGGTTGTGCAGCCATGGCCCAATGACGGGGAAGGTCTCGGGCACGCCCAGCAGGCCCAAGAATGTCGCAAAGAAGGCCAGGACGAGGAGCGGATAGACCATCGCCGGCTCGCTCTCCGGGGCGTGCCGGGCGGCAAGAGTCCGCGGCGGCCCGGCGAAGACAAGGCACGTTTGACGCGCCATGTAGAAAGCCGTCAGCACTGCAGCCACCGTGCCCAGCAACCACACCAACGCAGCGATGCCGATCGCGCCTTGCACTCCCTTGGCAAAGGCTTCGGCCAGGATTTCGTCCTTGCTCCAGAAGCCGGCGAAGATCGGAATGCCCGTCAGGGCCAGCGTCCCGGCCAGGAAGGCGACGAAGGTGAGCGGCATGCGGGGTCGCAAGCCACCCATGTTTCGCATGTCCTGGGCCGGATCCTTGACCTCCGCGGCCCAGCCAGAGGTCGGGGGCGGCTGCCCCGGTTCATCCCCATACGCCGCCAGATCGGCGTGCCGTTGGGCGTGATGGAAACCATGCTCCAGGCCATGGATGACCGAACCGCTGGCCAGGAACAAGAGTGCCTTGAAGAAGGCGTGGGTGATCAGATGGAACACGGCAGCCACGTAGGCGCCGATCCCGAGGGCCATGACCATGTACCCGAGCTGACTCACCGTCGAGTAGGCCAACACGCGCTTGATGTCGAACTGTGCCACGCCGATGGACGCGGCGAAGATTGCGGTAAAGGCACCGACCGCGGCCACAACGAACATGGCGCCCGAAATGTCGCCCGGCGCGTGCAGCGACCAGGCGCTAAAGACCGGGTAGGTGCGAGCAATCAGGAACACGCCGGCCGCCACCATGGTCGCGGCATGGATGAGGGCCGACACCGGCGTGGGGCCCTCCATGGCGTCGGGGAGCCAGACGTGCAGCGGGAACTGGGCGCTCTTGCCGACTGCGCCACCGAAGATCAGCAACCCGATCAGGGTGGCGAATGGCAGGGAGGTCCCGGGGACCGGACCCAGTTGGCGCAGGCGCTCGACGGCCTGGGGCGAGAGCAGGACGGCATAGTCGACGCTCCCCAGGGTGCCGAAGAGCACCAGAATGCCGGCTAGAAGGAAGAGATCGCCCAGCCGGGTGGTCAGGAAGGCCTTGACCGCCGCGGCGGCCGCCGACGGCTTGTGGTACCAAAAGCCAATCAGCAAGAACGAGCAGAGGCCCATGATCTCCCAGAAGATCAGGGCCTGCAGCAAGTTGCTGGCTAGAACGAAACCCATCATCCCGGTCGCGAAGAGGGCGCAGAAGGCGAAGAACCGTCCGTAGCGGGCGTTGCCGGTTCGCCGATCTGGCTCGCCAGTCTCGGGATCCCGGTAGGCGGTGTGCTCGCCGTTCATGTAGCCGGTTGCGAAGACAAAGATCATCAGGCAGACAAAGGCAACCATCGCCGCCACGGAGATCGAAAGGGGATCGAGCAGCCAGCCGAAGCGAATGGTGCTCGCGCCCGTGGGTGCCCAATCGAAGGTCCAGATGAGAGGATGCTTGGCGAGCCCTTCGGCACCCGTTCGAGCGGCGGCTACCAGGAAGATCAAGCCCAGCAGGGCGCTGAGGGAGGTGGCGACCACGGTCAGGGCCGCCGCCCAACGTCCATCCCGGCCGCTCGCCACCACCAGCACGCCGGCCCCGAATGCCAAGGCAGTCAGGGCGGGCATCCAGCCGGCCCAGGCGCCGACGACACTTAAGTCGAACATGGCATAGCTCGCAGACGATTCCGTCACCCGACCTACGGCAGGCTCAGCCGCGCAGCAGGGCGAACGATTCGAGATCCACGTTGTTGCGCAAGCGGTAGATGGCCAGCACGAGCGCCAGCCCAACAGCCACCTCGGCAGCTGCCAGAGCCATCACGAACAGAGCGAAGGCCTGGCCGTCGACGGCCACCAGGTACGGCGCCTCGGTGCCACCGACGCGCATGGGCTGGGCGGGCGTGACGTAGCGCCAGAAGGTCACGGCGCTCAGGTTGACGCCGTTTAGCATGAGCTCGATGCTCATGAGCACGTTTACCGCGTTGCGCCGCGCCAAGACGCCGAAGACGCCAATGCTGAATAGCGCCACGGCAACGGTCAGGAACCAGGGCATCGGAATGGCAGGCATGATGGCACTTCCTACTCTCGGGCCAGGATCACCGCGCCCACCAGCGCCACGAGCAGAATGGCCGAGATCAGCTCGAAGGCCAGAAAGTGGCGCGTCATGAGTGCGATGCCGAGCATGACGATCGGACCCGGCACGCGGACGAACGCCTGGCCGGTCTCATCGGTGTTCTCCGCCGCGCCCACGATGGCCGTGCTGGGCGGCGTCTCTGGCGGGCTCGTCTGGGTCGACAGGACGACCGAACCGCCAGCTGGCGGCAGCACGGCGCCACCGGAAAGGGGCCACTGGTTGCGAAAGGCCAGTGTCCCAAGAAGGACGAACAGCCCGAGGGCGATGCCGAGAGCGAGCCCCCAGGTGCGGCTGCTCTGCGCCCCGGCGGTCATCACCAGCCGCGTCAGCATGATGGTGAACAGGATCAGAACGCCGATGGCACCGACGTAGATGAGGATCTGGAGCATGGCCAGCAAGCCCGCATCCAGTAGGATGTACAGGCCGGCCACGCCAAAAAGCGCCAGGATCAACGACAAGGCGCTCAGGAAGGTCCGGCGTGCGGCCACCACGCCGCACGCCCACACCAGGGTGATGCCTGCCAGAACGGCGAACGCCAGCTGTGCCATCACGGCTGGGCCTCCGCCATGCCTACTCCCCGGCCCTGGGCAGTCGGGCGCCGACTAGCCAACGCCAGCCCAAGGGCCAAGGCCACCAGGCAGACGTTGGCCAAGCTGAAGCCGACCATGGTGAGGAGGGGAGTTGCCTGGATGCTGCCGGCGGCGGCCAGCCGTGTGCTCTCGTAGGCCAACTTGCCGACCAGCCCGGCGATCAGCAGGTTGGCCAGTGCCAGCGGGACGAGGACTTTCCAGGCGAAGGCCAGCAACTGGTCCATCCGCAGGCGTGGCAGGGTGCCGCGCAACCACATGAAAAGCAGCACCAGGAGGTAGCTCTTGAGGCCCAGCCAGATAGGCCCTGGGATGAAGGCCAGCGCCGGCAGGGGCGGCTGCCAGCCACCCAGGAACAGGATGGCTCCCAGGGCGGAGGTGGCGAGCGTAGTGACGTACAGGGCCACGTAGAACATGCCGAATTTGATGCCGGAGTACTCGATGTGGTAGCCGGCGACGATCTCGCTCTCGGCCTCCGGGATGTCGAACGGACTGCGTTCGATCTCGGCGGCGGTGGCAAGGAGGAAGATCAGGAAGCCCACCGGCTGCAACAGCACGAACCACACGCCGGGGAAGCTCGGCTGGCCCGCCGCGCGCAAGGGGCCCTGGCTGTAAGTGATCGACTGTAGCGAGAGCGAGCCGGCGAGCAAGACCACGCCTACCAGGGACAGCACCTGCGGGATCTCATAGGCGATGATTTGCGCCACGGCCCGCATGGCGCCCAAGAGGGCGTACTTGTTGCGTGATCCCCAGCCGGCCATGAAGACCGGAATCACCGCTGCCGACGACATGGCGACGCAGTACAGCAGCGCCACCGACAAGTCGGTGCCCACGAGCCGGGCGGATACCGGAATGACGGCGAAGGCCAGAAAGGCAGGTGGCACCATCAGCGCCGCGCCCAGGTTGAAGATGGCGCGATGCGCCTCGGCTGGGGTGATGTCCTCCTTGATGAGGATCTTGATCATGTCGGCGAATGGCTGCAGCAAGCCGAACTTGCCCACCCGGTTGGGCCCGTAGCGATCCTGGATGCGGCCGATGAGCTTGCGTTCGAGCCATACGGAATAGAGCATCACCCCCAGCGCGGAGGCGATGATGAGGGCAATCGCGACCAGCCAGGCCACCAGGCGGCTGACGGCGAGCATCACCCCGCTCGAGAGTGCCACCGACGAGGCGCCTACATCCACTGTAGCGCTCCCTTGCGCCAGGCGTAGACCAGTCCCACTGCCAGCAGGAGGACGAACACGAAGACCTCTAGCAGGGCGAATAGCGGCAACTGGTGATAGGCCACCGCCCAGGGGTACAGGAACGCCGTCTCGACATCGAACACCACGAAGACCAGGGCGAAGATGTAGTACTGGACCCGGAACTGGAGCCACGTCTCGCCGATCGTCTCAAGACCGCACTCGTAGGTGGTGCGCTTGATCCGCCCTGGTCGGTGGGGCCGCACCAGCCAGGCCATGCCGAAGGCCACCGCTGGGAAGAGCAGCAGCACAAGCAGGAACAGCAGGACAAAGCCCCAATTGTCGTACACGTAGCCTCCTATGGCGGCCGGGACGACCAAGCGGCCGATTATAACACAGCGTTGCCGGCGGCAAGTCCGGTGGATGGTCCCTCGGCGCAGCGGGCGTCGACCACGATGATGCCGGCCGCCAGTCACTGCTGCGGCCGGAATCCGCTCGCGACCGCGTCCCCGGGGTGCCGTGTGGCAGCGATCCCGCCGCCGAGCGGGACGTTGGGCGCGGTGTGGCGCGGCTCCCGCAAAGACCGCATCGCCGGACGGCGTCTGGCAGCCATCCCGCCGCCGAGCGGGACGTTGTGCGCGGTGTGGCGCGGCTCCCGCAAAGACCGCATCGCCGGACGGCGTCTGGCAGCCATCCCGCCAGCCGGCCGGCTGTGCTACTCTGGTAGCGTGCTGGCCATCCACGAGTGCAACGCGGGCCAAGAAGCCGCGTGGGATGCGTTCGTTGCCCAACACCCCCACGGTCACTTCTTGCAGTCTTGGGCCTGGGGGCGGCTGCGCGAGCGCTGGGGTTGGCGGGCGTTGCGTCTTGCGGCCGTGGCCGACGATGGCGCACGGGTGGCGGCCGCACAGGTTCTGGTGCGACGCTCGCTGGCCGGCAGCCTGGCCTACGTGCCGCGCGGTCCAGCTTGTGCTCCCTGCGATCCGGCCTGGTCGGCCTTGCGCTGGGCCATTCGCCAGCGCCTGCCGGGTCTGGTGGCGCTGCGCTTCGAGCCGCACTGGCCGGAGGAACCCGCCACCCGTGCGTGGCTCCGGGAGCAGGGACTGCGCCCCGCTCCCGCGGTGCAGCCGCCAAGCACGGTGCGCATCGACCTTCGGGCGGGCGACGAAGCGCTGCTGGCCGCCATGAAACAGAAATGGCGCTACAACATCCGCCTGGCCGAGCGACGCGGCGTGACGGTCCGTCGGGGCAGCCAAATCGACCTCGAGACGTTCTACGCCCTGCTTTGCGAGACGGCGCGACGCGACGCTTTTGCCATTCGCCCTGCCGAGTACTACCGAGCGGTGTGGCACGAGTTGGCCGAGGCGGGGCGTCTCTACCTGGCAGAGCGCGGTGCCGAGCCTCTGGCCGCCATCCTAGTGGTTCACTTTGGGGGCACCGCCACCTACTTGTATGGCGCCAGCGCCGGCAACGGCCGGGAGCACATGCCCAACCACCTTCTGCAGTGGCAGGCGATGCGTTGGGCGCGGCAAGAAGGGCTGACGGTCTACGATCTGTGGGGCATTCCCGACGCCATCGGCCAGGCGGTGCTGGCCGGCAGCGCCGCCGACGACGTACCCGTGGGCAGCGGCGGCCTCTGGGGAGTCTGGGGTTTCAAGCGCGGCTTCGGCGGCACAGTGTGGCGCACCGTGGGGGCCTGGGATGACGTGGTGGCGCTCGTCCGCTATCGGCTGGGTCGTTGGTGGACGCACCTGCGGTCGGCTCGCCGGGAGGGCGAATGATACCCCTGCCCGATCCCCAAGAGTGGGATCAACACATCCTTGGCCTGGCGGAGCCACACATCCTACAGAGCGCGGCGTGGGGCGATTTCAAAGCGCGCTGGGGTTGGGCCGTCCATCGGTTCGGTTGGCCGGGGCCGGCCGGGTTGCGCGCCGCCGCCCAGGTGCTGGTCCGGGCACCGGCGCGGCTGCCGTTACCTGTGGCGTACGTGGCCAAGGGTCCCTTGCTGGCGCAGCCGAGCGATGTGGCTGACTGGCGCCTGGTGCTGGCCGATCTGACCGCTTGGGCCCAGCGCGAGCGGATGGCGGTGCTCAAGATCGACCCCGACGTACCGGCAGAGTGGACGGCCGTTGCAGACGGCTGGCGCTCTGCTGGTTGGCGGCCATCGTGGCAGCAGATCCAATTCGCCAACACCATGACCAGCGACCTGACGGCCGGCGAGGCGGGCTTGCTGGCGGGCATGAAACCGAAAACCCGATACAACCTGCGCCTGGCAGCTCGGCGCGGTGTCACGGTGCGCCAAGGCGGCCTCGCCGATGTGATGTCGTTCTACGAGCTCTACCGGCAGACCGGTGCCCGCGACGGGTTTGCGGTGCGCGAGCCGGCGTACTACCGGGACATCTGGTCGGTGTGGCTCGCCGAGGGTCGAGGCGCCCTGCTGCTTGCCGAGCGCGCCGGCCAACTGCTGGCCGGCTGTCTGCCCGTGCGGTTCGGTGGCACCGCCTGGTTCTTGTACGGTGCGTCGGCCAATGAGGGTCGCGAGCACATGGCGGCTTACCTGGCGCAGTGGGAGAGTCTGCGCTGGGCGATGCAACAGGGTTGCCGCCGCTATGACTGGTGGGGTGCGCCGAGCACTCTCACGCCGAGCGATCGGCTGTGGGGCGTCTTTCGCTTCAAGTCGGGCTTTGGAGCGGTCTTCCGGGCACAGCTAGGCGCTTGGGATGGCCCGCTGCGGGGGCCGCGCCCCATGGCCTACGCCCTTCTGGGACGACTGTGGCGCCTGGCCGTTGCCCGGCGCCGCTGAGCCCACCGTTCGCAAGCGAGCGCGAGAGGGCCTGACAATCGATCCCGCCGCGCTCGCTGCGCGGTGCCGGGTGGATGACAGCGCCGGTGGTGCATGCCGCCGCACGGCACCTGGGTCCCGAGTCGCAGGGGCGAACTGGCCCCTCTGTTCCACAGATCAGCGCCCCCATGGAAGCATTCGGCGGATCGTTCGCGGCCCATGCCGCCTGTCTTCCACGCAGTCTCCATGCGCTGCCACCGAGCTCACGACCCGAACTTGCCCACGAACGGTTGTTCGACTATCATTGATTTGTTGCCGAGACGTCGATCAGCCGAGGGGTCCATGCCAGACGCAGCCGATCCGACCCGACCAGCCACGAACGAATACACCGCCGAGGACATTCAAGTCCTGGACGGGCTGCAGGCTGTTCGCCTGCGCCCCGGCATGTACATCGGCGGGACCGACCTGCGGGCCATGCATCACATGGTCCACGAAGTGGTGGACAACTCGATTGACGAGGCCATGGCCGGCTTCTGCGATCGGATCGAGGTGACCATCCATCCCGATGAGTCCGTGACCATCTGGGACAATGGCCGCGGCATCCCGGTCGAACGGCTCGACAAAACGGGGGAGAGCGCGCTACAGACCGTCATGACGCGGCTGCATGCCGGTGCCAAGTTCGGCGGCGCGAGCTACAAGGTGTCGGGGGGGTTGCACGGCGTTGGCGTTTCGGCGGTCAACGCCCTGTCTGAATGGCTGGTTGTGCAGGTACGCCGCGACGGCTGGGTCTACGAACAGCGGTATGCACGGGGCAGGCCCGAGACGGAGGTCACGCCGGTGCGCCGCATGGCCGAGGACGAGCCGAACGGCACGACGGTGACCTTCCTGCGCGACCCGACGATCTTCGTGGACGGCGCCAGCTACAGCTTCGCGGACCTGCAACAGCGCTTGCGCGAGATGGCCTTCCTCAGTCGTGGCGTGACGGTCCGTCTCGTGGACGAGCGGACGGCGCCGCCGCGAAGGTTCAGTTTCTACTTCGAGGGTGGCGTGCGTAGCTTCGTGCGCTACCTCAACCGCGGCCGCACCGTCCTCCATCCGGTGGTTCACGTCGAGCGCCAGGTAGACGATTGCCAGGTCGAGGTCGCTTGGCAGTACACCGACTCCTTCGTCGACAACACTTACTCCTTCGCCAACACCATCACCACCCCGGACGGCGGCGTGCACTTGACCGGCTTCCGAACGGCCATCACCCGGGTGCTCAATGACTACGCCCGCAAGGCCGGTCTTCTCAAGGACAGCGAGCCCAATCTGAGTGGCGACGACACGCGCGAGGGGCTCACGGCGGTGGTGAGTGTCAAGGTCCGCGATCCCCAGTTTGAGAGTCAGACGAAGGTCAAGTTGCTGAACAACGAGGTGCGGGTCCACGTGGACAATGCCGTCGCTGAGGCATTTGCCCAGTGGCTGGACGAGAATCCCCGGGAAGCGCGGGCCATCGTCGAGAAGTGTCTGACCGCGTCGCGGGCGCGGACGGCGGCTCGACAGGCACGCGAGCTGGTGATCCGGAAGAGCGCCCTCGAGAGCTCCTCCTTGCCGGGCAAGTTGGCCGATTGCGCGAGCCGTGATCCGACGACCGCCGAACTGTACATCGTGGAAGGCGACAGTGCCGGTGGCAGCGCCAAACAAGGGCGCGATCGCCACTTCCAGGCTGTGCTGCCGCTACGCGGCAAGATCCTAAACGTGGAGAAGTCCCGACTGGACCGCATCCTCGGCTCGAACGAGATCCGGGCGCTGATCCAGGCGCTAGGGATTGGGATCGGCGATGAGGTCGATCTACGGAGCCTCCGGTACCACCGCGTCATCATCATGACCGACGCCGACGTCGACGGAAGCCACATCCGCACCTTGCTGCTGACCTTCTTCTATCGGTTCATGCGGCCGCTCATCGAAGCCGGTCATCTTCTCATCGCCCAACCGCCTCTCTATCTGATCCGCAGCAGCCACAAGAAATGGTACGCTTATAGCGATGCCGAGAAGGACCGGGTACTGGGGGGCCTGCGCTCGGACGGCGTGACGGTGCAGCGTTACAAGGGTCTGGGTGAAATGAATGCCGAGCAGCTCTGGGAGACCACCATGAACCCGGCCAACCGAAAGGTGCTTCGGGTAACCATTGAGGATGCCGCGGCGGCCGACCGGACGTTCGAAATGCTCATGGGATCGGAGGTCTCGCCGCGACGGCGCTTCATCCAGTCGCACGCCCGCGAGGTGCGGAACCTCGATATCTAAGACGAACAGACGGCCCGCTGCACCAGCGCTAGTTCTTGCCGTGGGCGATGCGGCGCTGGGGCGTGACCTGATGGGACGAAAGAGCGATGCCAGCAAGGAAACCCAAAGAGGACAACGAAGAGCCGGCTGGGAGCGGACGCGGCGGGCCAGGCAAGGGCGCGTTGCCACGGGCGCGCGCTCGGCCAGCCAGATCGACGGACGAGGCGTCGCCGCCCGAAGGCACCTCCGCCTCGGACGGGCCGCGCCCCAGGAGTCGTCGCCAGAGCCAGGGGGATCGGGCGGCCACGCCGCCTCCGGCAAGGCCAGCTTCGGCTCCGATCGCCGACGCAGGCCGAACCGAGCCGGCCATACCTGAGGTACTGCCGATTCTCCCGCTGCGCAACGTCGTTGTCTTTCCGCTGGCCTTCGTACCGCTGTCGGTGGGCCAGCCGCGCAGCATTCGCCTCGTGGATGACATCGCTGGCCTGCCGGAACGAGTCATCGGCCTGGTGACGATGACGAACCCCGAGGTTCCGGAGCCGGGCCCCGATGGCGTCTACCAGGTCGGCACCGCCGCCTACGTTCACCGGATCGTCAAGAGCGGCGAAGGCAACATCGGCCTCTTCGTGCAGGGCCTGGACCGGATTCGCATCGATGGCTGGGAGGCCACCGAGCCCTACTTGAAGGCACGCGTGTCGGTGTTGCCCGACCTCGTGGAGCGCAATCTCGAGGTCGAGGCGCTGATGCGCAATGTCACCGAGCTGTTTGGCCGGCTCGTCAATCTGGTTGCCCATCTACCCGAAGAGCTCATCAGCGCCATCCAGAGCATGGATGACCCGCGAGCTCTGGCCTACTTCGTGGCCAGCAACACGCGCATGGAGACCGCTGACGCCCAGAAGTTCCTGGAGCTCGACAGCGTCGAAATGCGGTTGCGGACGCTGGTGACGTTGCTGAACCGCGAGCTTGAGGTGCTTGAACTGGGGCGCAAGATCCAGCAGGAAGCGCGTGGCGAGATGGAGAAGGTGCAGCGCGAGTACTTCCTGCGCCAGCAGCTCAAGGCCATCCAGAAAGAGTTAGGCGAGACCGACGAGAGCCTAGCCGAGCTCGAGGAACTCGAGAGCCGCATCCGGTCGGCCGGGATGCCGGAGGAGGCGGAGAACGAGGCGTTGCGCGAACTGGGACGCCTGAAGGCCTTGCCCGAGGCCTCGGCGGAGTACGGCGTGATTCGCACCTACCTGGACTGGATGATCTCCCTGCCGTGGCAGATCAAGACCGACGACAATCTGGAGATCGCACACGCCCGTCAGGTGCTCGATGAGGACCACTACGACCTGGAGGACATCAAGGAGCGCATTCTCGAGTTCCTGGCGGTGGAGAAGTTGCGGCGCGAGCGGCAGGTGGAAGGAACGCCGGCCGAGAAGGTCGGTGGCATTCTGGCGTTCGTGGGCCCGCCGGGAACCGGCAAGACCAGCCTGGGTCGATCGATCGCCCGTGCCCTGGGCCGCAAGTTCATTCGCATGAGTCTCGGCGGCCTGCGGGATGAGGCCGAGATCCGCGGCCATCGTCGGACGTACATCGGCGCCATGCCGGGGCGCATCGTGCAGGGCATTCGGCGTGCCGGGACGCGCAACCCGGTCTTCATGCTGGACGAGATCGACAAGGTGGGCGCCAGTTTCCGCGGCGATCCCGAGAGCGCCCTGCTCGAAGTGTTGGATCCGCAGCAGAACTGGGAGTTCCGCGATCTCTACTTGGACGTGCCGTTCGATCTCTCGGACACGTTGTTCATCGCCACCGGGAATGTGCTCAGCAACATCTCGGGGCCGCTCTTGGATCGTCTCGAGGTGATCGAGCTGGCTGGCTACACCGAGAACGAGAAGCTGCATATTGCTGAGAACTACTTGGTGCCCCGGCAACGCAAGGAGAACGGCTTGCGCCCGGAGGAGATGTCGCTCTCCGAGGCCGCGATCCGGGCCATGGTGCGCGACTACACCCGCGAAGCGGGGGTGCGCAATCTGGAGCGTGAGATCGGCAAGATCGCCCGCAAGGTGGCGGTAAAGATTGCCGCTGGCGAGGCGGAGTGTGTCGCCGTGGACGCACCGCAGCTGGCCGAGTACTTGGGGCCCAAGCGCTTCGAATCCGACGTAGCGGAAAGGACGGCCATGGCTGGCGTGGCCACGGGTCTTGCGTACACCCCGTATGGCGGGGATGTGCTGTTCGTGGAGGCTAGTGCGGCGCCGGGGTCGAAAGGCTTCACCGTGACGGGCCAGCTCGGCGATGTGATGCGCGAGAGCGCCCAGGCTGCCCTGTCCTATGTCCGGGCCCAGCACCGCGAACTAGGCATCGACCCCGAGTTCTTCGCCAAGCACGACATCCACCTCCATGTGCCGGCCGGGGCGACGCCCAAGGATGGACCGTCGGCCGGGGTGACGATGGCCACGGCGTTGGCCTCGCTCTTGACTGGGGTTCCGGTGCGTCCCGATGTGGGCATGACGGGCGAGATTACCCTGCGTGGCAAGGTCCTGCCGATCGGCGGCGTGAAGGAGAAGGTGCTGGCTGCCCATCGCGCGGGGCTGAAGACGGTCATCCTGCCGCGGCGCAACGAGAAGGATCTTGCCGAGGTGCCGGAGGAGACCCGGCGCGAGGTGCAGTTCGTCTTTGTCGACGAAGTCGACGAGGTTTGGCGACATGCCCTGGTGGCTACCCCGCCCGGGATGGCGGCCGAGTCGCGCGATGGCCAGTCGCCCAACGAAGAAACCCAGCAGCCCTTGCGGGAGTCGACGCCCCAGGCTGACGCGCCTTCGGCTGCCAGTTGAGTCGCGCTCAGGCCGGCGAGTCGGGCGTGTCGACGGGCCGCAGCTGTGGGAACAGAACCACCTCGCGGATGTTGACTTGGCCGGTGAGCAGCATCACCAGCCGGTCGACGCCGATGCCCAGACCGCCGGCGGGTGGCATCCCGTGCATCAGGGCTACGACGAAGTCCTCGTCAATCGGCTGGGCCTCGGTGTCGCCCTTGTCCCGAGCTGCGGCCAGCTCCAGGAAGCGCTGGCGCTGCTCCAGAGGATCGTTCAACTCGCTAAAGGCGTTGGCCAGCTCCAATCCGGCAGCGAAGGCCTCGAAGCGCTCGGCGTAGCGGGGATCGCCGGGGGTCCGCTTGGCCAGTGGGCTGAGGGCCACGGGATAGTCGACGAGGAAGGTTGGATCCCACAGGGACGGCTCCACCATCTCGGATAGCAGCTCGTCGACGGTGCGGGCCCACGTCGGCTGGGGGTCGATTTCGATCCCGGAGCTGGCGATGGCGGCTCGGAGGGCGTCCAGATCGGCGCAGGCCTCGAGATCGATGCCCGTTACCTCGCGAATCGCCTCGCGCACCGCCCACCGACGCCAAGGAGGAGCCAGGCAGACGGTTCGTCCCCGGACAGTGATCTCGGCCCGGCCGTTGACCGCCTCCGCCAGGAAGGCCACCAGTTCCTCGGTGAGGGTCATCATGTCCCGGTAGTCGGCGTACGCGGCGTAGCACTCCATCTGGGTGAATTCGGGCAGGTGGGTGCGATCGACGCCCTCGTTGCGGAAGTCCTTGCCAATCTCGTAAACGCGGTCAAAGCCGCCGATCAGGAGCCGCTTTAGGTAGAGCTCATCAGCGATCCGCAGGTACATCGACTGCTCGAGCGCGTTGTAGTACGTCGTGAACGGCCGAGCGTTGCCGCCACCATACAGGGGCTGCAGGATCGGCGTCTCGACCTCCACGAAGCCTCGCGCGTCCAGAAACTCGCGCATCCGGCGGAGGATGGCCGTACGCTTGACAAAACGCTCGCGGACCTCCAGGTTGCTCACCAGATCGAGATAGCGCTGGCGAAAGCGAGTCTCCTGATCCTGCAGGCCATGCCATTTCTCGGGCAGCGGCAGCAGGCTCTTGGCCAGCATGGTGATCTCGCTCACGGCGATGCTGATCTCGCCGCGCCGGGTGCGGAACACGAGGCCGCGGGCGGCCACGAAGTCTCCCGGGTCATAGAGCTCCAGGAACTGCTCATAGGCGGAGTGGCCCAGCCCATCGCGCCGCAGGTGCAACTGGATGGCCGCTGTACCATCGCGCAGGTGCACGAACGCCGAGCCGCCAAGGCGACGCACCGCGCCGACCAGGCGGCCGACGACGGTGCTCTCGACGCTCTCGCTTCCGCCCAGCGCCTCGCCGGCCAGGAAATCGGCCACCACCGCGGCGATGGGCCGGTGCGGCGGTGTGATGGTCGGATAGGGATCCAACCCCGCACTTCGCAGTTGGGCTAGCTTCCGTTGGCGAGCGGCCACGAGCTGCTGCAGGCCGCCAAGGCAATCGACCGCCCCGGCGTCGGCGGCGGGGACACTGCTCGGGGGCGGACGCTCCTCGGCCGTCACGTCAAAGGCTCGCTGTGTCGCAGGGCACGGGGGACCGTCAGGAGATGGCGAGAATCCGGAATTGCACCGTCGAACCGTCTGGCGTCTCAACCTGCGCCAGCTCGCCGACCTTGCGACCAAGCAAGGCGCGCCCCAACGGCGACTCGTTGGAGATCAATCCGGCGCTCGGGTCGGCCTCCGCCGAGCCGACAACGCGAAACTCCTCGGGCTCGGAGCCGTCCTCGACGACGGAGACTCGGCTGCCCAGCACCACCACTTGGGAATGGGCGTCGGGCTGGATGATGTGCGCCCGGGAGATCATGTCCTCGAGGCGGCGAATGCGCTCTTCGACAAAGGCTTGCTGGTCCTTGGCCTCCTCGTAGGCGGCGTTTTCCATCACGTCGCCGGCCTCCTTGGCGTCGGCGATGAGAGCTGCCACCTGCGGGCGACGAACGTCGATCAGGTAGCGAAGCTCCTCGCGCAAGCGCAAGAAACCCTCAGGCGTCAGGAAGACCGGTTCGAGTACCATGACAACAACTCCTGCCCGGCCGGGTCCAGAGAGGGTCCGGCCACGGAACAAAAACGCCCGCGCCCATGCGTCGCGGACGAGTGCCAACAACGAAGATTATACTCTGTTCGTCGGCACCTGCCAAGTGCCCCCCTTGTCAGCGCCTGCCGACTGCCCAACGGAATCCGCGAGTCGCCCATTCGAAAGGCAGGCTAGGGACGCATCGCCCACGGCAGGTGTATGACCTCCTGCGCTCCTGCCGAGCCGCCGAGCCAGCCGCGGCGGATTTCGCCCTGGGATTTGCCAGGCATGTTGTCCGGGTAGTGGAAGAGGAGATCCACGCTCTCGCCCGCCTTGGGGATCGAGCAGCCGGATCGCACCGCCAGGCGTGCCCCAAGCTCGCCCTGGGCTGGCACACTGGCCTGGCGCAGGGGGGCGATGAGATCTTCATCGTTGCTCCCCAGAAGCTGGAGGCAGCCATGGTGGACCGTCGAAACCGGAATCATCTGGCCATCGGACAAGCCGTCGGGCACCAGGTCATAGCCCGGGTAGTCCCCCTGGATGGGCACATTCTGGCCGATGGCGATGGCCTCGACCCCCAGACCAAGAGTCGTCGGCAGAGATGTGCCGTCCAGGCCGAGGTCGGAGGTCGAAATGCGCAGTCGGGTGATCGATTCGTCGAGACCAAACGTCAGCGCGCCCGAGGGCACGATCTGGCTGCGATCGGGCACGGGCCCGTCCGTCCCGTCCAGCAATGGCGCGTGGCCGACCAGCCAGCGGCCCGTGTAGTCCAGGCCCAGCCGCTCGGGCAGCGTCAAGACCGCGCGGTCGAAACGCCCGTCCGCATCCACGTCGAGGTAGACATGGAACTCGGTGTCAAACGGGATGCGTCGACTACCTGCGGTGCGAATGGCCAACTCCAGGCTAGCCGGTTGTTCCTGGAGCGACCGGTCGTGCACCCAGCGCAAGCCGACGTCGGTGACGTCCACCGCGGGGTCGAAGCCGCTCACCGTGAGGCTCTCCTCCGCGTCGCTGGCCACTCGGTGGTAGACCTCCACGCGCCCCGGCGTGCCACAGTCGTTGCGCCAAACCTGCTCTAGGCTCGCCTGCGGGCTCGCGAGCGCAAAGTCGTCCTGCGTCGCGCCACCGACGCAGCCATGGCGTCGCGGCAGCACTGCGAAGGGCACGGACAGGCGCTCGCCATCCGGAACGGGCGCCCCCAGGGAGTCGACTTGACGAAACGTGATCCAGCCGTCGACCTCCGCAGCCCGGTAACGCTCTTCGTCCCAAAGGGTGAGCTCGTCATCGATGCGTGCGTCGCGCAGCTCGGCAGGTCGAAGGGAGAGAACCACGGCGATGTCTTTCTGC
>DAOUCP010000123.1:0-83373 GCA_034432155.1 Anaerolineae bacterium
CGGACGATCCGGACCTTCTCCTCTGGCGAGAAGTTCCTCCGCCTTGGTCTAGCCATGGACGTTCCTCCTGGGTGGCTGTCACGAGTCCACAAGTCGCGACTGCCGAATGTCCAATTCCAGCCGAACCGGGACATTCCCATGACTCAAAGTAGCCGTTCTGGTTCGCGTCAAACAAGAGATAGAGATCGAGGTCCACGTTCGGCGTGCCACGGAGCCGGACATCGAAACGGGCAGCGCGTTCGCGCACCCACAGGCGGTAACGGAAGAATCCGTCCGTCGCAATGGGCTGGTTCTCGATGACGATTGGCTCCGAGAGCCCCGCGGCGAGGGCGCGCAGGCCCGGCAGCGGGACCTGGGTGGTCAGTCGCGCCCGGGCACAGTCGGCGGCGACGAGCTGGATCTCCGCCGGCTCGAGCCGCGCCGCACTGAGCGTGGTTTGGCACGGTACTTCCCGGCTCCGCCCGGCGAAGCGGACGTTTCGCAGCATCACTTCCAGCAACCCCTCAGTGGCCGGTGCGGCCAGCCAGTCCTCGTTCACGCGGGAGCTCGTCTTGTACGTCCACCGGCCGTCCCCAAGCCAGGTGGAAGGGCTGGCGGCGAGCCGCCGTAATCCGGTGGGCCCATACCAGTCGGGGTCGCTTGCGGGGCCCGGCTCCGGCTCCGGGCCGCTGAAGCGGTCGGGAGCGGCGCCCCAGAGCTGGGTGTCGATGTCGGTGCGCCCTGGCTCGGAGTCCTGCCAACGAGTGCGCGACAACCAGAATGTCCCGGCAGGGGGCGCGGGAGCATCCAGGAAGAAGAAGCGCCAATCGCCTGTCTCGGGCCGCCATTCCCAGTCCACGCCACCCCGCATGGCGCCGTTGTCGTACGGCGCCTCCGGGTCGCGCGCTGGCTCTCCGCCCAGCGAGATCGTTCCCCGCCAGTCGTAGCGATGCCGGCAGGATGACAGTGCGGATGAGGTTCGACGGCCTTGCGCAGGCCGAAGCGGGAGATGACCTCACCCCCCGACCCCCTCTCCCGGGCAGTAGAGGGGGAGTTATTGATGTTGCCGTCCGCATCTATCCGGTGGCCCAGGCTCTCGACCGCCCTACGGTCCCCGCACAGTTGCGGGGCCAGGCCGGTCATGCCGCTGCCGCAGAAGCTGCCGAAGACGATGTCGCCGGGGTCGGTGCAGTGCAGGATGTAGCGCATCATCGCCTTGTGGGGCACTATGGTGTGGTAGGAGTGCGCGTTGTAGATGGGGTCGTTCTTGCCCTCGGAGACGTCGGCCGCGAACGGCTCGCGAGCGCAGCCGTTAGACCCCGCCCCCGGCCCCTGTCCTGCGTGGGGCGGGGAGCCGTCCGGCAGGCCCAGCTGCGGCCGAAGCTGGCGGCGTTCCTCCTGCCACCGCGCGATGATCTCGGGCACGAAGGGGTTGGGGCACGCGGTTTAGCACGGCGGGTCGGAAAGCGCCAGGATCGCCTCGTCGTCGCCGATGGGGAAGCCCTCGATCTTGCGGAACTCCCGATCGCGCAGTCTCTTGCGCAGCCGCTCGACGTACGCGGCGCGCCCGGCATCAGGTTGGGCGGCGGTGGTTGGGGCGGGTTCTTCGGCGATCAGGCGGCGTTGACCGGGCATCGCATCATCCACGGCGGCAGGGACGGTTTCTATTCCGACGACAGGTCTTCCAGGTGCTTGCGGCCTGCTGCCAGGGCCTGTTGTTCCAGGAAGCGTTTGATCGTTGACCAGGAGGCGCGCTGGATCATCCGCGGCATGGGGGTGGCGTCGGCATCGACAAAGTAGGTCAAGGCGCGTACTGCGCTGACGGCAAAGGTGCGAACTCTGGCATACTTCACCGCAGCCACCTCGAATAGCCGCTCAAGGGGCGTTTGCTGCAGGATGAAGTAGAGGTCAATGTAGTCCTTGCGCGTACCGCGCGCCATGACAGCAGCCAGTTTCATGGCGCCAATCTCTTCGATGGTGGCGACCGGAATGCCTTCGAGCAGCAGCGGTTCCTGCACGAGGGGATAGAGCGCCAGGCGGAAGAAGCTGAGGCCGACCTCGCGCCAATTCGCCACGAAGGTCATGTCCTTGTCAAGACCGATGGTCAAGGAAGGATCGTCGAAAGCGGCGCGCAGGATCGCCCGCTCATCGGGCCCGACTGCATCGGCGGCGTCGGAAAAAAAGTCGAGATCAACGGAAAAACGATGGCCCAGGTGCAACGCCAGGCCGGTGCCGCCAGCCAGATAGTAACGTCGGATGAAAGGCAGGGTGGCGGCAGTCTGGAAGGCCTGGCGGGTTTCAGCGGTCAACGCCTCCCAATGCGGGTTTAGAATGGCCATACTTGCCTGGCCTCTCGGGCAAATGGCGAGCGGTGCCAGCAGCGCACGCCCAGGAGCTTACGCCAATAGGTGAAAGTGACGCCCGACAACAGGCGCTCGCCGCGCTGGCGGACGAACTCGCGGATGCGTTCGATGCCGTAGGAGGTTACCAGCCAGCGGATCTCTTCCCATGTGCCAAACTCTAGGGTGCGTTGGATGATCAAGTCCGCGTCCTTGTCGCGGTCCAAGTGGGCTGGATCGTATTCCTGGAAGTGTGGCCACAGGCCGTCAGGGATGCTGGCGATGGTCATGCCTGGTCAGTGTATGCTCATCGGATGCCAGCAAGGATGTTCGCACGAAGATGATAGCGCTGATCTGAACTGCCCAAAAGAACAGCGGACGCTGCCGCCCTGCCGGTAGCGGAGGGTGTAGTCGGTCGGTTGGTGTGCACTCTGCCTATCCAAGGGAAGTCAACGGGAACGAAAATCGAAGATCTTGGACCGCCGAGCAGAAGCCGGCGATTGTCCACGAGGCACGTGCCGGTCAGTCCTCCGTGAGCGAAGTCTGCCGCCGCCACGGCATCCGCGTGGGAATGTTCTACGCGTGGGAGAAACAGGCGCGCCGAGGGACCTCGGAGGCCCTCCGGCGGCGCTCGCCCGTGCGGCCGGGTGGAGGGCGCCAGAAGGCCGTTGACGCGGGGCTGGCCGGGGTGTAAGCTGGCGCCCGTCGGACGCAACCTTTTGTCCGTCACGGGGCCACGGCGCAAGCGGCAGGCTGCGCGAACGCTCTGATCCTCGTGGCTGGGGCGCTCGCCGAGTGGCCGCACGCCGTTGCTGAACCTCGCTACCGACCGGGTGGACGGCGTCGCCGAGGCACGGCCTCTCGCCTGCGGGCGCTGCTCTGCGCGAAGCCGGCGCCCGCCAACGGGCGCCCGATGCAAGGAGGTGACGCATGTCGTCCGCGCGGCCGCACCGATCGCAGCGTCGATCGGCCCGTCTGACTCGGGTGGCGATCGGCTTCTGCCTCATGGCGCTGCTCGCCGGCGCCGGCCTTGCCTTCGCCAAGCTTTCCGCCGCTGACCTGGCCTCACGGCCGCCCCTGGGCGGACGGGACCAGGCCTCGGCCGAAGCGCTGCCGAGCGTCGAAGGCACCGGAGCCGGCCGCTCGGGCGCCGGCGGCCTGGTCGAGCAGGCCGATCGCCCCCTGACCCAGACGGTGCGCTACGAGTACGATCCGGCCGGGCGCCTTGCCGCCGTCGACCTTGGCGGCGGAACGGGCCTCGTCTACGCCTACGATGCCGGGGGCAACCTGCTGAGGCGCGAGGTCTTCGGCGCCCCTGCGCCGAGCGCCACGCCGACTAGGCAGCCGCCGGGCATCGCCGCGCGCATCTACCTACCCGACCTGGCCAGAAACAAGTAGGGGAGAGCGACGTGAGCACACCGCAGATTCGGATCCCGGATACGTGTCGGTCGCGCCGCTCGGCGCGTGTCCTTTCCCTAGGCGTCTCGGTCGTCCTCGCCATCGTCGTCATGGCCGAAAGCGCCGTGGCTGCGCCCCACTCGTCGACCATCGACAAGTGCGGCTGGCTGATCGAGAAAGCTGCCGCCGAGCGCTCGACGGCCGCCGGAAAGACGATCACCTACCACGTTTGGGTCACTCGCACCGGCGGTCTGGTGCGGGGCGGACGATTGCAGGACTTCCGCGGCGAGGGCACCGCCAGCTACGGCACCGTACATCAGGGGACGGTGGCCGCCGGCGGCGGTCGCGCCGCGACCACCACCTTCGATCTGGGGCCGCTCGGCACGGGCGATCGGGTTGAGATCATCTACGATGTCAACGTCGCGAGCAGCCTCAGCCGGCCCGGCCAGTGCATCACGAACTACGTGCAGCTGGACTTGCAAGGCTGCCACGTCTCTCTGGACCACGTGATCTGCACCGGCCCGCCGAACGATACGAAGGGCGCGAGCCCTGCCGCGCAGACGGTCAGCGAGCCGATCAACGCCGCCACGGGCGAGTACTTCACCATCCCGACGTGCGACCTCTTCCTCGGCGGACCGTTGGGCGTCGGCTTCAGCCGCTACTACGCCTCCGGGCTAGCCGAGGAAGGCGTGGCCACGAGCGCTCTGGGCGCCAACTGGCGGCACAACTACGAAATGGAGCTTGCAGCCAGCAGAATGATTCTGCGGACGTTCGTGTCGCCGTCTGGCCGCGTCGTTCCATTCGTCACGCTCTTCCTTGGCGACGAGCAAGGTTGGTCGCGCAACGCGCGTCAGGAACCGGTGCCGTACGAGCTGAAGCAGGACGGGGGCGGGAACTTCTGGCTGCTGGATCCGCTGCGGCAGACCGTCATGCGGTTCGACGAGGCCGGGCAGCTGCAGGAGCTGCAGGATCGCAACCACAACCGTCTTACGTTCCACCGCGACCGCCAAAGCGGGCGGCTCGAAGAGGTGACGGACGGCCTCGGACGGACTCTCGCCTACGCCTACACCGGCGACCGGCTATCGCAGGTCACGGACGGGAGCCGACAGGTAACTCTCGCCTACGACGCCACCGGCGCCCTCGCCAGCGCGACCAACGTCCTGGGTGGGGTGACCGCCTACACCTACGACATGCGCCGCGGCGAAGGGCCGCTGATGACGGCGCGGACCTTGCCGCGGGGCAACGTTCCCTTTCGCCAGGCGTACGATGTGGCCGGCCGCGCGGTACGCCAGGCGGATGCCGGCGACAACGCGACCGTCATCGAGCACGCCACTCCGGCCGAGGGTCAGACGCGGGTCACCGACCCGACGGGCGGCGTGCGCACGTTCACGCACGTCGACGGGCGCCTGTGCACCGCCATCGAGGACCCCCCCGGCAACACCACGACCCTGCGTTACGACGACCGCGCGCTTGGTCGCAATCACCGACCGCCTGGGCGATACGACCTCGGTGACGTACTACGAGCCGTCCGGACATCTCGCCACCTACACCGACGCGCTCGGTCACACCATCCGCTATTCGTATGCGGCGCGGGAGCAGACCTTTGTAAGCGGAGAGCGGGCACGCGACACCGTTGTCTTCGCCCTGCCCAGCCTGGTCGGCATCACCTATCCCGACGATACGAGCGAGTCCTTCACCTACGACGAGCGGGGCAACGTGCTCGCCTATCGCGATCGCGCCGGTGGCGAGTGGACGCACACCTACAACGATCGCGGGCAGCCCCTGACGGCCACGACGCCCACCGGTGGGACCACCCGCTTTTCCTACCACGCCGATGCGACCGTCGCCAGCCGCACCGACGACGATACGGGCGTCACCACCTACGGCTATGACGCCCACCGCCGCCTCGCCTCGATCACCCGCCCCGACGGCAGCACGGCGCGGTTCGAGCACGACGCCGGCGACCGCCTGGTGGCCGTCACGGACCCGCTGGGGGGACGACCCGGTTCGCTTACGACGCCAGCGGGAACCTCGTCGCCCTGACCGACCCCCTGGCCGCGACCGCTGGCGCTGCCTACGACGCGATGGACCGGCTCACCGGCGCCACGGATGCCACCCGCGCCGCGACAAGCTACACCTATGACGCCGCCGGTCGACTGGCCGCGGTCACCGACCGCAACGGGAACACGCTCCGCCTGGCCTACGACGCGCGTGGCTGGCTGCGCGCACTCACCGACGGCAGCGGAGGCACCTGGGCCATCGGCCGCGACGCCGAGGGCGTGCTGACGGGCATCACCTCGCCGCTGGGGTTTCATCTCGCCATCGAGAGCGACGCCCTGGGCCACCCGACGGCCGTCACCGACCCCGCCGGCGGTGTCATGCGCCTGACCTACGACGCGATGGGCCGGCTCACCGGCCGGACCGACCGAGCGGAACGCCACACGAGCTACACATACGATGCCGCGGGGCGGCTGGCGGCGGTGACGGTTCCCGGTCTGGGCACGGCCACATACACCCGCAACGGCATGGGTCGACTGACCTCGATCGGCGATCTGCGCGGCCAGGTTGGGCGGGCGACCTTGACGAACATGGGTCGCCTGCAGAGCCACCGCGACCCTCTGGGCAACGAGTGGGGCCACGACCTGGACGCCAACGGACGCCTCGGCGAGCTCCACTATCCCGACGGGACGTCCACCACCATCACCTACGACGCGGCGGACCGGATCGTGGGCCTGGCCAGCTCCGGTGGCCAAACGTTGCGCTACGTCTACGATGCGGCGGGCCGCCTCGTGTCGACGGATGGCCTGGACCTCGCCTACGATCTGCGGGGGGATGTCGTCGAGAGCCGGGAACCGGTCGGCGGGGCCGAGGCGCGCCTTCGGGCGACGTACGATGCCGGCCGACGGCTCGCGTCGCTCGACTACGACGGTCGGACGACGGTGCATTATGAGTATGACACTCGGAACCTGCCGCTGCGCGTGTCCGACGAAGCATCGGGGGCCTGGCTGCGCTTCGGCTACGATGCCGACGGGCGGCTGGTCGAGATCCTGCGCTCGAACGGCGTGTTGACCGGCATCACGCACGACGCGGTCGGTCGGGTGACAGGATTGCGCGATACGCTCGACGGTCGGCTTGTGGCCGATCAGCAAGTCACCCTCGACGCCGAGGGCAGCCCCACTCTCGAGTCGCGAAGCCTGCCGTTGCTACCTGCGATCACCGAGCAGATCGCCTTCACCGCCACCTTCGACGCGGCGAGCCGGCCGAGCTCGACGGGCTGCGCCTCCGACGCCCGCGGACGGCAGACGAGCACGCCCCGGGGCACGCTCAGCTATGACGACTTCGATCGCACCATCGGCATCGAGGCTGGGCGCGCCGTCGTGGCGCTCGCGTACAACGGTTTGGGCATGCTGTGGCGGCGCGCTGCGGACGGCGTCGTCACGTCCTACGTCCGCAGCTATGCCCTGCCGGGCTTCCCGGTCGTCGCCGAGTCGGCGGCGGGGTCCTACACGCGTTTGTACGTTCGGGCGCCCGACGGCTCGCTGCTCTATAGCATCGATCCGAACACGAAGGACGTTTCCTTCTACCACTTCGATCGGGTCGGCTCGACGCTGTTCCTGACCGACCGCGCCGGCGAGGTCACCGACGCCTACGCCTACGAGCCATACGGCCTGCCGCTGGGGCACACGGGCACGAGCGACCAGCCGTTCACCTTCATCGGCCGCCACGGCGTGCGGTTCGAGCCGGTTGGCGGCTTCTATCAGATGGGGGCGCGCCTGTACGATCCGCAGGCGGCGCGCTTCACCACCCGCGACGCCGTCTGGCCGGTCCCGCGCGACCCGCGCCGGCTGAACCCCTACGCCTATGCCCACCAGAACCCGCTGCGGTTCATCGACCGGGCCGGAGCGCAGGCCGAGGTCCCGCCGGACTGGACGCTGGAAGCGGATCCCTCCTTATTGGAGGTGTTAGATCCGCTGATCGAACCGTTCTTTCCCGGCGTTATGGAGACTCAGATGCTCCTCGTCGCGTTGCCGGGACTATCCCTTTTCGAGATGTACTCTGGCCCGCTCTCCGGCGTGGGCTCGAGCGAGGCGAGCTGGCCGGCCGGATCGCTGGGTAGCCCGATCGGGGGCGACTCCTGGCGCGTCTCGATGTTGAACCCGCCGCCGGCCTGGCAGCCGTGGGCCAACGCATTCCCGTTCGCGGGTGGTGACTACGGCCTCCATGCCGGTACGGCGCGCCAATCGCCGAGCAAGGCCGACGGTGTCTGGCCGAGATCGCTGCTGCCCGATGACTGGGGCTGGAACTCGACCGACCCCTTCTCGTCGCTCGGCGGATTCCGGGCGGACGATTGGAGCGGTTCTTGGGGTGATGCCTGGAGCTTACCCAGCAGGCCATTCGCCGGCCCGACGGCGGGCGGGGAGCCGTTGTGGCCAGATCTCGGCAAGTTCAACACCGGGCCCTGGCCAACGGCTGCCTTAGCGCCGATGCAATTGCGCCGTGGGGCAGTTGACACAAGCTGGTAAGTGCCGCCGGCGATGAAGCCGGTCCTGTCGTTCGTCGTGCTGGAGAGCAAGCTGGATTGGCAATAGTTCGGGCAGCCGATCGCAGGGCGGCTTCCCGTCAACGCAAGATCGTGGCCCAGCAGCGAGCTCGTCTGGGAGTACCGCGGGGGCCGATGAACGCGTGCGCCGCTAAGGTTCGGAAAGGACGACTCGTAGGCCACTGGCGCGCGTCGCGGCCTCGGGGGCAAGAGGCTGCTGCACAAGATCCTCGCGCTGGCCGAGGCGACTCTGCTGGGCGCCGAGGTGAGCGCTCTTCCCGGTTAGGCGGACCGTTGCGAGCACGTGGTACGCTGCACCGAGGGAATGGATCGCGCCCGCGGCGGCCCGCCGTCCCTTGACGCCTCGGCGAACCTGGTCTACGCTACCGACGGTCCGGCGCTGGCGTTCCGATGCTGGACCAACCGACAGCGTCATCGTCCGGCCCAAGCCGTCTTATCAGCGCTTGTCCGCGATTCACTTTCTCCGTCAGGAGTTGCGAGCCATGTCGGTCGCCGATACCAGAAACGCCGCACCCACCGCCGCGCCGGCCATCCCTGCGGACCAGGCTCGCTCGCTGCGCCGTTGGAACCGCTTCCTCGTCCTTGCCCATGGCGGCCAGTTCGTCCTCATGCTCCTCATATCGAGGACTGCCGTGCTCTTCGAGGTCGTCGTGCCGACCGTCCGACCGATCATCGTCGATGGCCGGTTTGCGGGGATCGAACCCTCCACCGTACAGCTGGTGTCGTTCCCGCTCGCGTATCTGATCGCGAGCTTCTTCCTGATGAGCGCCATCGCCCATGCGTGCGCTGGCTGGTTCCTGCGCCACCGCTACGAGGCGTGGCTCGCTCGCGGCATGAACCCGCTGCGGTGGGTGGAGTATGCCTTCTCGTCAACGGTGATGATCGTCGCCATCGCGTCGCTCTGTTTCATCACCGATTTCCCGGCGCTTATCGCCATCGCCGGCTGCAACGTCGCGATGATCCTGTTCGGGTGGAGCATGGAGGCGGCCAATGAAGGCCGCACCCCGGTTGACTGGAAGCACTTCACTTTCGGCTGCATCGCAGGCATCACGCCCTGGATCGCTATCACCTCGATTCTGTGGGCTTATTCCCTTCAGGAGGGCTTGCCGCCAGGGCAGATCCCACGCTTCGTCTACGCCATCGTCGGCAGTCTCTTCGTGGCTTTCAACATCTTCGCGATCACCATGGTCCTCCAGTACCGGAAGGTCGGCATCTGGCGCGACTATCTCGTTGGTGAGAAGACCTACATGGTGCTGAGCATGGTTGCGAAAGCGCTCTTGGCCTGGCAGGTGTGGGGCGGTACGCTCCGCCGGTACTGATCCAAGAACACGCACGAACTAGGGGCGGCCAGCGGTGAGGAGGCGATGCGCTCGTGCGGACGGTTGCGACCCGAGGCCTCCAAAGCTACGTCCAGCGCAGGGACATCGACGGCGCGATGTTCCCGAACGGGCACTGCTGGTCGAGCCATTGCACCCTCGATACCACGGGACCCATTCACGCTTACCGTCTCCGGGTCGCTGATCTGGCGGCCGCTGGTTCGACACGGGGAGACAGTGGTACAGGGCACACCGACCCCAGCGTCGACGCCGGCGCTGACCGGCGGCAGGTGATGGCTGGCCCGGGTGACTACCGCGCACGGGGGAAGGGGTGCGCACAGTCGAGAACGGCTATTCTAATGCCACAAGGGTTCCGCGGCCTCAAGAGCTCGCTCCAGCAGGTCGGACACGCCAAGCCCGCTCGCCCACTGCTGCAGATAGCGGCGGTCCAGGTGATCGGCTTGCACCTGGAGGATTCCCAACACATCGCGCCACTGGCGATCGGATACCTCGCCTCCCTTGCGATACCACTCGAGCTTGACCAGCACCATGTCTTCTGCCGTCGCGACGTATACCTCGCTGTCCGGATCGGCAGACAGTTGGCGACGCTCCCGGCGCGCGAGTTGCTCCGCTTCGAACGGGCGTGGCTGCGGCACGAAGACGTCGACCTTGAACATCGACTCCCGGTGCACGAGGTTGAAGCTGCGGCGGTGGTCGACAGCAGATCGTATCATCTGGGGATCGGCGTAGAACTCGTCGCCCAGGAGGATGAGAAGTCGTTCCACCTGGTCCGTCCGCAGCTCGGCGACGATGTCCACGTCCATCGTTGCGCGGCCGACCCCGTGGAGCGCGCTGGCAACCGACCCGCCGACGAAGTGGCGGACACCGAGCTCCTCTAGGGCGCGACAGATCCGCAGAGCAACTGCGACTGGGCCAGTCTCCTTCGCTTCAGCATTCATCGCCGGGACCGTACGCGCGCGCTGCAAGCTCCGGACCGAGAAGGATGTCGGCCAACCGTCGGCGCAGCTGCGCGGGGGTCGCATCGGGATGTCGCGCCTCCAAGCCATTGAGAACCAGTTGACGGACAGCGCGCGACATCTCGTCCATCATCTGGGCCTTTCGCCAGGGTGGTGCCTCGCGAAGCAGCGCGATGAGTAGGCGCTGCGCTTCCGGGGGGGTGTCGGAAAGCGGCTCTTGCACCTCGGCTCCTCACGTCGGGAGTGATTAGGCGACATGATACTGCCGCTGTGTGTGCCAGAGCCAAGTCCCGTGACTGCTGGTGAAGCAAGGGCGTGGGTGTCTTGCGCTCAGAGGGCGGCCGCCCAACGGATGCAGGACGTCCTTTTCGAACCGAATCGGAGCGAATAGCTGCCGTAACTGCTGCCGCTCCGGTGCGCGGTCGAAAGCACGAAGCCCGGAATGTGGCGTCATTCCGGGCTTCTCTCTGGACCCGACGGTGGGACTCGAACCCACAACCAATGGATTAAGAGTCCACTGCTCTGCCAGTTGAGCTACGTCGGGCGGCAGGAAGATTGTAGCCGCCACGCGGAACGGCGTCAAACAAGCACGGGCCAAGCTTTCAGCACGTGCCGCTGCCTCCCGGACGGCGGGAGGCGGTCCTCGGCCATGGGTATCGGTTATGCCGTGCGTCTGGGCACGCCGCGCCCGTCGCCCGATTCCGCCTGTGCCCCGGTGTGCTGCCATGACCGTCACGTGCGCACGTGCGGGAGAGACTGTCGGCGGCCGCAGTTGCCCACTGGTCCGCACGTCGCCCTGACGTGCATGGGGCGCGCACTTGACGCGCGCTTCCTCGGGGCTACGATCGAGAGGAGAGCCCGCACGATGGCGTCCAGCGTGTCTACGCCCAACCAGGGCGTCCAGGGCGCCCAGCCAGAGGAAGGTGCATCTCGAGAAATGGCGGCCCAGACAACAACCATTGGCCGTACGGGACCCACTGGCGGCGGTGCAGACGCCTGGCAGCGGGAGACGGTGGCGTTGCTCAGCCTCCGCGGGCCGGCTACCGCCAGCCAACTGGTCGCGCCAGCCGGCGTTGCAGCCACGAACCAACCCATGGAGCCGTCCAGCCTTGCAGCCACGAACCACCCCATCGAGCCACCCCGCGTTGCGACCGCGAACCAGCCGGCAGAGCCGTCCCACGTTGCGACCGCGAACCAGCGGGCCGCGCCATCCGACGCTGCGACCACGAACCAACCGGCCGAGCCATCCGACGCTGCGACCACGAACCAGCCGGCCGAGCCGTCCCACGGTGCGACCGCGAACCAGCCGGCCGAGCCGTCCCACGTTGCGACCGCGAACCAGCGGGCCGCGCCATCCGACGCCGCAAGCACGAACCCGCCAGCCGACAGCCGATTGCGACGCCTCATTCGCTTCTTCGATCCTGCGGAGCCGGGGTGTGTGCGGCGGTTCTTTCGGTTGCTCGTGGCCGGTTTTCTTCTCTTTGGCTGTTTGGCTTGTGGCGGCGGAGCCGTCTTCTGGCGCACCGAGACGGGCCGTTATCTAGAGCTGTTCCTCCTCTACCACAACTGGCTGAACGAGCCGTGTATCGAGCGGGCGGATCGTCTGATTCGGGACCACCCGACCTCGAACTGGCACTACTACCGAATCAAGGCAGCCTGCCTGCGGCGCCTGGGCAGGTTCGAGGAAAGCCTGGCGGTGTACGACGAGGCGATCCGTGCTCTGCCGGACAACTGGTGGCCCTACAGCCATCGTTGCTACTATCGCGGTCTGCTCGACGACCCGCACGAGGTGCTGGCAGACTGCGACCGGTCGATCGAGTTGGCGCCGGATGACATGGTCGTGGCCCTCGACCGCCGTGCCATGATCCGCGCCCTGGTGGGCGACCGCGAGGGTGCAATCGCCGATTTCGAGGAGGCGCTCGAACTGAGCGAGCGCCGCGTGCGGGGAGCGTACTCGAGCGAGCTGCGGGCCATCCGCGAGCAATGGCTAGAGAGGCTGCGCGAGGGCGACAATCCGCTGACCGAAGAAGCGATCTGGGCTGATCTGGCCGCCTATGGCACGCCGCGCCAGTAGGCAGGAGCGTGCCCCACCCCAGGTGCTATACTGATTCCCAAGCGCAACGCCAACAAGGGAGGCATCGATGCCCAGTCTGGGTACCCCTGAGCTGCTCGTCGTCCTAGTGATTGTGGTCATCTTCTTTGGCGTCGGGCGCCTGGGCGAAGTGGGCGGCGCACTGGGCAAGGCCATCCGCGAGTTCCGCAAGGCTGCGTCGGGCGAAGGTGAGCGGCCCACCGGGAACTCCGAGAGCGCGGCGGGCAGCGGGGAAACGCCTGCGAAGTAAAGACAGCGCCCGGCAGCTGTTCCGCTCCTAGGGCCCAGTTCCGGGTCCGAAGAGCCGTTCGACGGCGTCGGCGATGTCGCGGGGTACCGGTGCCTGGAAGGCCATGCGGTCGCCGGTCGCCGGATGCTCGATTTCCAGTTGCCAGGCGTGCAAGGCCATACGATCGATCTGTCGGTCGCGTCGGCCGTAGGTTCGATCTCCGGCTACCGGATGGCCGACCGCCGCCAGGTGCACGCGAATCTGGTGCGTCCGACCGGTCTGTGGCTGCAATTCCAACCAGCTGTACCCGCTGGTGACGGCCAGGACACGGTAGGCGGTCTGCGAAGTCCGTCCCGTGGCTAGCGCCGCCATTCGCTGGCGGTGCCTGGGGTCACGGCCCACCGGAGCGTCAATCAATCCGGCCGGCGGAGTCATCTCACCCCGCACCAGAGCCAGGTAGACTTTGCGCACCGTCCGTCGCCGGAACTGCCGCTGCAGGGACTCGGCGGCGGCCACGGTGCGTGCCACCACGAGCACGCCCGAGGTGTCCCGGTCGAGCCGATGCACCACCCCGGGGCGCGGACCGGAAAACTCCGTCAGGAGATCCGGAAACCGGTGGACCAGGGCATTCACCAGCGTGTCGTCTTGGTGCCCCGCTGCGGGGTGCACCACCAGGCCGGAGGGTTTGTCCACCACGATCAGTGTTGCGTCGGCGTAGAGCACACGAAGCTCGGTCGAGGGCGCCGGCCGGACTGCCGCCACCGGCTCAGGCGGGAGGAGCTCCAGGGCAATCGTGTCGCCGGCTGCGAGGCGCTCGCTGGGCAATGCCAATCGGCCGTTGCGCCAGGCCAAGCCGCGGCGCATCAGCCGCTGGAGGTCACTGCGCGAGCGATCCGGTACTTGCCGGGCCAGGAAGGTGTCCAGCCGCTCGCCAGCCGCATCGCGCGGCACGACGAACGCAAGTCGGCTGCCGGCGGCCTTGGGTGGCACGACGAACTCGGCACGATTCGGTGGCTCGGGAGTCACATTGACCTTGGCGGCCTGGCGTGAGCTGTCATCCCGCGGGGGGCGTTGCCTGCGGCCGGGCCTCGTTGCGGGCTGTGGTTACGTTGCATGCGGACCGGGCGCGCCCCTGGCAGCCAGCTCTGCCGTCCCCGGGGGTTCAGGGCTGGTCCCCGCGGTCGCCGGGGCGTTGGCGCTCGTCACCGCCGTCGCCGGGGCGTTGGAGCTGGTCCCCGCCGTCCCCGGGGCGTTGGCGCTCGTCACCGCCGTCCCCGGGGCGTTGGCGCTCGTCCCCGCCGGCGGTAGGCTGGGCATGGCAGATTCCCTCCGTCGGTCCTC
This sequence comes from Anaerolineae bacterium, assembly GCA_034432155.1. Classification (GTDB taxonomy): domain Bacteria; phylum Chloroflexota; class Anaerolineae; order Epilineales; family Epilineaceae; genus DAOUCP01. The sequence goes on from DAOUCP010000123.1 coordinate 14,233, forward strand.
GCGCCACATCCGCCAGGCAAGCAGCACCACGCCCGATGAGATGGCCGCGTCGGCTACGTTGAAGACCGGCCAGAACTTCAGGTCGACGAAGTCGATGACGTGTCCCGCTGTGAGCCGATCCACGAGATTCCCCATCGCACCGCCAACCTGAAGACCGATGGCGCCGTCCAGCAGCCAGTCCTTGCGCGCATGCCGCTGCCGATAAAGCAGCAGGACCAACACCACGGCAATGGCTACGAGGGCAAGGATCTCACTGTGACCCTGCAGCATGCCAAGAGCGACGCCTGTGTTCGTTACGTGGGTGAAACTGAAGTAGCGGCCCAGCGGGGCATCTGCCCCCGGCCACGACATCCCGGGCGGCAAGGCGCGCAACACCAGGTGCTTGCTGACCTGATCGACGACCAGGACGGCGGCTGCCAGGCCAATCAGCCGCACTGGGCTCACGTGTCGCGCCACGGAAGCCATTCTAGCCGCTACCTGCTGGGCGCTCCAAAGGCGTTGCGTTGGGCCGAGGACGCGCCGAACCGCGCTTTCATCAAGAGCTGTCGGCCGGCTTGGAGAGCCCACTTTCGGCGTCGGGTCCGGAGCCCGGGACCTGGCCGTCGGGCTCGGAGGGCCCACTCCCGGCGTCCGGCCCGGAAGCCGGGGCTTGGCCGTCGGACGCGGAGAGCGTACTCCCGGCGCCGGGCGCGGAGGCCCGGACTTGGCCGTTGGGCTCGGTGCAGACCGGCCGCGTCAGCTCCTGGCGCGCCCAGGGCAGGCTGCGGAGTCGATCTTCGCGCAGCCACACGGCGCGTGTGGGGTCCCAGCCGTAGGTCCCGTCTTGCAGGCGCCCGAGGGCGTCGTCCAGCTCGCGCAGCAGGAAGGCGCCGATGGTCTGCAGATCGGTCGCCAGCTCGTCGGCGGTCAGCGACTGCGGGCCATCGAGCAGCGGATCATCTGGCAGGGGATCACCCGACAGGGAACCATCGGGCAGCGGATCGTCCGGCAGCGGACTGCCCGGCGGGGAACCATCCGGCACCGGGTCGTCCCATGGCCTTGGTGGGTCGGTCGGTGCGCCACGAATGTCGTCGCGGGCAACGGCGGCCACGTTGGCGTCGGCCAGGCTTGCCTCCGCTGCGGCACCGGTTGCGGTCACGCCCCACAACCCGGCTACTTGGAGAATGCCAGCCAGCAGCTCCCGCTCGGCGAGCAGGCGGGCCTGCTGAGCTGCCAGAAACTCGGACGAGTAGGGGCAGCCGGCGGTCGGCGGCCGTGCAACGGATCCGCCGGTTGTGGGTGGGGGCGACATCGTGCGCTCGGCCATGCTCCCTCGGCCGTGGGCAAGGCAGCGGCTGCCCTGTCCCCGCCTTGCGCTCCCGCAGAGGCGGCTCGGCAACGGGTGCCAGAAGCCCATTGTAACGCATGGCACGCACGGTGCCCATGTTTGCCCTGTCACCGATAGGCAGGGCGCTTGCCGAGGGATGCCGGCGGCGGCACCGTGCATACGGCAGCGCCTGCCGAGGACCGCCGTGGCAACGCCTCGCCGATGATCCCACTGGCCGTCCGACCCGTTGACCCGAGTGGCGGCGCCGAGCCAATGACACCAGGGCCAAAGCGGACCGCAATACGCCAGTGGCAACGCCACGTCCTGCGCCTGGCGGCGACGTTCCTGAGGCGGCCGCAGTGACCTGAGGGGTGCTACACTCAAAGCGGCGATCGACATGCGCCCACTCTCGCGGTCCTTGGCTTACCTCACCCGCTACTGGCGCACCGCCAGCGGAGCGTTCGTGGCCCTCGTGATGGCCAGCGCCACCGGCCTCCTCATGCCGCGCGTGCTGCAGGCGGCCATCGACGCTGGCGTCGAGGCTCGCGACCTGGGGGCAGCCGGGCAGGCGGCAGCGGCCCTTCTGACGGTTGCGGCCGTGCGGGGTCTCTTCGCCTTTCTCCAGGGGTACTGGTCGGAGGCAGCCAGTCAGCACGTGGCCTTCGACCTGCGCAATGGCATCTACGAGAAGCTGCAGCGCCTGTCCTTCTCCTACCACGACCGCGCCCAGACCGGCCAACTCATGACCCGGGTGACAAGCGACGTCGAAATCGTGCGGCAGTTCGTGGGGCTGGGCTTTCTGCAGCTCGTATCGGCGCTGGTGCTCTTGGTTGGCAGCGTGGCCATTCTGTTGGCCATGAACTGGCGCCTGGCCCTGGCAGGGCTCAGCGCCGTCCTCGGTATCCTGGTCAGCCTCAGTATCTTTGTCCGGGTCATCCAGCCAATGTTCCGGCAGGCGCAAGCCAAGCTGGGCGCGCTGAACACTGTCTTGGAGGAGAACATCGCCGGTGCTCGCCTCGTTCGCGCCTTCGCCGCCGAAGGTAGCCAGCGCCAGCGTTTTGCTCGGGCCAACGATGAGCTGCTCGCCATCTGGCTGCGGCTCGTAAGGGCCTTTGCAGCCAGCTTCCCGCTCGTCTTCTTGTTCGCCAACCTGGGAACGCTCATCGTGTTCTGGCTGGGAGGCAACGCCGTCATCGGCGGCACCATGACGGTTGGCCAACTTGTGGCCTTCAACGCCTATCTGGCGATGCTCCTCGTGCCGCTCTTCATCTTGGGTGGCGTTGCGGGCGGTATCTCCCGGGCGAGCGCTTCCGCGGCTCGCATCTTCGAGGTGATCGATTCGCCCATCGAGGTGACGGATCGGCCAGGCGCCATCCGCTTGCCGCCGATCCGAGGCGAGGTTCGATTCGAGAATGTGCGCTTCCGCTACGTCGGCAGCCAGACGGAGGTGCTCAAGGGCGTCTCCTTCCACGTGTCACCAGGGCAGATGGTCGCCATCCTGGGACGGACTGGCTCGGGCAAGAGCACCATCGTCAATCTCATCCCGCGGTTCTACGATGTGACCGGAGGCCGGATCACCGTGGATGGCGTTGACGTCCGCGACGTGACGCTCGAGTCGCTGCGCTGCCAGATTGGCGTCGTGCTGCAGGAGCCCATCCTGTTCTCGGGGACCATCCGCGAGAACATCGCCTACGGACGACCCGAGGCCACCATGGCCGAGATCGAAGCGGCCAGCCGTGCTGGCCAAGCACACGAGTTCATCGTCGCCTTGCCCGAAGGCTACGACAGCCCCGTCGGCGAGCGGGGGGTTCGGCTCTCCGGCGGCCAGAAGCAGCGCATCGCGATTGCGCGCGCCTTGCTCGTCAATCCGCGCATCCTCATCCTCGATGATTCGACCTCGGCGGTCGACGCGACGACCGAAATGCGGCTGCAGGAAGCCCTCCTGGCCTTGTTGGAGGGCCGTACGGCCTTTGTCATTGCGCAGCGCATCTCGACAGTGCTCCGAGCGGATAAGATCTTGCTGCTTGACGACGGGCGAATCGCGGGCGAGGGCACCCACAGCGAACTCTTGGCCAGTAGCCCTCTGTATGCCGAAATCGTATGCTCGCAGCTGGTCGGCGACGCCGTCTGGTGGCCTGGCGACGCAGCTCTCGCGGCTGACCAGACGGTGCCGTCTTGCGCCCAGCGGTCCAGCCAGGATCCGCAGTCGGCCGTGACGAGCGACAGGAGGTGAGGTAGCGTGCACGCTGGCTTCGGGAGATTGGCGGAGTTGGCCGACCAGGCGCCGGCGGTCCGGAGTGGCGACACACTGCGCGGCTTTCTCGCCTACCTACGCCCGCATGCTCGCGCCGTGGCCCTGGCGTGTGTGTTCGTCATTGCCGGGACGGCCAGCCAGGCCCTGGGGCCGGCGATCATCGGCCGGGCGGTCGACCGCTATCTGGTCCCCGGCGCGGACCCTTCCGGTCTGCGAACGTCGATGCTGCTTCTCTTGGCCGTCTACGTCCTGGGCTTCGTCGGTTTTGCCGGACAGGTGCTGATCATCGGGGCCATCGGCCAGCGCGTCCTGGCGCGAATGCGGCAACACGTCTTCGACACCCTGCAGGGGCTGTCCCTGGACTTCTTTGAGCGGCACGAAGCGGGCGACCTGATGAGCCGGTTGGTGAACGACATCGAACTCATCGGCGGCTTCCTGAGCCAGGGGGCGGCGCAGGCGCTGGGCGCTCTTCTGGGCTTGCTCGCCATTGGGGTGGTGATGCTAGCCTCCAGCCCTCTCTTGGCGGCGGTGACCATGACGGTGGTACCGCTCATGATCCTGACCACGCGCTACTTCTCGCGGCTGAGCCGGGAGCGGTATCGGCGCGCTCGGGTGGCTATCGGACAAGTATCCACGAACCTGCAGACCGACATCACCAGTATCCGCGAAGCCCAGGCGTTCGCCCGCACCGAGACCAACATCGATCGCTTCAGCGCCGCCAATGCCGCCAATCGCGATGCCAACGTCAGTGCCGTGGCCGTCACCAGCGCCTTCATGCCGGCCGTAGACATCCTGAGTGCCTTGGCCACCGTGGTTGTCCTACTGGTGGGCACTTGGCTGGCTGGCGCCGAGCGGATCGCCGTTGGCACGGTCGTCGCCTTCCTGTTGTGGGTAAGCCAGTTCTTCCGGCCTATTCAGCAGCTCTCGGCGCTCTACACCATGGGCCAAGCCGCCCTGGCAGCCGCCGAACGGGTGTTTGACCTCCTGGCCGAGAGGCCTACGGTGCAGGACAGCAGCCAGGCCATCGAATTGCCCCTGCCCGAAGGGCGAATTGCCCTGGAGGCGGTGTGGTTCGGCTACGTGCCGAGCGAGCCAGTACTCAAGGGCATCGACCTGACGATCGAGCCCGGGACAGCCGTGGCCGTGGTCGGTCCTACCGGGGCCGGCAAGACCACGCTGGCCAATCTCGTGGCACGCTTTTACGACGTCACGGCAGGCCGGGTGACGATCGATGGCTACGATGTCCGGTCGGTGACACAAGCCAGCCTGCGGCGCTCGATGGGCATGGTGCCGCAAGATGCCTTCCTGTTCGGCGGCACCATTGCCGACAACATCCGCTTCGGGCGGCCGGAGGCAAGCCTGGCCGAAGTGCAGGCGGCGGCTGCGGCGGTCGGCGCGCACGAGTTCATCGCCCGGTTGCCGGAAGGCTACGAGACGAACCTGGGCGAACGGGGTGGCCTGCTGAGCGCCGGTGAGAAGCAGCTGGTGGCTTTGGCGCGGGCGGCGTTGGTCGATCCGCGGATTCTCATCCTGGATGAGGCGACCTCCAGTGTCGATACCCGTACTGAAGCGGTCATTCAGCGCGGGCTGGAGCAGCTCCTCGCCGGTCGGACAAGCCTGATCATTGCCCATCGGCTGTCCACGGTTCGGCGCGCCGACTGGATCGTGGTGCTGGACCAAGGCCGGATCGTGGAGCAGGGGCGACACGGGGACCTGGTGGCTCACGGAGGGCTTTACGCCGAGCTCTACGCCACCCAGTTTGGCGCGCTGCCGCAAGCAGCGCCGGCTGCGCTGGCCACAGGCCCAGCCGCCTAGCGAGTTTTCCAGGTTAGGGGCGGCCCAGCACCGCCGACTGACCTGCGAACGGTAGGTACGCCCATGCCTCGAGGTCCGCAGGACGCGTCGGCGTCGCTGTGGAGGTACTCGTCCACCGCGGGTCGGGAGTCCGGGTGCGCGTTGCGGTTCGTGATGCGGTGGCCGTGCGGGTCGCTGTCGGGCTGCGCAGCGGCGTCTCGGTGGCGGTTGGCCGTGGGGTGCGTGTCGGTGAGGCACTGGCAGTCGGTGTGAAGGTCGGCGCGCCGCCTTGCACCGTCACCGGTTCGGCCGTCTGGAACACGTTCCCGGCCCGGTCCAGGTAGGCGACGGTGTAGCCATACGACACACCGGCCGACACGCCCAGGTCCTGGTACTCCGTCTGCGTCAGAGGCACATCGGCCAGGCTGTGGTAGGAGCTGCCTGCCTCCGAGCGGAACAGCCGGTAGGAGTGGAGTACCGTGGTGTCGCTGATCACTTCGCTCCAGCGCAGCTGAACCCCGTCGTTGCCCAGCGGGGCGGCCGTCAAGCCCTGTGGAGCATTGATGGCCTCGCTGTCGGAGGTCTCGGCAGCGGGCCGGGGCAGGCCGCCTGGTCGGTACAGGACATCGAAGAAGGCGGTATTGCCCTTCAGGTAGTACTCTAGCCAGGCAGTCATGAGGCCCCGGATCCAAGGGAAGGGCGTAGCCCGCGGCCGGCCGCAGAAATCGCCGAGATCCTCGTAAGGTGGCTCCTGGAAGTCCCCTGGATGGGCCTCGTTGAAGTAGTACGCGGACTTGTGAGCGCTGCCCGAGTTGAAGTACAGCTCCATCCAGGCCTGGCTAAACGGACAAAGAATGCCGCCCTCGACGCTGCCCCCCAGGATCAAGTAGGGGACGCGAAGGCTCCGCGAGCCGCTTGCCGTGAAGGGCATGAGATCGGGATGCAGGCCGACGATGGCCTTGAAGCGCACGTCGAGCAGCGTCGCGCGCATGGCGCTGGCGCCGTTGAAGTGGGTGCCGACGATCGCGATGCGGTCGGTAGTATGCTCCCGCTCGCTTGCCAGAACGGCGTCCAGCACCGCCACCGCCCGAGCTGCGTTGTCACCCGCGTCACTGGGCGCTACGAAGCCGAGACCTCGAGGCACCGCGACCACGTAGCCCCAGCTGGCGAGATGCTCGCCATGGCCCACGTGGTTCTCCGGGCCGCCGCTCGAGCCGGAAGGCAAGAGGATAACCACCGGCCAGCGGCCAGGAGCCGTCGGCGCATACAGATCGATGGTGTAGCTTTCGTCCTCATAGGCGTAGGATAGGGTGCTCTTGGCGAACGCTTGGTTCCCCCGCTGCGTGGGGTCGGCCGCCAACGCAGACCGCGGCGCGGCCGGCGTGGCGCGAGCCAGGCCGAGCAACGCAACGACCGCGGTGATGCCGATAACGACTCCCAGGGCCAGCCGGCCTGCTGCCATCCTGCGCGTGCGCGGGCGTCGATGCGCCATTGTCCACCTCCCACGGTGCTCTCATCGCGCCATCGAGTTGGCCTCCTAATTCTAGCCGGATCGTTGGACCGCACTCCGCCCTGCAGGCTCTCGTGGATCGGGCCTCGCGCAGCACCGGACTGCTGGCTCGCTGTGCGGCCCTTCGCTCTCTCGATGTCGCCTGCGCGATGTTTGACCAGTGGATGGGGCGTCCCTAGTATCCGAGGTGAGCCACCGATGAACGTCCCTCCGCTGCGCGGCTGCATCCTATCTTGGCTGTGCGCTGCCGTCGCGGTGTGTTTGCTCATGCCGGCGCTCGCCGCGAGCCGCGCACAGGCGGCCGTCTGGTTGCAGGCAACGGAGACGCCAAAGCTGACTCCCATCACCGAGGAGCCCAGCCAGGTGCCGACAAGCGAGCGGCCTAGCTCGCCCACGAGCGAGCCAGTCACGCCCACGCCGCTCATGGAGCTGCCGACAATTGCACCCACGCCCACGGCGACGAGCGAGCCGGCGGAAGCACCCCCAGCCGCGACCCTGGAGGCGACGGCCATTCCAGCCCAGCCAACGCGCACCCGGCGACCGACGCGTACCCCGCGCAGTCAGACGACGGCGGAGCCAACCCCCGCGCCCGCCGGGGCGCTGCGCGTGGAGGTGGCCCTGGATCCCCCGTTGCCCGCACCGGGCCTGCCGTGCCGAGTGCTAGTCGATGTCGCCAACCGCGACACCGCACCCCTTGCAGACGTGACCCTGGACGTGACGGTCCCTTCGTTCGCGCGCATCGAGGATGCGACGCCCACGAGCGGCGAAGCGGCGCTGGTGGAGACCGTTGCCCGATGGTATCTGCCGACGTTGGCGGCTGGGAGCCAGGTGCGGCTAACGCTGCAGCTTGTGGTCATGCCTGCCTCAGCGCGCAGCCTCGACGTTTGCGTGATGATGCTCTCGACGGGTGCACCCCTGGAGCACTGCTCGCTTTTCGGCCTGGGTGCCGGAAGCGGGGGCGACTCGCAGGCGGCTCGGGCATGGGAGGCGCGCGAGGGGACGAGTCCGGTCTTGCCTACCGCTCCGCCGTCCGGTCTCCTGAGCACGGACGTGCCGCGCCAGGTCCTCTGGGGGTGGCTGCTCATGTTTCTTGGCCTGGCCGGCCTAGGCGCCTGGTTCGGGCTGCAGCTCCGGAGTCGTGTGTCGCCGGGCAACGCACCGCCCGCCGACGAGGGAGAGGTACGATGACCGTAGTGCCTGCCGTCCAGGCCAAACTGACCTGGCAGGATCACCTGACCTTCCACGCCGACATACGCGGCCATCGTGTGGTGACGGATGCTCTTGCACCCCACGGCGACGACCGCGGGCCATCGCCGGTGGAGTTGCTCCTCGTGGCGCTGGCCGGGTGCACGGCCATGGACGTGGTGTCCATCTTGACCAAGCAGCGGCTCGCCGTCCGCCGGTTCGCCGTCCATTGCGAGGGTGACCGGGCGACCGACCATCCGCGGCGGCTCACCGCGGTGCGCCTGGTCTTCGAGCTCGAGGGCGAAGGGCTGCTGCAGGAAGCGGTCGAACGCGCTGTGCAGTTGTCGTTGGAGCGCTACTGCTCGGTGTTCGGCACGCTCTTGCACCCACCAGCCGTTGCCACGCAGGTGGTGATCGGCCCGCCGACGCCCTCGGCGGACCGCTGACGGCGCGCCTTTCCGCACCGGGGCCGGTCAGACGATCCTGGGGCCACCGTACGAGAAAGGAGGTCCCGATGGCCACCAACCGCAGGCAATTCATCAAGCTCTCGACCGTCGGTTTGGGAGCGTTCTTGCTGGGACCTCGGGCGGCCGCGGCATGGAGCCACCAGGCGTGGCGCAGGCCACGGGGGGCATGGCGCGCGGCGCAAGCAGGCGGCCTTCTGCGCGAGGACCTGGGCGTGGGCGCGGAAAGTTCTCCAGGACGCCTGTTCCTCTGCTCCGACGATGGTTACAGCAGCGACGTCTGGCTCGCGGAGCAGATCCAGAAGCGTGGCCTGACGGGTTCGCTGTTCGTACACACCCGGCAAGTGAGCCGCCAGGGTCGGCTGAGCTGGGCCGACATCGAGGCGCTGGGCCGCGAGTTAGATGTGTGCAGTCACGGCGTAGTGGGAGGACACTATACCCAACTAGGCGACGCGGAGCTGAAGGACTACCTACTGTCGGCCAGATTGGACTTGGAGGCGCACGGCCGCGGCCAGGATGCTCGCGTATTTGGCCCTCCCAACGACGATATGGATTCTCGGGTGCGGAAGGCTGCCCTCGACGCGGGCTACGAGATGATTCGCTCCAAGACTCCGTATCGCCTCCTGCCCGGTATTGCCGAGTTCGAGATGTGGGGAGTATCGAACCGGAAGAGCGAAGCATTTCTGCTGCAGTGGCTGGCGTGGTGTGCCGCTGGCCCGGCGACGCGCGGTTTGGCCATGGTGTTCCACCGCATCGTGCCTTCCGACCCGGTGGGGACCGAGTGCGATGAAGCGCGTGCCCTCTGGCTGCTCGACCGAGCGGTGGAGTCGCCTTGCCCCAAACTGCGCTTCACTGATCTTCCGCAACCGCAGCCACCGATCGATCCAGGCAACGAAGTGGCGGCGTTCTTGCCGCAAGCCTTGACGCGGACAGCCGATCGCTAGGGGGCGCCAGCTTCAGGCATCGAGCTGGCTCTTGCCCCCTGTGGTCTCCTGGCAGCGACGCGATGCGCATTGGCGGGTGCGGGCGGCAGGGAGACAGAGGACGACGGAGCCTCGTCGCCGGCAGGTGGCGTGGGTCAATCGGGCCGCAGGCGCGAGGTTGACAGCGCTCGCCTCCGGAATACACTTGCCCGCGTTCTGTGGTCCGAGGAGAGGAGGGAGCCGTGACAGTAGAGTGCTTGGAATGCGGGGGGTCCATCATGATCCCGCTCGATGCTGACGAAGGCGACACGGTGACCTGCAAGAAGTGTGGCGAGACGTTTGTCATTGTCGCCCTCCATCCGCCGGAAATCGACTACGCCGAGGAGCCCGATGCGCCCGACTGGGACGAAGATCTGGACGAGGACTGGCTCGGCGATGACGACCTGGACGAGGACGAGGAAGAGGAAGACTGGTAGGTGGCGTCCGTGCCTGGCGGGACGGGCGTTAGTCTCGAATCGGGAGGAGCCGAGCGCAGATCCGTTGCCGTGGATTGTGCCCGGTCGTGTGGGTGACCCGGGGCGGCTGGGCGCGCCCGTCCCACCCGGCCATCGAGCAGTGACAACCTAGCCGCCGGCGACCTAGTCGCGACTGAGCGCGGTCTTGATAGAGCCGCTACTAAACCGACTGGCGAGCGGTGCGTATGCTTGCTGGATGCGCCCCTCGACGACCACGAGCTCCGGTTGGGGCAAGGTGAAAGCGCCCCGCAGTCCCCGACTGTCCCGGAACACGCCATAGCCAAGCTGGCGCAGAGGCTGGCGGCCGGCAGCGGATACGTGGGCGGTGTAGGAGAGGTGGATCGAGGTCTGCCCCGCCAACGGCAGCACCCACTCCAGAACGTGCCGCCCAGCGTCGTAACCCGGATTGGCCGGGTCCGCTGAATCGGGAAGCGGCTGGATGGCCCGGTTCAGGAACTCGTGAACGCTGACCTCGCGCACGCGCAATCGTGTGCTCCAGGCTCGGTGCTCCTGCTGGGCAAGGATGGCCGGCCAGTCGCGGCTCGTGTAGGCGCGCCCTGGGTCGGCCACCGTGCGCAGTCCATCCACACCTTCGAGCGGCGACTCGTTGACGGTGACGACCTCGATGCCCGTCCGCCGCAACGTGGATGCGGCATCTACAGCGGCGGCAAGCGTCTCCTCGGGAGGTGGTGCGGCTACCACCAGCGCGGTCTCGAACAACGGCGATGTTGCGGCAGCGCTCAGGCCCTCCCTGCCCACGAGGAGCGTCTTGCGTGCCTCGTAGAGGGCTGCGTCGAGGGCTCGGCCGCCCGGATCAGAGCCCGGGGTGCCCGTCAGCCGTTCCAAGCAGTCCTGGAGCCGGCCCTGATCGTTGGTGAGACTGCAGAGCGGCTCGGCGTCGCCGTCGTACGCCACCAGGCCAACCGCCACGTCGGGGTTCCGAGCTAGTTCCAGGGCAGTCACCAGAGCGGCGATTCGCTCTGGCACGCTCTGACCGGGGTTGTCGTGAAGCCACAGGGTTTGGTCGAGAACGAGGACCAAGTGGTAGGCCTGCCGCTGCTCGGGGCAGCTAAAGGCGATGTGCGTGGCAACGTGAACCGCCCCGCCGACGGTCACCAGCCCCGGCTGGAGCCAGCCGGAGGTGCGGGCAGTGCACGCGCTGGTGAGCGGGGTGCCGGCTGCGGCTTGCTGATCGGTCGCCTCCAGCTCGGGGGCAAGCGCCACCACACCCGCCAGCATGGCCACCATAAGGACCAGCCGCCACCCTGGCTGGGTGCGACTCACGGCGTCCCTTAAGGAATCCACCGCCACCTTTCGCCGGCCCAATCGGCCGCCTGGGCGCGACCAGCGCCCAACACAACGACCTTCTCGGAGGAACACCATTGCGACACGCCGCGGCGTTCCGATGCCATGATTCTACGACATGCCCGCCAGCACGTCAAAGACCTCGCGTGGGACGGGCTTGCGTGGAACGAAGCGTGCTGGCCCGCGTGGGCACTGCAGCTACCCGGCGGGCCAGCAGCGAGGTGACAAAAACATTAAGATGGTGTATACTCCCCCCCGGGAGGTAGGCCATGATCCGCTGTCTCGTGCGCCTCGTCAGTTCTGGCCTGATCGTCGCCCTCGTAGCGGGGCGTTCGGCAGGGGCTGGCGCACCGCTCGAGCAGCCATCGCCGGGCGGCCGCTACCGGGGAGTGGTGCGCATGTATGGGCGCTTGCCAGATGCCGGCACAGTCATCGTGGCCTACGCGGATGGGCGCGAGGTGGCGCGCGCTGCCGTGCAGCGGACGGTCGAGGCTGCCACGTACGAGCTCCTCGTGCCGGCCGACAACGCGGGTACGGTCGAGCTGGATGGCGCCAGGGAGGGCGAACCCCTGAGCTTCCGGGTTGGCGACGTGCCGGCCGACGAGCAGGCGTTCTTCCACACCGGCGAGGATCGGGTACTGGACCTGCATGTCACTCGAGTCGAGATCTGCGTGGCGGCTTTTGAGGATCTCGATCGCAGCGGCCGGGTTGATCCGGGCGAACCGTGGCTGGCCGGAGTGACAATCAACGTAGCCCAGTTCTTCGTGGTGCGAACCTACACCACCACCGGCCAGGGCGAGCCCAGCTGTGCACTGCACGAGGCGCACCCCACCGTCGTGCGAGCGGTGGATTGGCCCTCCGGCTACGAGCCGCCAACCGGCCAGGGGCAGCCGGCAGTGACCATCGATCCTGCCGAAGGCAGTCATCGGGTCCTGTTCGGTTTCGTTCGCCTGACGTCGGCCGTCGACACGCCAACGCCTCTGCCGTCGCTCACGCCGGCCACGTCCGCGACTCCGACCGCGAGCGCGACGCCAACTCCGGCAGCCGAGCTGAGCGTTGATTCGTTCGAGGACCCGGGTGAGCCAGGGGATGCGCACCTGACGCTTCGGGAGGCGATCCGACTGGTGGTGGGGGATCTGTGGCTCGAGGATCTGTCGGCGGCCGAGCTGCGACGTGTGGTGGGTGCCCCCGGCGCCGACTCACGGGACCGCATCGTCTTCGATGCGGCCGTCTTCCCCGCCGACCAGGCCGTGACCATCGAAATCCAGCCGCCCATCAGCTCGCGGATGGCGCTGCTGGGCGGATTCCTGCCGGCCACGTTGCACCAGGAAAGGCCGAACAGCAGCCTGCCCGCTCTCTCCACGGGCGGTGACACCATCGACGGCAGCGGCAACCGGGTCATCCTCTCGGCAGGACAGAGTCTGGAGCTCTTCGACGGCCTGGTGATTACCTCCGACGACAACTCGTTGCGGGGCCTGGAGCTCCGCAACTTCGATACCGCGATCCTGGTGAGCGGTGGCGCCCGGCACAATACGCTGGGCGGGCGTGGGCCGGAAGAAGGCCTGACGATCGTGAACAACATCGTTGGCGTAGAGCTCGTCGGCCCTGGAGTCCGCGAGAACCGGCTCATTGGCTCGCGGATTGGAGTCGAGCGCAGTGGACATGCGGGACCAGGCAATGCGACTTACGGTGTCCGCATCGCGGATGGCGCGAGTGCCAATGCCGTGGGTGAGCCTGGCGCCGGGAACCTGATCTCCGGCAACTACGTCGGCGGCGTGGCTGTGTTGGGCAGTGGCAGCAACGCCAATACCATCGTGGGGAACTTGATCGGCACCGATGCGTCAGGCCGACAGGCGCTCGGTAACGGGATCGGTGTGGTGGTCGGCAACGGTGCCCAAGGGACACGCATTGGCGGCAGTCGGCCGAACGACGGCAACGTGATCAGCGGCAACATCGCAGACGGCATCTGGGTGCAATCGCCGGGCACATCGGGCACGCAGCTCCAGGGCAACGCCATCGGCGCCGGCCTGCAGTGGCGCTGGGCAGTGCCCAACGGCGGGTGCGGAGTTCTCATTAGCGACGGGGCCAGCGGCACCATCATTGGCGGTAGCGATGTCGCCCAAGGCAATCGGATCGCCTTCAATGACGACTGCGGGGTCCGCATTCGGGGACGCAACACCTCCGGCCACTCCGTATTGGGCAACAGCATTACCGGCAACCGTGGCCCCGGCATCGATCTTGCCGGCGGCGGCAACGGCGGCATTGCGGGTCCGCGGCTGCAGCGCCTGGCCCCGGGCACCGTGGAAGGCTTGACGCTCGCCGGTGCCCTGGTTCAGGTCTACTCCGACAGCGACGACGAAGGCGCAGTGTTGGAGGGGGTTGCCCAAGCCGACAGCCGTGGCCGCTTCCGGCTGGACCTCGTGGCGCCGCCCCAGTGGCCAGTGCTCACGGGCACGACGACCGACGGCACGGGCAGTACGAGTCCGTTTGCGCGCGAGATTGCTCCGCCGACCGAGACTTCGCCTGCGCCGACAGCCACAGGCGCACCCGAGGACGCCACGCCAGCCACCGCAACACCGTCCGGCACCCCGCTGGCGACGGAGCCCACGACTCCCGTTGGCACGGCGCCGACCACAGCGCTGAGCCCTCTCACTGTCACGCCCGTTCCGACGGGCAATGGCACGCCTGGGTCCACGGCCACCGCCGAGCCTACCGCAGGATCGCCGGCAACGCCGCACACCAGCATCTACTTGCCGGTCGTTTACCGCGATGCACTGCTCTTCTCAACGCTCACCATCCGGCCGACCGACGTGCTGACTAGCGTCGGATCCGAGATTGGCCTCGAGATCCACGTCGATCAGGTGTCCGACCTGGCGATGGCGTACTTTGAGCTCGCCTACCCAGCAGCGTTCCTGACGGTGCTCGATGGTGACCCTTTGCTGCCCGAGATTCAGATCGATGTGGGCTCCTTTCCGGATCCGGTGCGCATCGTGGTGGTGGACAACCGCGTGGACCAGACCGAGGGCCGCATCTACTACGGCTTCGCAGTGCAGGGCGGCCAGCCCGTCAGTGGCTCGGGGGTGATGGCCCGGATCCGCATGTCGGCAGTGGCCATTGGGCAAGGCGAAGTCGCCTGGCTGGAGGCACGGCTGGTCGGCAGTGGCGGCAGGCGCCTGCCGCTGTCGACCACTGGGGCGCGGATCCTCGTTCTCGAAGCGACGGCGACGGTGCCGTTGCCGACCGCGACAACAGCGCCCGGGCAAACGCCCGGCACGCAGCCGCCGACCGCCGTGCCGACCGAGACCGCGGGACAGCCGCCGACTGCCGTGCCGACCGGGACCCCGGAGCTGCCGCCAACCGCGGGTCCGACGAGTAGCCGGACGCCACCGCCGACGCTCACTGCCACGGCCACCGAACCCACCCCGCCCGGTCCGAGCGCCACGGCGACGCCACTGCCGACGCTCACTGCCACGGCCACCGAACCCACCGCACCCGGCCCGAGCGCCACGGCGACGCCACTGCCGACGCTCACCGCCGTGCCAACCGAGCCCACCGCACCCGGCCCGAGCGCCACAGTGACGCCACTGGCGGCGACAGCGACTCACACCGCATCGCCGACCACGAGCGCGCCACCCCCTGGCCCCACGGCGTCGGCGACGCCGGTCGATTGGTGCAGTCGCCCCCTGGTGAGTGGCGACTTCGAGCAGGGCTTTGGCTGGCGGCTCCGCGGCGCGCGACCGCCGCGCTTCGTCGCTACCCCGGTGCACGGCGGGGAGCGGAGCGTGCTCCTCGGCATCTTGCCGGGCGAGCCCAACGAGCTGAACTACTCCACCCTATGGCAGTCCCTCGAGGTGCCGCTCGCGGCTCGCAGCATGGCGGTGAATGCCTGGACGTTCCAGGCTGCCGAACCGGGTGGGGGGCCAGACCGCCAACTGTTGCTGGTCTACGACGTGGACCCCGACGACAACGTGGACTTCCAGCGTGCACCCATTGCCCGCGTGGTGAGCGAGCGCAGCGATGTGCGTGCCTGGCAGCGCCGAGCCTTGACGTTCGACGTCACCGCCTACCGGGGCAGGACGCTCTGGCTGTATGCGACGGTCCTGAACGACGGACGCGGGGGGCGAGCCTGGATGGTTCTGGATGACCTGGAGGTAGTCATCTGCCCCTAGCCGTGGCAGCTGCGCGTGAGTGTGGGGATGGGCCGGTGGCGGCGGGTCATCCAGACGAGGAGCTGGCGGAGGAGGTCCGGCATGATCGATGAGGCGACCGCGAATGGGAACCGGCGGCGGGGCGCTTGCTCGCGGCCGTGGGTGCTGCCCCTGCTCGTGGCTGGGGTCTGGCTGGTCGTTGCCGGATCGAGCCTCCTGACGCTGAAGACCATGCTGGCGGGGGGGCTGGCGCTCGCCCGGGGACGGCCGCCTGTGCCGGCGACGATGCTGGGGCGTCTCAGCCGGGGTCACGAGGCAGGGGTGGTGGTGACAGCCGAGCCTGCCATCTTGGTCGCCGACGGCGAGTCGACGGCCAGCCTGAAGGCGGTGGTTCGCGATGCGGCGGGCCAACCGGCTCCTGACGGTACCCTGGTGGGGTGGTCAACGACGCTTGGCCGCTTGCGGGAGCCGAGCGCGGTGGGCGAAGCGGAGGTCGACGCCACGGTGGTGACAGGAACCTGGCAGACGTATCACGACGACCGGTTTGGCCCAGCCAGCGGTGGAGGCTACCTGTGGAGCGACGATGCCGGCGCGAGCCTCGTGTGGTCGTTCACCGCCTCGGCGGTTCTGGTGCGCTATGGCCAAGCGCCGGGACGTCCGGCGACGTTCACGGTGCAGATTGATGCCGGTGCGCCGGTCTCGCTGACCACGACGGCGCCCGTCACAGCTTGGCATCACGCCGTCGTGGGAAGGGACCTGGCGGCCGCCCGCCACGTCATGACGGTCGCCGTTGCTTCGGGACCGATCGCGATTGACGGCTTCGTCGCCGCCTGCGCTGCCGTCGGCGGCGTGGCGACGAACGTCCTTTCCGCGGGCACGGACTTGGGTGCGGCCAAGGTGACGGCGACCGCCTACCTGTCAGAGACCGTTGCGCGCGGCTCGACCGAGGTCACCTTCACTGCCGGCCCGCCGGCGGCGGTGCAGTTGGACAGCGCGGCCGCCTACCTGCCGATCGGGGGTGCGACCGCCACGCTGCAGGCTCGCGTGCTGGATGCTTGGAAGCGACCTGTGCCAGACGGCACCGCAGTGCGGTTCGCGACCACCTTGGGCTCGATCGCTCCCGAGCAAGCGCCGACCGTCGACGGCCAGGCCACGGCGGTGCTTCGGAGCGGCACTGAGGTCGGGATTGCGGTGGTCCAAGCGACAGCCGATGGCGTCCGTGGCGCTCGCGAAGTCGCATTTGTGGCTGGTCCGCCGGCCAGGCTGACGCTGGAGGTGACACCGGGCAGCATCCCGGCAAACAGCGTGGCCAATGCCGATCTCACGGCGTACGTTGCCGACGGCTGGGGCAATCCGGTCGTCGATGGCACGTCCGTGCGCTTCGACGCCACCTTGGGCAGCATTGCCCCGCACGAAGCATCGACTCGGGCGGGGCTGGCGTCGAGTCGGCTGACGGCGGGTGCGGTCGCGGGTTCGTCGAGGGTGACGGCCATCGCCGGTTCAGCGGTGGACGTCATCGAGGTCACACTCACGGCCCTGGACGCTTGGGTGCACAAGGAGGTCGAGCCCCAGACAGCAGTTGTCCCAGGTGAGACGGTCAGCTACACCGTTTCCTTTGGCAACGTGGCCAAGGGCACCATCTACGGGCTGGTAATCGAGGAGCCCCTGCCCGAAGGGCTCCTGTGGCCGCGCATTACGGCCGACGGTCCGGCATTGAACGCTCTGCCGGACCGGCCAGCGCTGGCCTGGCAGGTGCCGCGGCTGCGATCCGGAGAGAGCGGCGTCATTACGGTCGCCGTGCGGGTTGATCCGCGGCGGCGCTGGGGCAATCGTACCGTCATCACCAACTCGGTTCGCGTAGACAGCCCCACGGCCGCCGAGCTGACGGCGGCCAACAATCTCGCGGGCGCGGCCATCGTGGTGGTACCGGGGGCCGCGTACACCGTTACCGTCGAAGCTCCCGACCGGCTGGTCGTTGGCGGCGAGTCAGGCCCAGTGGTGGCCACCGTAACGGACCGCTTCGGCAATCCGGCTCGTGACGACACGGTCGTCCGCTTCAGCACGGATCTGGGCGCGGTCTCGCCCAGCGAGGCCGTGACGACGCGGGGGTTGGCTACAACGACGTTTACCACCGACACCCGGGCCGGTGTTGCCCGCGTGCGCGCCATTACCGCCGAGGGCCGCGGTGGCTCGGACGTCATCCGTTTGTTGCCGCTGGACGTGGCGAGCCTGGCGGTAGATGTCAGCCCCGGCCGGCTGGTGGTGGGTGGGGCAACGATGCCCATCACCGTCACCGCCGCCGATCGCTTTGCGAATGCGGTGAGCGGCGTAAACGTGGCTCTGGCCATCGATCGTGGCACCATCGAGCCGGGCTTCGGGCGCACCGGAGCGCGTGGCTTCGTTACCAACACCTTGACCTCGCCGACACAGACGGGGCCGGCCAACGTGGTGGCCGTGGCAGGGGATCTGCGGGCCGAAGGAAACGTGCTCTTCGTGCCCGGGGATGTCCACGAAGTGCGGCTGGAGCCGCGCGCGCGGAGGGTTGCCCTCGGCCGCTTGGTCGCTGTCGAGGCAATCGTCCAGGACCGCTTTGCCAACCCGATCGCGGCATCGCGGGTATTCTTCGCCACTAGCAACGGCTCCGTAGAGCCTGCCATGGCGCTTACCGCAGCCGATGGCCGCGCCGTGGGCGTACTTCGGCCGGTCCGGACCGGAGCAGCCGTGGTGACCGCTCTAGCGGCCGGGATCATGGGCAGTGCGCGGGTGGATGTGACGCCGGCCCTGGTGCACCTCCCCTTCGTCAGTCGGCCGCGGTAGAGCCGGACTCGAAACGTCCGCCGTCTCCACACCGGTCGATCGATGGGCCTGAATCTCGCTCCGGACTGCCCTCTCTAACGGCCGTCTCCAGACCGGTCGATCGACGGCCCATCGTCTCCGTGCGGTGCGGTCAGGCCGTGCCTCGCGTCGTGTGCCGTGATACACTGTGAGCGCAACGGCGATTCGGACCATCGACAGGAGGAGGCAGCCCCATGGATCGCCCTTCGACGCTGGGTGGCTTTGAGCAGCGGACCGACTCTGGACCCGGCGGCCGACGCCGGGCATGGCGCCGCAGCGTGTTTTCCCTGGCCGTTGGCGTGTTGCTATGCGGTGCCCTCGTGCAGCTTCTCTTGCCTGGCATTGGCCACTGGTTGGCTGTCTGGGCAGACCAAGCGGGAGTGGGCTATCTCCCGCTGGCGCTGTCCAATGAGGAGCCCGTGGTCCCGGCCCAAGCAACCGCCACCATGCCGCGGCCCACTTCGACCAACACCCTACCGCCGCCGCTCCCCAGTCCGACGCTTGCCGCCGGGCAGCCGACGCCCTTTTGGCCACCGCCGACGGGGCCGGATGCGTTGGGCGAGTTGCTGACGGCCAATGGTCTGCGCCGTGCCGATCTGGGGTATCGCCCGCGCGGCGATTGGACGCGCTACCCGCTTCTGGAGCGGACGCCCTACCTTCTGCCGCTCTTCGCGCCCCTCTTCAGCGAGCCGCTGCGCAGCTACGACCTGGCGCGCACCCTGGGCACGGCCGCTGACCGTTTCTTGCGTCCCGATACCGTGAACACGGCGTACGTCTTCCGCGCGGTGTACTACCTCGGCTTTGACCGCAAAGTTGGCAACTTCCGCGAATACGAAGCCAATACCGTGATGGAGCCGGCGGCCAACGATCCGTTGCGCGAGGCGATTCGCGATATCTACCAGTACGCCCGCGAAGATCTCGTCCATTACACCTTTGGGACCGCCCTGCCTGGTGAGGCCGAAGCGATCATGGATCGTGACTTGCCGGAGGTCCCGCTGCCGCTGCAGCAGGTGGTGGCCAGGGCGCTCCTGAACCAGCTGGAGGCCATCAAGTGGCGAGATCGCGGACTGCGACACGTGGACCCCAGCATCGCTCGCAAGCTGTTCCCGATCCGTGACCTGGGCGACACCCAGGGCGATGGCACCATCTACTACCCGCAGATCGATGACGTGGCCAGCCAGCTAGATGCGGCCTCGTTCTACTACGGCGGTCTGCTTGGCTTCCAGACTGCCCAACAGGCGCGGCTGGCGCTTGGGACGCTGGCCGATCCCGACCGCTGTCCGCCCCGGATGGTGGACATCCCAACGCCCTTCGGTCGCGTGGTGATCGGCACGTGCGGCGCGGACACATACACCGACTATGACATCCTGCTGTCCGTGGAGCCAGGCGGCGCGGATACCCACCGCGACAATGCCGGCGGCACGGCCGCCCTCGAGATTCCGGTGGCCATTGCCGTCGACGTGTCGGGCAATGACATCTATGACTGCTGGACCGCCAAGTCGGGCGTCTGTCAGGGCGCCGGCGTGCTGGGCCACGGCGTACTCATGGATGGGAGTGGCGACGACACGTACTACGTCGCGCACCACGGGCAGGGGGCTTCCCTCTTGGGCCTGGGCGCTCTTCTGGATGTCGAGGGCAACGATCGGTACGAGGCCCGCTGGGTTGCCCAGGGAGCGTCTTTCTTCGGGGTTGCCAACCTCCTGGACGCTGCTGGCAATGACAGCTACCGCCTGCTTTGGGATGGGCAGGGCTACGGTGGCGTGGGCGGCGGCGTCGGTGTGCTGGCCGACCGCAGTGGCGACGACTCTTACTTCGCCGAGCCCGATACGCGCCAGACACCGGACTTCCCGTACCGCAACTACGGCGGCAACGGTCAGCCGAACGCCAACATCTCCTTTGCCCAGGGCGCCTCGGCCGGTCGGCGCGGCGACATCAGTGACGGTCACTCCTGGCCCGGTGGCCTGGGGGCTCTGGTCGACGTCGAAGGCGACGATCGCTACCAGGCCGGGGCCTTCGCCCAGGGCTACGGATACTGGTACGGAGTAGGGGTCATGTACGACGGTGCCGGCAACGACCGTTACCGCAGCGTCTATTACAGCCTGGCCTCGGGCGCTCACTACTCCGTGAGTGCCATCGTCGACGAAGCTGGCGACGACAGCTACATGCAGGAGCAGACGATCCCGCAGTCGACGGCCGGCGCCGGGGTGGCGTTCGCCTGGGACTTCGTGAATGCTCTGATCTTTGATCGCTATGGCAACGACTGGTACGAGTCACGGGTCAACTGCCTGGGACGGGCTACGCAGAAGGGCAATGCGTTCCTGATCGACGGCGCCGGCGACGACACCTACGTGGCCGGTCCCGGTGGCAGCTGTGTGGGCTCCGCCGACTACAACGACTACTACGTGTTCGATCCCTACCGCACCTACGTGCGCGGTTTCGAGAGTAGTCACTTCGGATTGCTTTTGGATCTCGGGGGCCAGGATCGGTATCTGGAGAAGGACTGGCTGACGATGCAGCTACGCCCGCATCCGTGGGCCGCCGAGGGCAAGGCCTGGAACAACCCGGAGCCCGACGTCCTCACGGCGCGTGGCGGCACGAATCGTGAGGAGTTCATCTGGGGTTTGGGCCTGGATCGTGCCGATGGGTTGGTGCCCGAGTTCAACCGCATCCCGCCAGTCTACGTGCCGACGCCACGGCCGACGGCCGGAATCCTCGAGCAGGCTCCGGCGCCAGGCGATCTAGTGTTCCCCGATCGCGAGCCGCTCGTGCCGGTGGCACCAAAGAAGTCAGGCAGCGAGTAGGGGCGCTGCCCGCTGGGACGCCGGGGTGCGGGCACGCGAGGGTCGGTCGTCTCGCTGGCGCAGCTTCCGCAAGGAGGGCGCGAGCTTTGGCCGCAGGCGAGTGGGCCTCTGCGCGGGCTTGCGCGCCGGCGCGGCAGCGGCGAAAGGCTATCCGCTGGATCGCCACAGCGTCTGGCTGCGCTCCGGGCCAACGCTGACCAGCCAGATGGGTATGCCGACATAGTCCTCGATGCGCTCGAGGTAGGCGCGCGCCGCTGCCGGGAGATCCCCATAGCGGCCTGCCGCAGCCACGCGCGCATCGAAGCCGGCAAGCGTTTCGTACACCGGCTCGACGGCGGCGAGCTCGGCGGCGCTGGCGGGGAAGCGCGTCGTCGTCTGGCTGCCCAGCCGGTAGGCGACGCAGAGCCGCAACTCGTCCAGGCCGGCCAGCACGTCCAGCAACGTTACGGCAAGACGCGTGGCACCACTCGTTTGCGCTGCATACCGCACGGCCACCAGATCCAGCCAGCCACAGCGCCGCGGTCGGCCGGTCGTGGTGCCGTATTCGTGGCCGCGCTCGCGGATCCGCTCGCCGGTGGCGTCGGCGAGTTCGGTAGGGAACGGGCCGCCGCCCACGCGCGACGTGTACGCCTTCACGACGCCGACGATCTCGCCGGCGGTGCGCGGCGGCACGCCGGCACCCGCGGCGATGCCCAGGGCTGAGGCGTTGCTCGAGGTCACGTAGGGGTAGGTGCCGTGGTCGACATCCAGCAGGAAGCCGTTGGCGCCTTCGAAGAGCAGGCGCCGACCCTCGGCGATTGCCTGACGAAGTAGCGCACCGGTATCGGTCACCAGGGGGCTCAGGCGATCCGCCTGCGCGGCGCACCAGTTCGCGATGTCGGCGACTGCAAATGGCTCGTAGCTCATTCCGGCAACCGCTGCCACGGCCGCCAGCGTCGCATTCTTGAGGGTGAGAAGGTAAGGCAGTCGCGCTGCCAACTCGTGCGGTCGAACCAGGTCCGCCACTCGGATGGCGGTCGTTCGAGTTGCCTTGTCGGCGTAGCAAGGACCGATGCCGCGGCCGGTGGTGCCAATCGCCTGGCGAGCGCCGGCGCCGGCGGCGGAGGCTGCCTCGAGCAATCGATCGGCGGTCTTGTGGTAGGGCATGACGACGTGAGCCCGGTCGGAGAGGCGCAGGCGATCCTCGACCGGGATGCCGCGATGCGTTAGCTCCTCGATCTCCGCGATGAGCACCTCGGGATCGACGACCACACCGTTGCCCAAGACGGCCATCTTGCGCGGCTGCAGGATCCCGCAGGGCACGAGGTGGAGGGCGTACTTCTCGCCGGCCACGACCACGCTATGACCGGCGTTCGCCCCCCCGTTGAAGCGGACGGTGACGTCGAAGTGGCCAGCCAGGAGGTCGACAACCTTGCCCTTGCCCTCGTCGCCCCACTGCAGGCCTACTACGGCGGTATGATCGCTCAGCTCGTCCACCACCGTGACCCTCCTCGGCCGCTCGATAGCCGACCTCAGCCTAGCCGGCTCTCGGCTACCACCCCGGCATTCGCGAGGCCGGCGCGTCGCGATCGACACGACCTCCTCGGCTCAAGCTCCTCGTAATGAGCGGACACCTTTGTCCGTTGCACATGGCAAGCCGGGAGACTCGGCGCTGGGCTCCGCTGCCATCTCAGCGACGCGTGGATGGCGCAACGACCAGGGTGTGCCGGCGATCCCGGTGGGGCCATTATAGCCGGGAGGCAACGGGTCGCGGACCACACTCTCGCGTCGAGCCGGTCTCGCCCTTGACCTTGGGTTACTTCTATATTAAGATAGGGTGGCGGGTGAGGATGGCCCTCGCACCATGGCAGACACATGGGTCGGGAGTGGCTATCCAGTGCGCCAAAGGAGGCGACGATGCGAAGTCGAGGTGCTCTTGCCGTAGTGCTGCTGCTGCTGGTCATCGTGGGGCTGCAACTGGGAACCGGCGATCCCGGCAAGGCCCAGGTCGTCGTACCACTGGGGCAACTGTCTGCCGTGCTAAGCGTCGATCAGGTCCGGGTGGCGCCGGCGACGCCCGTACTGTTGCGGCTGGAACTTGTGAACGGCGGGCAGGTGCCGCTGACCATCCATCTGGCGTGTGAGCCACCGCATGACTTCCGGCTACTGGACGACGCGGGCAGGTTGGTGTGGCAGTTTCAGCCAACGTGTGACCCTGGTGTACGGCGCGATGTGACGCTGGCCGTCGGCCAAGCGCTGATGTGGCATGCCACCTGGCCGGGCGTTGACGGGCAGGGGCGTCCGGTGCTCGGCGGACGGTACTTTCTGTACGGCCGGGTGATGACCAGCCCTGACCTGGTGCAGGCTGGGCCGTTACCGATCGAGGTGACCGGACCAACGGCGACGCCGGGCGCGGTGGACGCGACGGCCACCGCAACCCTACCGACGCAAGTACCCACCGCGACGGGCGGTCCGGGGACGGTGGAGCCCACGGCGACAGGTGGGCCGGGGACGGTGGAGCCCACGGCGACGGTCGAACCGACGGTGGAGCCGCCGGAAAGCGGCGCGCCCTTCCCTGTGGCCGAGCAGCCAGAGCGCGAGTCGCGGCCGGACGTCGCCGGGTCCACCGATCGGTCCAGTTGTCAGCATCTCATTGTGTGGTGGGAGGATGGCACGCGGGCGGTCCGGGGGCGCTTCAGCGGACCCGACGGCATGGGCGAGCCATTCCTAATCGCCGAGCGCGGGACGGCCGGCGGTCCCGCCCGCGTGGCCTACCATCCGCTCCTGCTCCAATGGCTCGTGGTCTGGCCGCGGCCGCCGGAGAGTAGCGTCGGCGGTCTGCTCGGTCGCTATGTGCTCTGTGGCGGCGTCCATGGCCATCCCTTTGACATCGCGCCCGGCACCGCCTACGCAGAGCAGCCTGCCGTAGCAGCGGATGCAACCGGCTACGTGGTGGTGTGGCGCCAGGCCCGAGTGCCTGGCCCCTACGAGGTCGCAGGCACGGCCGTCGGTGAGGCAGCTTCGATGGCGCCCATCACGGTGATCGGCACCGGCAACGTCGCCGAGCCGGCACTGGCCTGTGATGGCGAGGCCTTGTGCCTGGTCGCCTGGACGGAGGCTGCAGGCAATGCCGATCACGTGGACGTGACGGGGCGCATGTGGGCGCCGCGGCAAGGCACGCTGGGCACTCGGAGTCTGGCCATTGCCGCGACCTCACGCAACGAGCGCTATCCCTCAATCGCGTACAGCGGCGCCTTGTCCCTGCCCGCCTACCTGGTCAGTTGGACCGACGAGGGGGCGGCGCACACCGCGGTCAAGGTCCGGGGAGTCTATCCGCAGGCCAACGGTCCGCTCGATGCTTACCAGCCGGGCCCGCTCATCGGTGAGGTGGGCGCCGACGGCATGAATGGGCATCTGGCCGATGTTGCCGCGCAGGGCGGCGAGTTCGTGGTGGCTTGGGCCAGCGGCGCCGCCAGCCCCGAGGATGTGCTGGCGACGCGGGTGCGACTGGATGTGGCGAGCGGCCAACTGCTGGCGGCATGGCCCGTGGTGATCAGTGACAAGCACGAGCTGGAAGGCTATCCGGCCGTCGCGGACGCGGGACGGCCGACGGCGCTCGTGGTATGGCAGCTCGAGGCCGCGACGGGCTCGAACGTGTGGGGTCGCTACAGCACCGTGAGCGGCCTGTTGCCGATGCGGGTGGTCCTCGTCGGTCGTCTCACGCACGTCGGGGCGGTGGTGCAAAGCGGGAACACCTTCGTAGTGCGCGTCAGCCGTGTCCTGGTGGGTCAGTTCCTATGCAGTGAGGCGGTGGTGAAGGTCGAGGAGCCCTCGCTCGCCGAAGCCGGCTTGCAGCCGGGCGACGAAGTGCTGGTCGCGGGCTACCAGACCCCTGGCGAGGGCGACTGCGTGCTGGTGGTGGGCAGCAGTGGCACCTATGTGCAGCGTTCCCGCGCGGCCGCAGTTCGCCTACCATATATCTTGCGGCAGTAAGGTTCGTCCGAGTGCATCCATCCGCGGCCCAAGGGGTCCCGGTACGATGCAGCGGGACCCCGAGCTGCCCTGCCCTGCGATGCCGACGAACGTCACGCCTGAGTACAAGAACGCCGAGCAACGCTATCGGCAGGCCCAGACCGTCGAGGAGCAGCTTGAGGCGCTGCTCGAGATGCTGGCTACGCTGCCGAAGCACAAGGGCACCGAGAAGCTCCAGGCCGATATCCGGCGCAAGATCTCGACAGCGCGCCGCGAGATGCAGCAGCGCCGGCGCGCCAGGGGCCACCGGCCGGCGCACATCATCGATCGCGCCGAGGGTGGGCAGACGGTGCTGGTGGGACCGCCGAACAGCGGCAAGTCGCTCCTCCTGGCGCGCCTGACGAATGCCAACCCCGAGGTCGCCGACTACCCGTTCTCGACACAGGTTCCGACGCCGGGCATGATGCCCTTCGAGAATGTGCAGCTGCAGCTGGTCGACCTGCCACCGCTCGATCCGAGCGCCACCGAAGGCTGGGTCTACGAGGCCATCAAGCGCGCCGACTTGCTGCTCCTGGTGCTGGATGCTGCCAGCGACGACCTGCTTAGCCACTACGCAACCTGTGGCGAGCTGTTGCGTCGCCGGCGGCTGAGCCTGGTTGCGCCGGCCGATCGGCTGACGACGGCGGCCTCCGGGGAGGAGGCTTGGTCGGCCGAGAGCAAGCCGGCTCTCCTGGTGGCCAACAAGATGGATCACCCGGCCGCCGAGGCCAACCTCGGTCTGCTCATGGAACTCGTCGGCGACGCCCTGCCGGTGGTTCGCGTGTCGGCCGCCACCGGCGCGGGCCTGGAGGTCTTACGGCGGGCCATCTTCGAGGGCCTACGTGTCGTTCGGGTGTACACCAAGGCGCCGGGTCGGCCGGGCGACCGCACCTCGCCGTTCATGC
Source organism: Anaerolineae bacterium (assembly GCA_034432155.1). GTDB lineage: Bacteria > Chloroflexota > Anaerolineae > Epilineales > Epilineaceae > DAOUCP01. The sequence goes on from DAOUCP010000123.1 coordinate 40,168, forward strand.
TTCCTAGGGGGGCGACGGTCTTGGATGCGGCGCGGAGCGTGCACCAGGAGTTCGCGCAGTCGCTCAAATACGCGCGCCTCTGGGGTCGGGAGCGGTTCGAGGGCCAGATGGTCGGCCGCGATCATGTGCTCGAGGATGAGGACATGGTCGAGTTTCACACCTGAAAGGCGGAATCCGGCCCGATGCGGATGACGCGCCTGTTCGTGCGGACGTTGCGGGAGGATCCGGCCGGCGCAGCCCTGCCGGGCCTAGCACTCTTGTGCCGAGCCGGTTATGTGCTGCCGAGCGGCCGCACGCTCCTCTATCTGCCGCTCGGGGCGCGCGTGCGTCGACGGCTGCTCGAGGCGCTGGAGCGAGCGCTCGATGCGCAGGGAGGGCAGGAGATCGCCTTCTCGGCACCGCCGCTCGCCGAAGGTGTCGATGCCGATGCCTGGCGCGAGTCGCGAACCAGCCGAGGCGGCGATGCCCCAGTCGACGCATGGACCGGCGGTGGTGGCGATGCCGCAGCCGACCGGCGGACCCGTTGCCGTGCCGATGCCGCGGCCGACCGATGGACCAGGCGCAGTGGCGATCCGCTGGCCGAAGGGCGGACCAGCCGCTGCGGGGGGCCGGTTTGCGATCTCGCCCGCCACGTCATCGCCAGCTATCGTCAGCTGCCCTGCTTGCTGCATGCGCGGATTGAGGTACCCGCCCAGCGGTCGGCGGGCGACGGTGGGTCGCGAGCAGCAGGCGGCACCTTGCTGGCCGCCTACTCGCTTCACGCCAACGAGGCCGAAGGCGATGCCGGCCGCCGCGAGGTCGCCCAGGGCCTGGCGCGGGCCATCCGGCAGTGGGGCATCGAGTGCCATGTTGTGGCCGGCGATCCGCTGCGGCTGGGCGGTTGTGGCGAGGAGCTGATCTCGCCGCTGGCGAGTGGTGATCGCCGGTTGAGCTGGTGCCGGGCCTGCGACGAATGGTCGCTCGCCGAGCTGGCTGAGTTCACCAAGCCCGTGGTGCCGGGCGAGCCACCGGCTCCTTTGGAGCTCGTGCCCACGCCCGGGGCAAGCACCATCCAAGCCGTGGCGGACCTTCTCGGCGTTGGCGCTCCGCAGACGGCCAAGGCCATCTTCCTCGTTGCCGAGGTCGGCACGGAGCGCGAAGCCAGAGGTGCCAACGAAAGGTTGGTGTTCGCCGTCCTCCGGGGTGACATGTCGCTCAGCGAGGCCAAGCTCGCCGCTGCCATCGGGGCCACAAGGTTGCGCCCGGCCACCGGCGAGGAGATCCGCGCCATCGGCGCCGAGCCAGGGTTCGGCTCGCCCGTCGGCATCTCGCGCCAGGGAGTGTGCGTGGTGGTGGACGATATGATCCCGCTGTCGACCAACCTGGTCGCGGGAGCCAACCGCATCGACTACCACTTCCGCAACGTGAACTACGCTCGCGACTACCACGCCGATCTCGTTGCCGACCTCGCGCTCGCGGAGGAGGGCACGTGCTGCCGTCGCTGCGGGCAGCCCTTGGCGTTCGTCTCGGGGGTGGCGCTCGGTTGCGCCAAGGCCTGGCCCGTGGAGGGGGCTTCGCTCGCCTGGCCGAAGGCAACGTCGGCTACCGGCGTTGCCCAAGCGCTCGCCATTGCCAGTTACGAAGTGGAGGTCGATCGCTTGCTAGCTGCCCTGGCCGAGACACACCACGACGATGCTGGCCTCGTCTGGCCGCCCGAGCTCGCCCCCTTTGCGGTGCATCTCGTGGCCGTCGGAGGGGATGCCGATTCCGAGGTGGCCGGGCAAGCAGATGCGCTCTACCGGGCGTTGCTGGCCGCCGGCGTCGAGGTCCTCTATGACGATCGGCCAGAGCGGCCTGGCGTGAAGTTCTACGATGCCGATCGGATTGGCATCCCCTGGCGGGTGACCCTGGGCAAGCGGAGTCTGGCGCACGGCGTCGTGGAAGCTCGTCGTCGGGTGGATGGAAGTCTGCTGGATTTGCCCCTGGACGATGCCGCGGCAGCCGTTCGCCGGCTGACCCAAGACCAAGACCCAGTCCAATCATGAGCGTCCCCCCGCTTGGCATCATCGCCAACGTTGATATGACCGCCCGGCCGCCGTTTCGCGATGGCCAGCGGGAGATCGTCCATACCCGTTACGGCGCCGTCGAGCTCTTTCGCGACGAGGGCTGGGTACTTCTCCACCGGCACGGGCGCGATGGCCGAGTGCCGCCGCACCGCATCAACCATTGGGCGCACGTGGCAGCGTTGCGCGATCTGGGCGTGCGGGGTGTGGTTGCCTTCTGCTCGACGGGCGGACTGCGCCCCGCCTTGGCGCCCGGAACGTGGCTCATCCCGGACGACTTTCTTTGCCTTGCGCCGCCGATCACGTTTTTCGACGACGAAGCCCGCCATGTCACGCCCGTCCTGGACGGCGGGTTGCGGACGGCATTGGCCGAAGCCATGACCCGCCTGGCCTTGCCCCACGTCGCCGGTGGCACGTACTGCCAGACGGCAGGCCCACGCTTGGAGACGCGGGCGGAAGTCCGGATGATTGCCCGGTTCGCGGACGTGGTGGGCATGACTTTCGCGCACGAGGCCACGCTGTGCATCGAGGCCGGACTGCCGGTGGCGGCGGCCTGCCACGTTCACAACCTGGCCCATGGCGTTGCCGATAGCGTGCCCAGCGATGCGGCAATCATCGCCCACAAGAGGCGGGATGTGGAGTGCATCGCGGCCGTGGCGGGGATATTGGTAACCGGCGGTCGGGAGGCCGAATGACGGGGCCATCGACGCCGGAGCTCACGCTCGTGGTGCAGAACACGCTCGTGAGCGGCGTGGCGAGCGACATCCTCATCCGCGGCAATCGGATCGCGGCGATCGAGCCGCACGAAGCTGAGCGCCCGTTGCCGCCAGGCGTGCGCCTCGTCGATGGCACACGAACCACCGCTCTGCCGGGCCTCATGAATGGCCACAGCCATGTGGCGATGACTCTCCTGCGCGGCTATGCCGATGACTTACCCCTGGAACGCTGGCTGCGGGAGCGCATCTGGCCGATCGAAGCGCGGCTGACGGCCGAAGACGTCTACTGGGGCAGTCGCCTCGGCTGCCTGGAGATGATCCGCACCGGCACGACGTTCCTGAACGACATGTACTGGCACAACCGGGCGGTGGCCCAAGCAGTGTACGACGCTGGGCTACGGGGCTGCATTGCCGGCGTGCTCATCGATCTGGGAGATCCCAAGCGGCTGGCTGAGCAGATCGAGGACAACCTCCGCTGGCGCGAGGAGGTCAAGGGCTATGGCGGCCGGATCCAGTTTGCCCTGGGCCCGCATGCCTTGTACACCGTGAGCGAGGCTGGACTCCGCTGGGCGGCCGAGTTGGCGCACAGCGAGGGCGTTCTGGTGCACATGCACGTCGCCGAGACGGCGTCGGAGGTGGCCGATTGCCTTCGTGAGCATGGCGATCGGCCGGTGGGGTACCTGGATCGACTGGGGCTGCTGTCCGACCGGCTGCTAGCTGCTCACGTCTTGCATCTGATCGACGAGGAAATCGAGCGCCTGGCTGCCGCCGGCGTGACGGTGCTCCACAATCCGGCCAGCGGTCTCAAGCTGGCGTCCGGCGGTCCGCTGCGCTATCGCGACTTGGCGCAGGCGGGAGTCAACATCGTGCTTGGCACGGACGGTGCCGCGTCGAGCAACAATCTGGATCTCTTTGAGGCGATGAAGCTTGCCGCCCTGCTGGCCAAGCACGAAAGCGGCGATCCCACGGTGCTGCCGGCGCCGGAAGCGCTGGCGCTGGCAACCACTCACGCGGCGCGGGCGTTCGGATTGGCGAGCGGCGCGCTTGCGCCGGGCCGGCTCGCGGATCTGATCCTGGTGGATCTGGATCATCCCCTCCTGTTCCCAGGCCACGACCTCCTTGCTGACCTTGTCTACTCGGCTGCCGGCCGTGCGGTGACGACCACCATCTGCGATGGTCAAGTACTCATGGAGCGCGGTGAGGTCGCGGACGAGGCAGTCATCCGGCGCGAGGTGACCGAGCGCTTGCGGCTGCTCAAGGGATAGGACAGCCCTGAGGGCCAGCCCTGGCGGACGAGGGACCGGAGGCCGCGCCGAGGACCCGGCCGCGTGCTACGGGCCCGCCGATCGGTGGCCTTCCCGGCGCCGAGAGACCGGCTGGGCGCTCCTACGGGCCCGACAGCCGGACGAGCTCGTAGGCCAGCACGGAGTCCGTGGGGTCAGGGCAGCGGCGATCCTCACGCCACAACCGAAAGTGGCTGGTGAAGACGGTGGCCTGGTACGCCGGCTCACCCGACAGCGTGCCAGTGGTGCCAGCATTCAGGACGATCGCCTGATCTCCTCGCTCGATGCGCACCGGTGCGGCGCGCAGCTCGTAGCCGCACGGGTCGATGAAGGCATGGCGACAGGTGGTCGGCTGTTGGGTAACGCGGAAGCCGGCGCGATCACCGGCCAAGAGACGCAGGTCGGCGCCGGCTGTCTCGCGCACGCTGGCGGCAAAGTAGAGAACGCCTGCCTCATCGTCGACCCGCAATGCCGAGCCGGCCGGCGGCTGGCCGGGTACGTCCTGGTGACTGGTGAAGCGGTAGCGGCGGCCGACTTGGAGCGGTGGCCCACGGTCGGAGTAGCGCAGCCAGAAGGCGGTCTCCCAGGGTGCCGTTCGCGGTTGAAGAACGACCTGGCGCTGGGACTCGTCGACAGCGATGACTGCGGCCTCCAACGTGTGGGTGATTTGGGAGCGCCAGGCGGCGTGCACCTCGGGCGCAGCGTCCGCCGCTGGCTCAAGGCTCCAGCGCACCACCGCAAGCGGGATCTCACAGCCGGCTTCGGGCGTCGCCGCGGCGGGTGGCGCGGGGGCAAGGGCCGTGGCAGGAACGTACGGTGACGTGGGCGACGCCTGCGAAGTTGGCGAGGGCAGCGGCGTAATCGTCTCGGTAGGGATGGGCTGGGCGCGGTAGCGCACTGGTGTTGGCTCGACGGTGGGTGTGGCTCGGCGACAGCCGAAGAGAATGGCCATAACCATGCTGAGGGCCACGAGCACCGATCCCGGCGTCCAAGGATGCCCGCCCGCATGCCAACGTCGGCCGGGCGGTCGTGCGTCGGCCGGTGCTCGAGGGTCGGCATGGACGATTCGCTCGTCACTGCCCATCGATCTACCGTCTCTCCGTCGGATGCCAAGGATCATGGCCCAGCCACGCAGGCACTCACCGGGTCGTCAAGCGCGGATTATAATGCTTCACCGTTCGGAGGGCGGCGACGGACGATGCTGGCAGCCGTGACGCCCGTCCGCAGCGTTTGCCGCACCAAATCCGGGCAAGGGGAACCTAGCATGCTGCGTCACGTCGGGCTCTCGTCACTTCTCCTGGCGATGCTGCTTGCGCTGGGCGCTGTGAGCGCAGGATCGGACACGTCCGTTCCGCTTCCGGCTGGGGGTTGGGAGGCGGTGGATCGACCGGCGGCACCCATGGTCTCGGACGGCCTGGCGCCTGCCGACCGCCTGGCACCTGCCGACAAACCAGCGCTTGCCGGCTTCCCGGCGCTCGCTGGCTTCCCAGCGCCTGCCGACCGGCCGGCGCTTGGCGACGGCCCGGACCTTGCCGAGCGCCACGCCGCGCCGGCAAACGCGGCGCCGCGGCACAGCGCGCTTGTCTTGCTGGCAGACGAACCGCTCGTCGACCGACTCAGTGCCGCTGCGACGAGCGCTCGTGGCTCGGACGCCGCGGCCAGCTCCGGGCGCAGTCCAGAGACCATCCGGCTCGACCAGGCCATCCGGGCCGAGCAGGTCCCCGTGCTTGTGGCGCTTGCGCAGCTGGGGCTGACGGTCATCAGCCGCTATACCACCGTCGCCAACGGGCTCCTGGTTCACGGCACGTCGGAGCAGTTGGCGGCGGCGGCACAGTTGCCTGGGGTGGCGGCTGTCGAACCGGTGCCGCGCTTCCGGCCGCTCTTGGCGCGCAGTGTGCCCCACATCGGCGCCAGCGCGGTGACGGCCGAGTATGGCTACCGAGGCGAGGGTAGCGTCATCGCCATTGTGGATTCGGGCATCGACTACAGCCACGCCGCCTTCGGTGGGCCGGGCACAGCCGAAGCGTATGCCGCTGCCGCCGGGACTGTGACCGTCATCAGCGACACCTGGCAAGGTCAAGCGCTGTTCCCGACCGCCCGCGTCGTGGGTGGCTGGGACTTCGTGGGCAGCCGCTATACCACGCCCGAGCTCTGTCCACCGGAGCTGGCCGAGGCAGGTCGTTGCACGACGACCCCGGAGCCTGACCCCGACCCCTTCGATGAGTACGGCCACGGCACGATGGTGGCCGGCATCGCGGCCGGGCAGGAGACTGAGAGCGTCAGCCGCGGCGTGGCACCCGCAGCCTCGCTGGTGGCTCTCAAGATCTATGGCTCATCGCAGGCCGGCACCGGCGTCGACGAAGCCGTCGATGTCGTGCTGGATGCCCTGGAATGGTGCGCCCGGGTCAATCTCGGCCTGCCGGTCCCGGGCACCGCTCCCGATCACGTGGACGTGGCCAATCTCAGCCTGGGGGAGCCCTACGGCCAAGCCGGCCCGGAGTTCAGCGCCGCCATCGCGCGGACCACCGCCGCCGGCGTCGTCGTTGTCGCGGCGGCCGGGAACTCCGGCAACGCCCCGTATGTACTTTCCGCACCATCGGCCAGTCCCCTTGCCCTGAGCGTGGCCGGTTCGTGGCCGCCGGGCCAGTTGCAGCTGGAGGTGCGTTGGGACGGCACCAGCGAGCGGTACGACGCGGTGGAGGGTACCGTCACGGCACCGCTGGCGCGGATGGGCCGTCTGGAGGGCGAGCTGGCCTGGGTTGGAAATGCCTGTCCGCCCGGCGACCCGGTGCAGGATCCGCTGGGACGGATTGCCCTCGTGGCGAGTGGTGGTTGCAGTGACCGGGAGAAGGTCCTGTACGTCCAGGCAAAGGGGGCGCGGGCGGTGGTGGCCATCGCCGGCGACGACGGGCGGCGCGCCATGAGCGGCGATCCCACCGGCATTGCCCTGGCGGGTGTCATGATCGATCGCGCGCCCGGGGAGCGCCTGCGGGACCTACTGCTCGGCGGTACCGTGGTTACGGCGGCGTTGGATCCGGGCCAGGAGAACGCCGACGCCATCTGGAGTCAGAGCGCCCGCGGGCCGAGCGTGCACGGCGCGCTGAAGCCCGATCTGACGGCACCTGGCGCCGGCATCTTGGCGGCCAGCCTGGGTGCCGCTTCGGGCGGGGTTTCGGCCTCGGGCACTTCGGCCGCCACGCCTCATGTGGCCGGCGCCCTTGCTCTCTTGTGGCAGCGCAAGCGAAGTGAGCGGCTGGCGGCGTTGGCGGACGACCTGGCGGCCCTGCTCATGAACTACGCCTCGCCCAACGTGCGGCCGATGGGCGGGTCCGCCACGTCGCCGGTGACGGTGTCGCGCCAAGGGGCTGGCCGAGTGGACGTCTTCGCGTCGGTGCGTGGTCGCTTCATTGCGCGCGCCGGGCCGATCGCCAGCCTGCCGCTGGGTGAGCTGTCTTCGCCGCGGAGCCAGGAGGTACTTGCCGCCGCGATCCGCCTCACCAGCCTGAGTGAGGAGGACTTGCGGATCGCGCCTTCGCTTGTGCTGCGCAACGAGCGCCATGGGGCGGCCCTGCGCGCCGAGATGCCCAGCGGCGTCATCGTTCCGGCGGGCGGAACGGCGCGCATCGACGTGACGTTCCGCCTCGACGTCGGTCAACTGCCCGAGTGGACGGTACGTGGTAGCCCTCGGGCCTCGGCCGAGGCCCTCGATCAGCTCGAGGTGGACGGCTGGATCGTGCTCACCGTGACCGATCCGCTCGGCAACCCGCGGCCCGGGATCCCTGCGGCCCAGGTGCCGTTCCGCTTGTTGCCTCGGCGTGCGACCCGGGCCTATGTCTCGCAGTGGCAGGTTCCCGTGGGCTCCACCGCGGGTCGACTGGTCATCCAGAACCTGTCGCCGTTCCACGGCTGGGCCGAGCTGTTCCACGTGCCGGCGAACGCAGAACGAGGCGATCCCGATGAACGAGCGGTGTCCGGTGGCCTCGACATCCAGCATGTCGGCGTGCGCTTCGAGACGCCAGCCGGTTCCGGCCGCCCGCATCTTAGTGTGGCTGTCGCGCTCCACGAGGTGGCTCCCATCCCGCAGCGCACGAGCTACGAAGTGATTCTCGACGTAGACCGTGATGGCCGGCCGGACTACCGCCTCCGCAACGGCACGCGCTGGGCACTGGGGGCGAGCCCGGCCTCGGACGAGATGGTGCTGGCGGTTGGTCGGTGGGATCCCGTCAACGATAGGGTGAGCGAGGAACACGTCATCGGCCCCCAAGCGACCGACCTCTACACCCGGGTGACCATCCTGAGCGTGCCGATTGCCGAGCTGGGCATGAGTGAGCCACAGGCGCTGGCCTTCTACGTCATCCATCGTGGTCTGACCGAGGACTGGCTGCACGGGCCGCCTCTCGACGTCGCGCCCGATGGCGCCCTCGGTGCCGACGGCGAGTGGTACGTCTATGACCCGCAGGCCGTCAGCTACATCCCCGAATCGTGGACGGTCGGCATGGCCGGGAGTGCCTTGGCCACGACGCCGCTGATCGCCGCTGGCGGGCGCGATGCGCGGCCGCTCCTGGCGGTGTTTCCGGACAACCCGTTCGAGTGGCCCGAATCGCAAGCCACGCTGGTCATGCCCGGCCGGGCGACCATCCGGCCGCCGGGGCCTAGGCCTGTTTACCTGCCTCTGGCCGTGAACAACGAGCGCCTGGTGCCCGAGACGCCGACCGAGAAGATGGTCAGCGAGAGCATCCAGAAGCTTCGCCAAGTGACCAAGTTCCGCACCCTCTACGACCAGCGCGACTACCGGCCCACCGGCGACCGGCCCGGGAATGGCCAGTGGCTCTACACCTTCAACGGTCCTGAGCTCGTCTACATCGTCTTCTCGCCCGAGGCCGGCCATCCCGTCGCCGAGTATATTCGGCGATTGGGGACCGTCTGGGAGCGCTGGGAGGGCGCGGAGCGGTATGGCTGCTCGAGCCGCCGCGATCACATTCTGTTGTCTGGCGATCTGGCGGCGCGCTTGGAGGCCGACTTCATCGGTGCTGGCTGGCAGGGCGATGTGCCTGACAGCGGCGAGTTCCGTGGCCGACCGGTCTGGCGACTCAGCCGATCGTCGGCCGCGGGCGGTCAGCAGCGGGTGTACCTTGACCGTGAGAATGGCCTGCCGCTCTTCTTCAGCCACCTGGATGGCGATCTCTTGCGACCCGATCGAACCATCACCTACACGAACTACGATTTCGAGAATCCCGCCATTCGCTTCCGGGGTCTGAACATTCCGTGTCCCTGACTGGTGGCGACCTGCTCGATGGTCTCGCGGAAGTGGGAGCCGGGCCACGCATCGCGGTGTTCGGCTCCGGCGCGCCGATGCGTCCCGATCACCCGGCCTACGAGGAAGCCTTTCGATTGGGCCGCTTGCTGGCGGCGGCCGGCTGCATTGTGCTGACCGGCGGCTACGACGGAACCATGGCAGCGGTGAGTCGAGGCGCCTGGTCGGTCGGTGGCCGCATCCTTGGCATCACCATGAGTCTTTTCGTGGAACCCCCGAACCCGTGGCTGAGCCGCGAGGTGCGGGTGGATCGGTTCGCCGAGCGGCTGGCGGTGCTCTGTGACCATGCCGATGGCTACGTCGTGCTGCCAGGCGGCGTCGGCACGCTCAACGAGCTCGGCTATGCCTGGAGCATCCTGTTGACCGGCGCCGTTCCTCGGCGGCCGCTGGTGCTAGTCGGCCCATCGTGGCGACGGCTGGTTTCCTGCTTTCGCGCCGAGGGCTTTCCTCTGCAGCCGGAGATCGAGCAGTTCACCGAATTCGTTGCTACGCCCGAGGAAGCGGTGGCGGCTTTGCGCCAGCACCTGGTCGGGCAACGGCGCTAGTCCGCGTCTGAAGCACGCCCTCACAACTGTGGTCATCCGCGTCTGACGCACGCCGTCGCAACTGCGGTGCGGCGCCTCTCACCGACGCCGGCGCAACTGCGGTGCGGCGCGTCTGACCGACGCCGTCGTAACTGCGCTCAGCCGCCTCCGACCCGCGCCGGCGCAACTGCGCTCATCCGCGTCTGAACCATGCCGTTGCAACTCGGCTCATGTGCGTCTGAACCACGCCGTCGCCGCCGCGCCATCACCGAGGCCGCCGGCCCCATGGCAATGGGCTGCCTTCCGACCATCCTCACTTGGCCGCGACACGCCGCCTAGGGCACTTTGGCCATCGCCTTCAGGGCAGCGAAGGCCGGCCGCGGTGTCCCATCGGGGTTGGTGATGCACCACCAATACTGCTCGTTCTGTTCGGTCCAGTCGGGATCACAGATGTAGATGGCGGTCATGAGGCCAATCCACGGCTGCCAATGGTCGCGGGCATAGGCGTACGCGCGTACCAGGTATTCGGCCTTCTGGGCCTCGCTGACGGCGTGCCAGGCGTACTCGGGGTGCACCGGATCGCTGGTCCAGCCCATCTCCAGGACGGCCACCCGGCGATCGCCGTCGCCATAGCGCTCCTGGATGGCTCGCAGATCCTCGACGCGGCGGAAGGTGAAAAACCGCTCGCCGCCGTAGCGAGCCTTGTCGGCGGCTGCCTCTTCCGGACTCAGCTCGGGCGGTGCGGCGTAGCCAGCGGCATGGACGCCCAGGACGTCAAAGTAGCCATCGGGCGAGCCGTTCATGGCGCGGTAGAGGGCATCCAGGTACTCGTCGTCCGGCATGGCCTGGGGCGGGCGCGTTCCGGTTGGTGACAGGCCAGCGGAGATCACAAGGGCGCGGGGGTCGGCTGCCTTGATAGCCTGATAGGCGACCCGCAGCATCTCCGCGTAGCCGGCGGGGTCCGGTGCCTGATCACACCACTCCCGAGCCAGGTTCGGCTCGTTCCACACCTGGTAGGCCTCGATCTTGCCCCGGTAGCGCGTCGCCAGCGCCGTCAGGAAGTCGCCGAAGTCAGCCAGGTTCTGGGGTGGGCCTTGCAGCGTACAGCCGGAGCGCGCCCACGCTGGCTGGTGGTCGACGCGGACAAGGAGCGACAAGCCACCGTATCGCTCCATGGTGTCCACAATGTGGTCGGTGTGCGACCAGTCGAACTGACCCTTCTTGAGCTCGATGTCTCGCCAGCCGAAGCCTTGCTTGATCCACCGGAAGCCCATGTCCTTGACCACCAGCATGTCCCGTTCGGCCAACTCGGGCCGCCACCACAGGAAGGCTTGCACTGCGTAGTCGGGAGAGGTCATGACCACCGGCCCGCTCTGGGCCGGCGACGGACGTGCCGCCAGAAGCGCTTCACTGGTGACCGCCAGGGCGCCACGAACGATCGGGGTGGGTGGCGCCGGTGACTCCGCTGCTGGCTCACGACTCGGACTGGCCGCGGGCTCGGTACCAGGCTGGCTGCGGCAGGCAGCGGCCGTCAGCGCCAGGCTGACCGCCACGGCGAGGGGCCAGGCATCGGCTGCCCAGTACCGGTTGATGGCACGCGTCATTGCAGGACCTCCATAGGCGGGGAGGAGGAGGCGACGGCCGACGGGCCGACGCGGCCGACCATTCTAGCGTCGGGAAGTATGGGCAACGAATTCGGCCGGAAGGAGGCAGCCGCCCGCGACCCTTCGGCCCAAACGCGGCCGCCGGCGCGGAAGCTCTCCGCTCGGCCGACGATTGGCGAATGGCAGGCGATGCCCGGGGCGCCCGTCAGTGGCTCGCCAGCCGGCAGCCCGCCGCTGGGCCGGCCATCGGCGAGCGGCGAATCGGACACCGTGGCGGGGCGCCAGTCCGCAGCCGAGAGGCCGGTAGCCTAGCGCTCGGGCGACGATCGGCGAGCGGCGACTCGGACACCGCGCCCCACCCTCATCAACCGCCGCCATCGACCCGGTACCAGGTCTCGCGCAAGGGGTCCGGCAGGAACGGGGAACCGCCCGGCACCTCGGGGCGAACGCCGACCACGAAGCGCCGCCGTCGGGCGGCATACTCGGCTGCCAGGTTCAGAGCTGGCCAGTAGCGTCGGGCATCGCTGGCCACGATCGTTTGCAGCTCGGTCCCGAGGGCCGCGTCGACGCGCTGGTGCCCCGGTGGGCCGTGCACGTTGCCGCCTTCCGGCCGCAAGGGGGCACGGTCCGAGATGGCGACGATGTCCAAGGGATGGTTCCAGGTGGGCGCCGTGGCCAGAAGGCCGCGAGTCTCATGCGATAGCACGGTGTACTCGGCAGGTTCATAGACGGCGTTCAACGATCCACTGGTGAACGACTCCAGGCTCTTGACGAGAGACGCAAGCTCTCGGACGCGCTCGGCATCGGCGATGGCAGGCAGCGGATCGACGAGCCAACGCGGGAAGCCGGTGAGGCTGACCCGACGGAAGTCCCGCGGCGCGCTGCCGAAGCGGACGTACACGTGCACCGCAAAGCCGAGCTGATCGGGGTGCTCGTAACGTTCCTCGAGGGTGAAGAAGCGCAGATCGTAGGTCAGGGTACGCAACCATTCCTGGATCTGATCCTCCTCCACGCGGCCCTCAAAGAGGCTGTGCTCCCAATCGAACAGTCGGTGACCGGCGATCAGGCGACCATCGCCATACAGGCTGAGGAAAGGCGTGCCGTTCATCTCCTCCCACGCCGCCCCCGGCTGGCCAGTGTCCGACCAGCCGATCTGCAGGATGATGGTGGCCGGATCGGTGGGGTGGGCGACTACGCCGCCCGGTCTAGTCGGAGTCGGCGATGGGCCAGGGGTGATGGAGGCAGTCGGTGTGCGGCTGGGCGGCCGTGTCGGGCTGGGTCCGGGCGTGTGGCTGGGGCTGGGCGTGAAGCTGGGAAGCGCCCGCACCGGCGGGAAGGGCAACCCCATGTCGCGCAGCAGGGCTGGAAGGAAGCGGTCGGAGTAGGTAGGCGTGGGCCGCACTTGGGCCGGCGAGCCCAGCGGCTGCCGTGTCACGGCGGCGTGCACCGTGCCTCGGGAGGGAGGGACACAGAGGCGCACCTGGCTCTGCGCTTCGGCCGGGACGACGGGCGAATGCGCGACGCCGATGGCGATCAGGATGACGGCACAGCCAACAGCGAGCGCGACCGCGGCCGCAAAGCTGTGCGGTCGCGAGTCGCTGCGGATGGATGGCCCTTGCATGATGACGAGCTTGTGGCACCTGGAACACAAAGAGAGCGCCGGACATCGGGCACGCTGCGGCGTGGAGCGCCGGCTCCTCGCTCTGGAGACACGAACACTCTGGCGCCCAGCGCCTGCCCCTCGCTCTGGCAACCGGCTACCTGCAGCGCCGAGCGCTTGCCCCTCGCTCTGGCGATGGGCCGCGCCGCGGCCCACATCGGCCATGGCCAACGGATCGACTTAGTATAGCCTGCCCGCCGGCAGGACGTGGCACGCCGGCGCCCTAGTCCCGCGGCTGCGCGGCGGCGACTTCCCGCAGTGCCGCCGCCGTGCTCGGCACATAGCCCAGAATCGAGGCCGCGTCCCTCGGCGTCTGGCGCGGCAGCAACCGACCGTACACTCTGCCGTCGCGGCGGCGTTCCAGGATGAGCTCGACAGCCTCCAGCAGGCCGCAGTGGTGGGCGCCGCGCACCCCGGCGAGAATCTCCTGGTAGGCGCCGACGCCTTGGATCACGACGAAGGGAGCGGGCTCGCCCACCGGAAGCAGAACCGCCGCCTCCGGTCCGAAAGCCTTCGGTGGATAGCGACCGTCATTGTCACAGGTCAGGTCGCCGAAGATGACCGGTGAAGCGGGTCCATCGGCGCCCTGGACGGCGAGGAAGCGAAACGGCCGGCCGAGAATCAGCATGTCAGGGATGGCCGCCATCAGGCCCACGTCAGCAATGGCCCACGGTGGTTGCCCCGGGGGCCCCGGCTTGCGTTGCACCACCTTGAAGACGTGGAAGCCGGCCTCGGCAGCGACCAGGCTTCCGAGCTCGAAGGTCACCTCGGGTGGCGGGACGGCGAACTCGTTAGCCACAGTCATCAGGCCGGAAAGGAGCTCCTTCACCAACCGCCGATGAGGGTACGGCTCGCCCAGCGGCGGCACCCCGCCGCCGATGTTGAGCTCTCGCAGGCTTGGGTGGGCGCGGCGCTGCTCGGCCCAGACACGTGCTGCCAAGAGCAGGCTCGTGACGTACACCTCGACGGGCAGTCCTTCGGCCGAGCCCACCATGCCGTGCAGCGTGGTGAGAGTGAGATGCTCGACGCGGCCGATCTCGGCCGCCAACCTGGCCAGCTCGTGGCGGTCCACGCCAAACCGGCTGGGCAACGCGTCCAGTTCGGCCATGGTGCTTGCCGGGCCACACTTCAGACGCAGACCGACATCCATTTGCGGCTGACCCGCTTGGGCGAAGTACGGCAGCTCGTCACGGTCCAGGATTGGCTGCATCGACCAGCCATGGCGGGCGAGATAGACGATGCGCTCGGCGTAAGCGTGGGGTCGCAAGGGACCGTCTAGGTCGTTCGCAGGCAGCACCACGCTCGCGTCGGTGGCATGGGCTGCCGCCTGGCCGTTGCCGGCCGGCTCTGGCCAGGCATAGGTTTCGGGTGGCAGCGTGAAGCCGTTGCACACCACGCGGAAGTGGGCGGGCAACAGGCCTTGGGCGGCGAACCATTCCACATGGCGTAGGTCCTGCGCCGAGCTGCACTCTGCCCCCCAGCCGGACCGGTAGGCGGCGTGTGTAACTTCGCTGGCCATGTTGGCCTTGGCGGCGTACAGGTAGCCCAGACGCCCCGGATAGCGCAGTTCCTCGGCCACCGACCGTGTCAGCTCCATCCATTCGCGACACCGGCGCTCGACCAGGGTGGTGTCGACGATCTCCAGCGGTGCACCGTGGCGGCGCACAGCGTCGATGACACGCAGCTCGTTGATCCAGAGCTGGCCCTCCTCATCGTAGTGCAGGTAGTCCCAGATGCGGCTGTCGGCCCACAGCGCGGCGACATGATCGCGGTAGCGCAGCATCCCCTCGGCAGAAGCCCCGTCAGCCATTGGCCCGTCCTTTCGGCGTTCGGCCGATTATAGAGCCGCAGACGCCGTCCTTGACCCGGCGCACGGGCGGCCCTACACTCCGGAGCCGCTGGCTCTGTCGCCGAGGGGCGGCGGCGTCCGGAACCTTGGCCCGCCGCTAGGGCTAACGTGGGCCAGGTCGCCCTTGGCCCGGAGCCATACCAACGAAGGCGAAGACCCAACTCGACCGCCCGCCAGGGCGTGCGGCGGGTGAACGTTCAGGAGGACGACCATGAATTTCTTTCAGCGCATCAAGGATTTCTTTCGCATGATCCTAGGCGCGTTTCTAGAGAGCGCTGAGGACTCTGTGCCTCTCGAGAGGCGTCTGGCGTACGATCGTCTCAAGCGGGCCGAGAACCTGCGCAAGCAGATGAAGAATGCCGAGGACGTCGGCGCCGCTGCTGAGTTGATGGTCCAGCAGCTGGCCGAGGCGCGCATCGTGGCGGCCAACCTTCGCCAGGAGGCCAAAGCCCATCTGCAGGCGGCAGCCAGCGCGGCCGCCCGCGGCGACGCCACCACACAAGGCCAAGAAGAGAGTCGCGCCTCAGCTCTGGCCGAGGAGCTGGCGTCGGCCGAGGAAGATGTCCGTGCCTTGGAGCAGTTGGTGCAGGAGTCCCTTGCCGACAAGCAGTCGGCCATCGATATGGTCCTGGAACAAGCGCGCGAGCTGGAGAAGCTGGCTCGGGGCGACGCACGCCTCGTGGCTCGGGCGCGGATGAGCGAGATGCGCCGACAGCAACTCGAGCTGCGCGAGCAAATGATGGAACTCGTCCCTGGCGATCAGAGCAACGTCCGAGCACGCATCCGCGAGCGGGTCGTGCAGGACGAAGCGCGCTACCGCGCCCGCAAGGACGTTGTCGACGCCATGTGGAAGCAGAAGGCCGGTGCCGCCCGGGCGCGCGCCGGTGCGACGACGGCTGCCGGGGCAGCCGTGCTGGAGCAGCTGAAGCAAGAGGTTGGCTACGCTCCAGCGGCGGCCGAGCAAGCCGCGACGGACGCGTCCTCCCAAGCAGCTGCGGCCGAGCAGGGCGCTGCCGAAGGCGGGGGTTGATGGGGCCGGCCGGGGACTTGGCGGCGGCCTGGGCTTAACGCCACAACGAGGTGAACCATGAGGGTACGCTGGGGGCGCGTGTTTGGCCTGTTCTTGGTGCTGGCCATCCTTGGTGTGGTGGCCTTGTGCCTGGTCAGCCACTGGATCGAACGCAGCGGCATCTTGGAAGGGCCGCTTATGGGCACCGGAACGGAGCGACGAGCCACGGAAGTCGACTGGCAGCCCACGCAGGTCGAGCCGGGTCGCCCGACGACCATTCCCGAAGCTGGTCTGCGCGCGGGGGAGGCACCGCCCGGCAGTCCGACCTTCCGGGTGCTCACCCTGGCCTACACACCGTACCTAGCGACCCTGGCCCTCATGGATGCGCGCGGGTTCATGGAGCGGCGCGGCTACGACTTGCAGCTGGTGGATGTCTATGGGGCGGATGTCAGCCTCGATGAGGAGCAACAGTGCCAGGCCGTCACATCTGGCGAATACGAGGCGCTAGCGACGACGCTGGATGCCACCCGCAAGTGCGGGACCGGCGTGGCGATCGGCATCCCCGTCGGCCAGAGCGCTGGCAACGATGCCATCATCGTCAAGGCCGGCGTGCAGACCTGGAACGACGTGTTTGAACGTGCCGTGGCCTTCACCGGCTACAGCGTGTCGGAGTACATGGCCTGTTTCGCCAGCCACACCGCCAACCAGCCGATGAAGCTGGCGCTGCGTTACGATGACGCTGCCGCCGCGGTCGATGCCTGGCTCAACAGCGGGGCGGAGCAGGACATCCAGTCCGTGGTGGCCTGGCAGCCGGAGGTGGACCGGGCGCTGGCCGAGATGCCGGGCAGTCGGATTATCCTCTCCTCGGAAGACGTGCGCATTCTGTGGGACGTCATCGAGTTCTCGCAGCTCCGGATGGAGGAGGACGAAGCGGCCTTTCAGGCCTTCACGTACGCATACTACGAGGCGCTTCTCGATCTGTCACGCGATCCGCGCGGCGCGTTCGAAGCCATCCAGAATTGGGCGGCCAATAACCCCGAACGACAGGCTCTCGTGACCACCGACAGCGCTTCGGACTTCGTGGCCGACCTGGAGAACGAAGCGTTCGCCACCCTGCGCGACGCGGCCATCCTGATGCAGGAGAGGCAGACCATCCGCAATCGACTCGAGGAGGCGGGCTTCTACTGGAGTTACTGCGGCGTCAGCGTGCCGGCAGTCGAGGATCTCACCACGCTCCTCGCGCCTCAATTCGTGCTGGCCGCGCGCTCCGAGAGCACCCTTCTCGGTGGCCCGGAGGAGCGGCCCAGCTCCAAGGTCTTCCAAGTCACCGACTTCACCGACGCCAGCGCCGTGACCGACGAGCAGATCAAGGAAGCGCGTGTTCTCTTCCAGGCCGGGGTGGAGATCGAATTCCTGCCCAATCGCGCGGACTTCCGCGACCCCGAAGCTGCGGCCGAAGTGCTCGCCAATGCCGTTCGCTTCCTGCGGACCTGCCAGGACTGTGTGCTGGAGATCCAAGGCGGCGCTGCCTACCCCGGTCAGCGCGTCTGTCCTGGTTGCCGAACGGAAGACTCCGATGCCCTGGCGGTGCAGCGCGGCCTCAAGGTCTACGATGAGCTGCGGCTGCGCTTCGATGTCCCCGAGGGACAGCTGCGCTTCGTGGATCAGCCGCGCCCGCCGCAGTTCCCCGGTTCCAATGCCGAGGAGGAGCTGAGCCAGGATCGGCGAACGTTCCTGACCGGCTACCAGCTGGCCGGGCGCTAGGGGCAGACCGCGGCGTGGCGGGGCTAGGGGGTGCGCCGCGTGGGCGACGATACCGACTGCCCTAGCGATGGGGTGAGCACCGCGTACATCTCGGCCGCCATGGCCAACAGCTCGTCGAGCTCGAGGGGATCGACATCGTAGTCGGGCCGGGGGTTGGCCAACTCGGCCAGCGTCTCGTCGCTCACGTCGACCAAGCCCATGGCGCGCAGCATTCTCGCCAGAGCGCCCTTGGAGCGCTGTTGCTGCCGCCGGAGCTGCCGATACCACTCGTCGCTGAAGCTGACCAGACCGAGACGGCGCAGCAGCTGCAGCGCTGTGGCGAGGCTACCGGTAGGCGGCGTGCCGGCCAGGCGGCCGGCAACCTCCAGGTACCCCTTGCGGCGCTGGGGCGGCTGCGATTCGTCGAGAAT
Source organism: Anaerolineae bacterium (assembly GCA_034432155.1). Taxonomy (GTDB): domain Bacteria; phylum Chloroflexota; class Anaerolineae; order Epilineales; family Epilineaceae; genus DAOUCP01. The sequence continues at coordinate 58,343 of DAOUCP010000123.1, forward strand.
GAGCAGCCGACTGATGGTACCGCGAACGAAGGACGCAAAGGCGGCCTCGTTGCCGCTTGTTGGTAGCGTCGGCCGGAACAGGATCGCCAGACCACGGTCCAGACGTTGGCCCGGTGCAGGAACGAGCACGGTGTAAAGCGACACCGCGCTGTCGGCGACGGCAGTGGCGGAGGTGCGGCCAGCGACCTGCCATGGTGTGCGCGCGTCGGCGATGGCGCCCAGGACTGCCATTTCTCCTAGCGCCACGTCGTGCCGCTCGCCGGCAGCATCGAGCACCGCATAGCGCACTTGGTCCTCGGCCCGCTGCGCACCGGCGTCGGTGAAGTCGATAGCCGGGCCTGTGAGCACGTACTCGACGGCCGTCAGGCTGGTGTACGGCACCCGGCGCGGAGGCAGGCCGGAGCTGCGGTAGAGGGCAAGCTCCTCCTGTGCCTCACTCGACAGGTTGGCGAGGCGGTCGCTGCCGTGGGGCCTACCGGCGGCGTCCCAGCCGGCGAACAGCCATACGCCGCGCGTTTCTCGGGCGACGCTTACTACGGCCACCGCCAGCCGCTCGATGATCGCTGTCTCCGATTGCGCCATGGAGCTCAGACGCTCGCGAACACCACGGTCCCGTCGTCCGCCAAATCGGCACGCAACCGATCGCCGGGCTGGTAGCGCCCCTCGAGGATCAGACGTGACAGCGGTCGCTCCACGAGCTGGCGAATCCGGCCCTGCAGCGGCCTGGCACCCAGCTCGGGTGCATAGCCGACGGTTGCCAGGTGGTCCTTCAATGCGTCGCTGAACTGGATCGCCAGGCCCTGTACCTCCAGGGTGCGGTTCAGTCTTCGCTCCTGGATGTCCACGATCTGCCGCATCTCGCTCGGGCCCAGGCTGCGGAAGACGATAAACTCGTCGATGCGCCCCAGGAATTCCGGTCGAAAGACCTGCTTGGCGGCGGCCCGCACCGCCTCGACGATCTTGTCCCGTCCCTCCTCTGCCTCTAGGGCGAAGAACTCACTGCCGATGTTGCCGGTCATAATGAGAAGGGTGTTGCGGAAGTCGGCGGTGCGACCTTGGGCATCGGTCAACCGGCCCTCGTCCATGACCTGCAGCAACACGTGGTGCAAGTCGGGGTGGGCCTTTTCGATCTCATCGAAGAGCACCAGCTGGTATGGGCGCCGGCGAATCGGCTCGGTGAGCTGGCCGCCAGCGTCATAGCCCACGTAGCCCGGCGGAGCCCCCAGGAGCCGGCTGACGGTGTGCCGCTCTTGGTACTCGCTCATGTCCAGGCGAACCATGGCCCGCTCATCGTCGAACAGGAACTCCGCCAGCGCCTTGGCCAGCTCCGTCTTGCCCACCCCCGAAGGCCCCAGGAAGAGGAAGCTGCCAATCGGCCGCCGTGAACCCTGCAAACCGGCCCGGGCCCGTCGGACGGCGTCGGCCACAGCCGTCACGGCCTCATCCTGGCCGATCACCCGCTGGCGCAGGAAGTCCTCGATGGTGAGCAACTTGGCGGTGTCATCGAGGTGGGCCTTGATGCCGGTCAAACGCTCGAGCGCGTATGCGACATCGTCGGCATCGATGGACGGTGCAGGCGCGACGCGCCGGTCGTGTAGCGGCTCCAGGGCGGCCGAGTGGCGCACCTTGATGGCCGTGGCCGCTTCCAACACGAGCCGGATGGCGCCCGCCGGCGGCGGCGGATCCCGGTAGTACCGATCGGCTAACCGCGCGGCAGCGTCGATAGCTGCGTCGCTGATGGTCAGCGCCAGGCCGCGGGCCGAGGCACTGCGGGCGAGATCGTCGCGCCGGGACCGGAGAAACGCCACGGTGTCTTCGACCGTTGCCGGCTCCAGGAAGATGAGCTCATGGTCCGGTGCGTCCTCCGTTGGCCAGGTTCTGCCGGCATCGCGATCGGCCAGGGTGCCGATCACTCGCACATCGCCGCGCGCCAAGGCTCGCCTGAGATCCTGGCTGGCTCCGGCAGAACGCTCGGTGTTCAGGCAGCGCAGAATGCCGGGCAAGAAGAGGATGCCTCCCTGGGCAGCGCGCAGCCCCTCACGGATGGCGTTTGCCGGTTGGGTCGCGAGGTAGCCGGGGGCGAGAGTGACCACGGAACGGTAGCCGAACAACCCCTCACTCGCCTGGGCGAGACAGTGTGCCAGGGCGGCAACAATGTCGCTTGCCGCCTCGGCGCTGTCGCTGACCAGCACGGTGAGTGGCGTGCGCTCGACGGCCGCTAGCAGGCGCTGAACCAACTCGGGCCGCACCAGAGGCGCCGCCGGCGCGGGTGACCGCCGGGCACGCTCCAGAAGATCGACGACCGGTGCCGCCAGGGCAGCTCGTCGCACCGCGGTCGCAGCGTCATCCGAGCGGTCGCGCTGCACAGCCGATGCCCGGCCGGCAACCACGTCCGACCCCGTTGACTCCGCATCGGTCGGGCTTGCCGGTGTACCGTCCGCAGGTGCCTGCGCGTCTAACGGGAACGTGTCGACGGGTGTCTGTTGCGCCGGCTGGGCGTCCGAGGGGCTGCCAAACTCGATCTCGATCGGGCCTGCGGAGCTGGGGTAGAGGTCCGCCGCGGCCGGCCGATTGCCCAGCGGCCGGTAGAGGATGAGGGGCCGCCCGGCGAGCGGTTCGGTTAGGGGCAAGCGTTCGACCAGTGCGCGGATCTGCGGCGCGAGGCTCGATGCTGGGCCGCCGATGCCGAAGGTGGATAGTACGGCCACCACGTCGGAGTGCGGCCGCAAGGCCTCCACGAGCAGCACCATGGCAGTATCGGCGGTGTGTCCGGCAAGGCTGGATAGCCCGTCGAAGGTCTCCCTGGCCGAGGGGCCGAGCTGCAGGGCGGTGCCACTGGGAAGCTCCAGCTCACCATACGGCTCACCAGCATCGCGAACCGCCTGGGCGATCTCCGCAAGCTCGCCGAGCACCTCCCCAAGCCTGCCGGGAGCGAGCACCTCAAGGACCTGCCGGGCGCGGCCACCTTCTGCCAGGAGCGCCAGAAGCAGGTCCACGGCATGTACCTGGCTTCGTCCAGGCGGCAAGCCGCGGGCGGCACGGTCGATGGCCGCCACCGCGGGCGCGGTGAAGCGGGGCAAGGGAGCAGCCAGCGGTACGGTGTGCATGACGGCCAGCTTACTCAGGGACCAGCTGGTTGTCAACGGCCCGGTGCCTGGCATCGCCGGCCGACCGTTGCCGGCCGTGGGTCGGAGGCGGCGGGCACCCTGCCGCTGGCGTGCCAAGTCTGGGGGCGGCCTCGGGGGAGACCGTGGCTTCGCTTTGGTTGACGGCCGCCCTGGACCGGTCTACAACCCTCATGGCCGGCGGTCGGTGGATCGCTTGGCCAGTTGCGGGAGTCCGCTTTCTGGGCAGCCATGGGCTGCGCAAGGAGGTTGGATATGGCCACGCTGCGCCGAACGCTCGCCCACAAGGCGGCGGGCGCGTTCCCCTGCCCGACAGTGCGGTTGCTGGCCGCGCGGCTCGGCGCGCAGCTCGCCGGGCACTTCGCCGAGCAGCTCGCAGGCTTGGTTGCCCAGCTCCGCTGCCGAGGCCGGCGGGAGGCAGGGCTGCCAATCGGTTTGCTGGCGCTGTTGGCGTTGGCTGCCCAAGCGAGCCTGCCCCTGGCCGACGGCTCGGCCGCCCCAGCGCCCATCCTGTTCGAAGTCGAGCTCGGAGCCCCCAGCTTTGGCGGTGCGGCAGTCGCCGACCTGGACGGCGATGGGGACCGGGAGATCCTGTTTGGCACCTACTTCCACGATGAGCGGGTGATCGCCCTGCACCACGATGGTTCTGTGCTTTGGTCGCTGCCAAGCGGCGGCGGGCCCGTCGACGGCTCCGTGACGGTGGCGGACTTGGACGGCGACACCCGGCCAGAGGTGCTGTGGGGGAACGCGGCAACGACCGTCTTTCACGTGGCGGATGCCGGAGGGCGTGACATCTGGAGCCGACGCATCGGCGAGGTGCTGGATGCGCCCCAAGCGATTGGCGATCTCGATGGCGATGGCGCACCCGAGATTGTGCTCGCCAGTTGCGGGAGTGGTTCGCAACGCGGTGCGCCCGGTCTGCGTGCCCTGCGGGGCATGAGCGGCGCTCTGATGTGGCAGGCCGAAGTGGGTGGCTGTTACCAGAGTGCCCCCCTGCTCTTCGACCAGGATGGCGACCGTCGGCTAGACGTGGTCGTTTCCACCTGGTTCGACAACCAGGTGCGCGGCTTTTCCGGCCTGGATGGGCACCTGCGCTGGCAAACGGCCATCGGCGGCTGGACGTACCATGCCGGCTCGTTCGGCGATCTGAGCGGTGATGGCGTGCCCGATGTGGCCCTCGGTGACTACTCGGGCACCTTATGGGCCCTCGATGGCCACGATGGCCGTGTCCTGTGGTCGCATGCGCTCGACAGCACGAGCTACGTGTTTGGTCCCACGGCGATGGCCGACGTCGACGGCGACGGCCGGTTGGAGGTGTTGGTGGCTGCCGAGTGGCTGTTCGTCTACGGTGCCGATGGCCGGAAGCGCTGGCAGGTCGACTTGGGCGGCCACTGCAGCCGCGGACCGGTGGTCACCGACTTCGACGGTGATGATTTGCCGGACATCCTGGTGGCTCTAGCCGGGCCACGGCTGCTCGTCCGTCGCGGCTTTGACGGCGCCCTGCTCTGGGAGCAGCGGCTGCCCGGTTCAGCGGACATGGACTTCCACCCAGCGCTGGCCGATCTGGACGGCGACGGTCGCATCGACGTCTTCGCTGTCTACGGGCGGGGGCAGTCTGACACGCCCGAACAGAACTGGGGCCGCGCCGTGGCAGTGGCCTTGGGCGCGCGCGCTGGCGAGTGGCCGACGTACTCGCATGACCATCACCACAGTGGGAACTACCACTACCCGGTCGGCGCGGCGGTGAATCCTGCGCCCTCACCCCTCGCCACGGCCACCCTTGGCTCGGCGACGCCCACCGTCGAGGACACGGCCACCCTTGGCTCGGCGACGCCGACGGCCGAGGACACGGCCACGCCGCCGGTCGCCACCCACACGACAGCTCCAACAACAAGCGTGGCGACGACGCCCTCGCCAGAGCACGAGCGCGCCTACCTCCCGTATGCGCTCGCCGGTCCCTGACGAGGGGCTTAGCCCTCCGGTTCGACACCGTGACCGTACAGGGCCCAGGGCACGAAAAGGACGGCGGGCGCCGGCGGCGCAGCCGACCGGACTTCGCCCAAGCGCAGAATGAGGCCACCCTCGCCCACGGCCCACATATGGCTCGCGTCCGGACCTCCCAGGCCGTAGATGTTGGTGCGCGTCGGCGGCGACGTCTCCGTCCACACACCATCTGCCAGGTTCCAGAGGGCACCGAAGTAGCCGGCAGCCCATCCCCGGCCGTTGGCATGCACAGCGACAGCGTAAAGGTCCGCTCCGCCCTGACCGGGCTTGGGGGAGACAAGCTGCCAGCCGTCGGCGGTCAGTTGCAGCTTGGTGTCGTTCTCGCCGACGATCCAACCTGCCTCCGGGCCGGGCAGGCTGAGGCGGCGGAGAAGGGCCGTCGCCGGGTTGGTGACGCGATGCCACCGGTATTCCTGCAGGCGGTAGATGCCACTGCCGCTCACCGCCCAACCCTCGCCCGGACCGGTGAGCGCGACATCCAGCACGATTTCGTCGGTTGGCAGCGGCACCTCGTGCCACACCCCCAAGAGGTACCACCACGAACTGGCTTGCCCGGCCGCGCCGCCGACAACCCAGGCCTCACCGCTGGCCAAGGCGTCGACGCCGAACAAGCCCGCCTGCGTGGGCACGTCCACCACTGTCCAGCCACGTTCGCCGAAGTGGAGCACCGTCCCGCCGTCGCCAACCGCCCAGGCTTCGGAGGCACTCGTGGCCGCCACGTCGCGGAGGGTGGCGTTGGTGGGCGAAGCCACGGACTGCCAGGACTGACCGTCGAAGCGCAGAATCCGTCCCTCATGGCCAACGGCCCAAGCCTCGTCAGGACTGACTGGGCTTTCTGGCACGCTTGCCACGGCGGTGAGATCCGGCGGGGTGGTCGTCTGCCAGCGCTGGCCATCGAAGTGCACCAGCGCTCCGCCGCTGCCGACTGCCCAACCATCCGCCGGCGATGACATGGCCAGGGCTTGCAGGTTGTAGATGTACGGCGCGAGGGGGACCTGCTGCCAGTGCCGCCCATCGTAGTGGTACACCCCGCCGAAGGCGCCGACGGCCCAGACGTCGTCGGGACCCCATGGTTGCACGTCCTCGAGCCAGCCCCACCAAGGTGTCTCCTGTCTGGTCCAGACGCCGTCGTGGTAGTGCAGGATCCAGGGCTGGCCGTTGATGCCGCCCACCGCCCAACCCTCGCTCGCGGACAGCATGGCCACGCCGAACAACTCCGGCGCCTCTGGCGCTACCTCTCGGGACCATTGGCCGTCGGCGTAGCGCAGAATGACTGCTGGCTGGTAGCCGCCGACTGCCCATCCCAGCGTCGATGACACCATGTCGATGGCGCGGATCTCGGCGGCGCCGACGGCGTGGCTAAGGTGGAGGCCCTCACCATCAAAGTGGTACAGCCCGTGCACACCATTGCTCACGCCCGCCAGCCAGCCGTCGCGTTCTGTCAGCATGTCGATCGCTGTGAAGCGAATGCCGTCGCCGATCGCCGTCGATCGCTGCCACGCATCAGCCTCGCTGGCCCAGCGCCACACCCGGCCGGTTCCGCGCGCCGTGTGGCCCACCAGCCACACGCTGGCGTCCTCGGCGACGTCCACCGCGGCCAGGTCGTGCGCATCCGGCATGGGGCTGCGCACCCAAGCACCGTTCACCCATCGCAGCAACTGCCGGCCCACCGCCCAGCCGCCGGACGGCGGCACGAGGGCTACGTCCACCAGCCACTCGCGGCAGGGATCGGCCACCTCGCCGGTCGGCCAGCAGCTCCATGTGGACGGCTGAGCCGACGCGGTGTGCCTCGTCTGCGCTGTGCCCGTCCGATGGACGGAGCCGGCGCCGGTGTGAGGTGGGGCGAGGACGAACGCCGCAATTGCGAGCGCCATCCACCGGCGGATCCTTTGCTGGCGGCGAGGAGAAGCAGGAGTCGAACGATGCAGGCACACCAGAACACCTCCCGGCTGGCGACGAGCGCGCACGAATCGATGCCCGTCCATTGTACACGGATGGGGGCGAGTGCGCCGGCGATCGATGCGCATTTGACAAGCGAACATCTGTGCGGGTACAATTGGAACACCTGTTCGGGCTCCTTCGCTGAACGTCGCAGTGTGGGCCTCGGGATGGCAATGGCAGTCCGATGGACAGCGGCCGGTCGGGGCCGGTACCAGAATCAGAACGGGGGTGGCATAATGGACAAGGATCAGGAGATGGTCGAGCGGATGGATGCCGACTTGGATCCACGCTGGTGGGTGTTTGCCGCTGCCACCGGCGCGCTGCTGGTCGTTGGCGCACTGGCGGGCATTGGCTCGCTCACGCACACGACGGGCCGCTCGGACGCGCGCCGGCCCGTGGCCGCCGCCGGTGATCTCGCTGCGTCTGGTGCCGAAGCCGCCGGAGGATGGGCGAGCAGTCGGCTCGAAAGCGCGGGCCAAATCAGGATCCCCTGGCTGCCACCGACCATCCAGCCGTGGGCCGACGAGCTCGAGGGGGCGGCGGCTCGCTACCGGGTCGATCCGGAGTTGCTGGCCATCGTGGTGTTGGTCGAGTCGGGCGGCAATCCTGTGGCCCGAAGCCCGAGCGGCGCCATGGGCTTGATGCAAGTCATGCCGTTTCATTTCCGGCCTGGTCAGGATGCTTTCGACGTGCGGACGAACATCGACGTGGGAGCACGCTATCTGGCTCAGCAGCTCAAGACCTTCGGCCACAGGGACGATCCCGATTGGCAGCGTTCCGTCGAGTTGGCAGCGGCGGCTTACAACGGCGGCCCGGGAAGCGTACGCCGCTACCTGCAAGGTGGCGTGCTGCCCAGGGAATCGGCGGCCTATCGGCGGTGGGTCGGGGGGATGTGGCGCGAGCGGCATCAGCCGCACAGTCTGACCTACCAGGCATGGCTCCTGGCCGGGGGGCGGCACCTGATTGCCGCGGCGCAGCGATCCCTGGCCCTGAACGGCTCTTAGGCCGTCGGGGCGCGCGGTGGCGCCGCGTGCCTGCCGGCCGCACTCCCCGCCGCGTTCCCAGCGGCGCTTGACGGCCGACCTTCCCGGCCGGTGGCCCGCATTTGCCACCGGCCGGTCTTCCCAAGCCAAGTCAACCCGCGATGGCGGCCGAAGTTTGCGGCCCGCAACGCCACGCGGCGCTCGACCGATCGCTCCCAGAGCCGTGGCTGGGGCACGGCCTCGATGGGTGTATAATGCCACTCCCCGCCTTGCGGGGGCCTGACCTGGAGGTGCTCCCTGGCCGCCATCGAGCCGCTGCTGCCAAGCCAACTGTGCCATCGCTGCGATGCCAGTCTGTTCCCATTCGAAACGACGGCTGAGGTCGAACCCATCGATCAGATCATCGGCCAAGAGCGCGCCGTAGCCGCCATCGAGTTCGGCACGGGCATTCGCCGCAAGGGGTTCAACATCTTCGTGCTAGGTCGATCCGGCTCGGGCAAGTTCACCACGCTACAGCAGTATCTGTCGCGGCGCTGCCGTGAGGAGCCGGTGCCGGACTCGTGGTGCTACGTGCACAACTTCGGCCGCGATCCACATGATGCCTTGCGGCCGCAAGCCCTGCGGGTGCCACCAGGCGATGCCGCGGCGCTGCGTGAGGGCATGGACAGCTTCGTCGAGGAGCTACTGGCCGAGCTGCCGATGCTTTTCGAGGGCGAGCAGTATCTTGCCCAGCGGACTGCCATCAGTCGCCAGCACCAGGAACGGGCGCGGGCCATTTTCACCGATGCCGAGAAGAAGGCGCGTGAGCGCAACACCGTCATCATTCGCGGCCCGGAAGGGGTCGGGGTCTTCCCGCTAACGGAAGCGGGCGAAGTGATGAGTGGCGACGCCTTCCGCGCCCTGAGTGAGGCCGATCAGGAGGCCTGGCGCAAGCGGATCGAAGCCACCGAGTCCGACCTCGAGCAAGCCATGCGAGCCGTTCGGAATGTGCAACGGGACGAGCGGCAGGCACAAGCCGCCTTGGACCGCATGATGGCCGGCCGCGTAGTGGTGGCTGCCATGGAGCCGCTGCGGGAACGGTTTGCGGGCCAGCCGGCAGTGCTTGCCTACCTGGACGCCGCGGCGGCCGACGTTCTGGACAATCTGGAGTGGTTCCGCGGTCCGAGCGACTCGGAAGGCAGCAGCGAGGGGGGCGCCGAGGGCGGGGCCGATCGCACCATGGCCACGGGCGGCAGCGTCCATTCGCGCCGCTTGAAGGATCGACGCCTGGAGCGGTACCGCGTCAACGTTCTGGTGGAGCACCCCAAGGAGGGCGGTGCGCCGGTGGTCGTCGAGACCCATCCGACGCTTGCCAACCTGCTGGGCCGGATTGAGTACGAGACGGTGCTGGGCAATCTCGTCACCGACTTCACGATGATCCGCCCGGGGGCGCTTCATCGTGCCAATGGGGGCTACCTGATCCTCGAGGTCCACGAGGTGCTCAAGGAGGCGCAAGCCTGGAATGGCCTCAAGCGGGCGTTGCGCAACCAGCGCATTCGTTTCGAGATGCCCGATGACAGCAGCGCGGCACCGACGGTATCCCTCCAGCCCGAAGAGATCCCGCTGGACTGCAAGGTGGTGTTGGTCGGCGAGCCCGTCGTGTACTTCCTGTTGCACGCTTTGGACGAGGAGTTTCCGGAGCTGTTCAAGGTCAGTGCCGAGTTCGCGGAGTCCATGGAGCGGTCGGCCGAGACAACCCTCTTGTACGGCCGATTCGTTGCCACCGTCGCCCAGCGCGAGCAGCTTCTGCCTTTGGACCGGGAGGCTCTGGCTCGGGTGGTGGATCATGGTGCTCGCCTGGCCGAAGACACCCAGCGCCTCTCGACCCGCTTCTTGGACATTACCGACCTGCTGCGCGAGGCCGACTACTGGGCCCGCCAGCGGCAAGCCGACCGAGTCAGCGGCGAAGATGTGCAGCGAGCCCTGGAGGCCCGAACCCACCGCCTCGATCTGGCGCGTCATCTGCTCCACGAGGCCTACCGGCGCCAGATCCTGATGCTGGCCACCGATGGTGCTGCCGTCGGCCAGGTGAATGGCTTGACGGTCGTGTCGCGCGGCCAGTTTGAGTTCGGGGCGCCGGTGCGGATCTCGGCTCGGGTGCGGATGGGTAGCGGCGACGTGGTGAACATTGAGCGCGAGGTGGAGCTGTCCGGCCCGATTCATTCCAAGGGGGTCCTCATCCTGGCAGGCTTCCTGGCCGGTCGCTATCTGCCTGACGAGCCACTGGCCATGCAAGCCAGTCTGACATTCGAGCAGTCGTATGCGGAGATCGATGGCGACAGTGCCTCGACGGCCGAGCTGTGTGCCCTCATGTCGGCCTTGGCTGGCGTTCCGCTCCGCCAGGATCTGGCCGTCACGGGCTCGGTGAACCAGTTCGGCGAGGTGCAGGCGGTGGGTGGCGTGAACGAGAAGGTCGAGGGTTTCTTTGATGTATGCCGCCAGAGAGCGCTGACGGGCGAGCAGGGCGTCCTGATCCCAGCCTCCAATGTGCAGCACCTCATGCTGCGTGACGACGTGATCGCAGCGGTATCCGCCGGTCAGTTCAAGCTTTATCCGATTCGCCATGTCGACGAGGCAATCGAGCTCCTGACTGGCCTGCCCGCCGGGGAGCGGGATGCCAGCGGCGAGTTTCCCCAGGGAACGGTCAATCGCCTCATCGAGGACCGCCTGCGACGACTGGCGGAGAAGCGCCGCGAGCTTGGGCATCCGCCAGACGATGAGACCGACGATCCGCCGGCGAATGTGTGAGGTCCCGGTGGCCAGAAAGCGCCGGCTGCTGCGACCGAGCCCGGTGGCTCAAAAGGCCCATCTCCTGCGCCTGGTGCCGGTGAGTGGGAAGTCCTGTCTCCTGCGTCTGACCCGGCTGGCTCGGAAGTCCCACCCCTTGCGTCTGACCCGGCTGGCTCGGAAGTCCCACTCCCTGCGCCTGACTCCGCTGGCTCTGGCTGCCCTTCTGGCGGGCATCGTCACTCCCGCTCAGACGGAGCCCTCGGCGGACGGCGGCTCCACCATCCAGCGGCGCCATGGCGGGGTGGTCTTTCCCCTGGGGTTGGTGCCGGAGTATCTGACGACGGCCAACGAGGAGTTCCGCCTCTTCCGCTGGGATGCTGACGAGCAGGCGTGGCAGCACGCTCCGTTTCAGATCGACGAACGGACCGAACGTGGCCGGCGGTGGGTCGATCACGAGGACGGCATGGCCGATGCCGATGACGAGTTCGTGGCCCTGGTGCGGAGCCTGGGGGGTCGGGCTCCCGAGACGGCGTGGCCCGACGCAGCCGACGACACCTTGGTGCGCTACGACCTGGAGGTCACCGACCCCTTGGATCCAGGTGCGGTGGGCTGGCTGCATCTGTTTCGATCCACGAAGCAGCCGCAAGTCGTCCCGACGCTGGTCCGATACTCGGCCGCGACCGGGGAGCTCGCCGGGACCGACTACCGCCTCGTCCAAGCGCGTGGCTTCCCGGGTCTCGAAACCCTGGAGCTATTCGGCAGCGGCGTGGATGTTCTGGACCGGACCAAGCTGCGGGCCCGCGTTTACGCCGAAGTGGCGCCTCGGCTGGGGCCGATCCCGCTACCGACGGTCGTCTTTCGCGCCGGGTACACGGAGGAGTCTCCCGAGGTCATCGAGAACGCCCCCGATTTCGAGCTGCGGCCGGTGAAGCAGGGGCCCGTTCGACTGGTCCTGGAAGCGGACGGGTCCGGCTTTGCCTACCCGGATGAGGTGCAACTGTTCGCCGCGTTTGGCCGGCTTGACATACCGCCGATTCCGCCGGAGGTGGAGCAATACCTGAAGCGTCTCGACCTGCACGCTCGGGTGACCGTCGACTTCACCGCGGCGGCGACGACGGGCCGCTATGCCGACAGCAACCGGCCAGCCGGCGTGGCCGTGGACGGTCAGCCGGAATCGATCCCGGAGCGGCCCATCAGTGACTGGCGACAGATCGACACGCCGTATGGCGGCATTGTGCTCGTGGTTGGCCGGCCGGCAGCCATGCGCGAGCTCCGGAACTACTACAACGACTCGGGGCGCGATGAGCCTCCCGGCACGGGCGACAGCAAGGCCTACGGGGAAAATGGCGTCTTCACGGAGGACCTGCGCGCGATCGACCGGATCACCGACTTCCTGGGCTGGCTGGTGGTGGTGCCCAAGGACAGCCCCGTCGTCGGCGAGCGAATCAGCCAGGAAGTGAAGAATCCGGTGCGCGTGCGGCCCATCCGCGTCGTCCGTGCCGTTCCCACTACGGCAGTGGCGACAAGCACGCCCCACGCCACCGCCACAGCAACCGCGCTGCCGCCGACCGCTACGGCGACGGCGGTGCCGGCGACAGCCACCGCCACCGTTGCGCCGTCGCCAATGGCCATCCGTTTGCCGTACCTCGAGCGCTCGCTTTGGGTGCCCTCACCAACCCCCACCAAGTGCGTCCCGCAAGCCCAGCCGGTGGACGTCGTGCTCGCCATGGACACCAGCACCAGCATGAGCGAGCCGAGCGGCGAGGCCGGCGGTTCGAAGCTGGCGGGTGCCATTGCCGCGGCGCAGTATCTGGCCAGCTTGCTGAAGCCGGATGATCGTCTTGGGGTGGTCAGCTTTCACGGCGACGCTTCGGTGGTTGTGCCCCTGACCACGGACCGGGAGCGACTCCGGCAAGCACTGGAGCGGTTGCCGGACAGTCAGTCGACGGGGACCCGGATCGATTTGGGGCTGCGCCGCGCCGTGGATCTCCTGCAGGCCAGCGTTCCGCCGCGGCAGCGGGCCATTGTCCTCTTGACCGATGGCCGACAAGCGGGGGGTGGATCCACCGTCGACGTGCTCGAAGCGGCGGCTTTGGCCCACCAGCTTGGCATGGCGCTCTTCACCATTGCCCTGGGTCCAGACGCGGACGTTCGTCTGTTGCGGGAGGTGGCCAGTCGTCCCGAATACGCTTACGTAGCACCGAGTGTCGACGCGCTGCAGGGCATCTACGGCACCATCGCGCAAGTCATCCCCTGTCCGTGATCGGCCAGGGACACCACCCCGCCTGGGGAACTAGCGCCCGTCGTCTGCGCGTCCCACCTCCGCCGCCAACACCTCGGCGACGTCCAGCACCCGGATCTGATCCACCAGGCCACGGCTGCGCACGGCATCGTCGAACATCGTCAGGCAGTACGGACAAGCGGTGACCACGGTGTCAACCCCGGTAGCTATCACCTCATCGAGCCGCCGCTGATTGATGCGCGTCGCCGGGTCGGTCTCGAGCCACATCTGACCACCACCGCCACCGCAGCAGAAGCTGGTCGCGCCATGCCGGCGCAGCTCTACCCGCCCCTGAAGCGCGCGGTCCAAGAGCTCGCGCGGCGGACGGTAGACCTGGCTGTAGCGACCCAGGTAGCAGGAATCGTGGTATGCAAAGCGCCGTCCGTCGGCCTTTGGCGCTCTCGCAGCCAAGCCAGCGGTTCGCCGGGCGTAGAACTCGGTGAAGTGCTCCACCCGCCAATGGTGTCCGAACTGCGCGTACTCATGCTGCAGGGTGTGATAGCAATGGGGACAGGCCGTCACAATGCGGTCGAAGGTGACCTCGCCGAGTTTGGCCGCGTTTTCTTCCGCGGACATCTGGAACAGGTACTCGTGGCCAAGACGACGGGCCGGCTCGCCGCAACAGCTTTCGCCGGCGGCGAGGACCGCGAGGTCGACGCCGTCAGCCTGCAGCAGCGCGATCATCGCTTGGGCAACCTTGCGGTTACGCTCGTCGAAGGTAGCGGCGCAGCCGAGAAAGAGCAGCGCCTCGCAGCGCTCGCCTGGCTGGAGCTGACGCACGCCCAGTTCTTGCACGCGCTGCCGCCGCTCGTCCGCGGGCAGTCCCCACGGATTGGAGTAGCGTTCGATGTTGCGCAGCGTATCGGCAACTTGGCTCGGCACATCGCCGGTGCTCATCGTCTGGTAGCGACGGAGTTCGACGATGGAGTCGACGGGATTCACGAAGGCTGGGCAGACGGCGAGGCAGGCGCCGCACGTGGTGCACTGCCACGTGACCTCCGGGCTGACCGCGTCAGCGAGCAGCTCGGCATCCGGAGCACGGCGATGCCTGACCAGGCTGTCGCCCACAGCATCGTGCAGCCCGACGACCACCTTCCGCGGCGAGAGCGCCATGCCACTTAGCGTCGCAGGGCAGTTCTCCTCGCAACGGCCGCAGCGCACGCAAGCGTCGAGGCCCAGGAGCTGGTGCGATGGCAGCTCGGTGACGTGCCCGGCCCCGAAACTCTCCGCGTTCTCGATGTCGAGGATCGGTTCGGGGTGCCGGCAGGGCGGCGGGGGCGCGCAAGGAGGTTCCACGGGATGACGACCAGGTGCCGCAGCTTGGTAGACGGAATGCTGGCCACGAACAACAAGCCAAGGCCGGCGTGCAGCCAGAAGAGGGTCAGGTGGAGCGGCAGGACCTGCTGCTCGGTCAGGCCCAAGGCCCCGTATCCTCGGGCCACGGTGCTGCCGACCGGCGAGTAACTTGCCCACGGGGGCTGGCTGGCGTAAAGCCGTAGCCCTTCGACGCCAAAACCGACCACGGCCACCAGAGCCAGGAGGACCAGGGCATACCAGTCGTCCCAGCGTGATTCCAGGGCCGCGGGTCGCAGCACGCCGCGGCGCAGGACCGCCATGACGACACCGAGCAGAATGGCGATGCCGGCCCACTCCATGGCGACTTCGTACACCAAGTAGGCAATGCCCCGTGGCCAGGTCAATTCGAAGGGCGTGAAGAGCTTCATCTGCATGAGGTTGATCGCCGTGCCCACAATCTGGATGCTCACGCCCCAGAAGAGCAGGAGATGCATGATGGCGGCGTATGGCTTGCGCAGTTGACGCGGCTGGACGATGCCGTGAACGAGAAACTCCCATGCCCGCATGGGCCATTGGTGGCCGAGCCTGGCGGCCGGGGATCCCTCGCTAGGCGCTGGACTACCGTCGCTGGGCATCGCTGGCCTTGTCATGCTGCACCGCCCACGTAGATCACGCCGCGATCGACGGCGACGGGGAAGCGGGTGAGTGGCCGTGGCGGCGGTCCGGAGATCACCGAGCCGTCGTGCGGGTTGAAGAAAGCTTCGTGGCAAGGGCACATGATCTGGCCGCGTTGTTCATCCCACTTCACCAGACAGGCGAAGTGGGTGCAAATCGCGGAGTAGGCCCGCAGGCCCTGGTCGGTATGAATGACCAGGGCAGGGTAACGACCGTACTTGACGGTCATGCCCTTGCCCACCGGCAGTTCGTCGAGGGCCGCCACCCGCATCCGCTCGGCCGGTACCTCCGAGGTGTCCGGCGGATACAGATACGCCAGCAGCGGAATGCCCACGGTGGTCACGCCCACCGCCACGAGGCCGCCGTTGACCAGCCTTAGGAAGTCCCGTCGCGTCATTTCGTCCATGGCTAGCTAATCCATGCCAGGTAGGAAAGGACCGCCGCCACCGCCAAGACGGCGCCAACGGCTCCGGCACGCAGCCGATAGGCGCGTCGACTGCGGTCCGGCCGACGATCCAAGAAGGGCCACCAGAGGAGCAGCCCCACCAGGACGATCGGCACCGCGGTGCCAGCCGTTTCCGGCACGTACTTGAGCAGCTGGTAGAAGGCCAGGAAGTACCACTCTGGCTTGATGTGCAATGGCGTGTCCAACGGATTGGCCACCGGACCGATCTCCGGTGGATGCCGGATGCCAATGCTGGCAAGCACCACCAGAATCGCCAGCAAGCCGAAGGCCAGCCGTGCTTCGGTGAGAAAATGGGTGGGAAAGAAAGGTACGCTTTCTTCGTCCACGGAGTGTTCTGTCATGGTCAGCCCTTCCTCGGCTTACAAGGGCCGGGCGACGCCCACGCGCCGGATCATCCAGAAATGGGCGCCTAGCATCGCCACGGTTACGAGGGGCAGGACGAGCATGTGAACCGCGTAGAAGCGGCTCAGGGTGAGATGGCTCACATCCCAGCCGACACGCAAGAGCAACAGGGCGGGTCCACCGATGATGGGCATGCTGCCGGCGATCTCGGAGCCCACTGTCGTGGCCCAGTACGCCCGCTGGTCCCACGGCAAGAGGTAACCGGTGAAGCCGAATGCCAGCGTCAGGAGCAGCAACGTGACGCCACTCACCCATGTGAGCTCGCGGGGCGCTTTGTAGGCACCCATCACGAAGACCCGCGCCATGTGCGCCACACAGACGATGATCATGCCGCTCGAGCACAACTGGTGAAGGAAGCGGATCCCGGCGCCGAATCGCACCTCGTTCTGGATGAACTCGATGCTGGCCCGTGCCTCCGCTGGTGTCGGCTTGTAGTAGAAGGCCAGAAGGATTCCCGTGACGGCCTGGACGGCGAACAGGAAAAACGTGATGCCGCCCAAGCAGTAGAACCACTGCCGGGCAAAGCGAGGCACCGGTTTGGAAAGTGCCTGGCGCAGCGGCTCGGCCAGCCCGAACCGGGCATCCAGCCAACCCACAGCCCGCCAGGTGACTGGCACCCACGGTTGCCGAGACCGCACCACGCTGACGCTGCGCACCATGCCCAGGGCAAACACCAGACCCAGCCCACCGAACAGCGCCCAGCGAAACGAGGGCGTGAGGGGGTTGTGGTTCTCCCCCGTCAGGTGGCAATGGAGGCATGGTTCCTGCCTCGGCGTCGGGATCTGCGTCGCCGCCACGGCACTCGATCCGCCGTCGCCGGGCCGGGGTTGCGGAAGCGCTGCGGGCGCTCCCGTCCGGGCTGGCGTCGCCGCCATGGCTGCCGACGGCAGCCCCGATTGCCAATCCCTCGCTCGAGCGCTCCACAGCGTCCGGCCAACGCCGGCGGTGGCGACGAGCAGTACGCCGCCAACCACGACGGCCAGACTGTGCCACAAGCGGAGGCGATTCCGGTCGCGCATAGGCCACCTCGTTGGGGAGGGTGCGGCCGAGGATCGAACGGGCGCTTGGCCCGCGGTCATCGTCGGCCGCGATACGTTGGTCAACGGTCCCAGGCAGTACACCGCGCCGGGGCCGCGGGTCTTCGCCGAATCCGGCATGATAGTAGCGGCCCGGCGCCAGTGGGTCAACGTTTCGTGAGGTTGCCGCTGGTCGTAGGTGCACCCGCCCCGCGGCGCGGCGGGAAGCGGCAGACGGCGCTCCAGCCTTCGCCAATCTGCATCTCGGTGAGCGGGAATTGGCTTGCCAGCTCGTCCCGGGTGGCGCTGGCCGCGACGAGACAGAACGTGGCCTGGGGATCGGCCTCCAGGAACCAGCGCATTTCCGTCACGTCCGCGAGCTCGAACGGAGTGCCCCGGAGCGCGAGGAGCAGCCGAAATGCGCCGGTGGGGTCTCCGCCGCCGCCCAGGCGGATGGGGCGCATGGCTGTGTCGACCAACACATAACCGTTCGTCTGATGCACCGCCTCGGTTAGTCGTTCGGCGGCGGCGATGATCGGCTCATTCGTCCGGCCAGCGCTCTTCTCTCGCGCGTAGTGGGCGCCGATCGTGCCCAGCGAAACCAATGCCAGGCCGCAGATGCCGGCCGTGGCAAGCTGGCCGAGCACAGGCCGGCGCGCCGCCAAGCCGACGACGCTGGCGCTCAGCGCGACCTGGGCCAGCGGCAGCACGAAGCCGAGGTAACGCATGTCGTAGAAGTTGTGGTAGCTATCGAGGATCGCTGGCATGACCAAAACGCCAGTGCCGCCGGCGAGGGCAAGCAGCCGCACGTCGCGGTGAGCAATTCCAGAGCTGCCCGACCTGGCACCCACCGCGTCCGGGGCCGGGCTCTTCCAGCCCGCGTGGCGAGCGACAGCCGCCAACGCTCCGAGCAGAAGCAAGCCATAGAGAACTGTCAGCCCGGCACGCAGCCGGTCGGCGACGTGGACCAGGACGGATGGCACCGGGTCGCCGACTTCAGCGCTCGCTCCTGCACCGGCGAGTCGGCCAAGTTGGCCTCCCAAGGAGATCAGGTTCTCGACATACAGGACGGCCGTCAGGTGCCGCTCGACCGGCTGGGCAGGCCGTGTCGCCTCCGCCAGCGCCGGCATGCCATGCAGCACGTTGTAAGCGACGAGCGGGCTGATGACCAGTGCCAGCACCGCCACCGCCCACCACGTGCCTGGCTGACGCAGGAGGCGATGGCCCTGCGGGCCGGTGAGCCACCAGAGCGTCGCACCCGCAAAGGGCAGAAGGGCCGAAGGATGGCTGCTCGCCGCCAAGCCCCATGCCATCGCGGCCGCCACCAGCCAGCCGCCGCATCGCCGGCCATCCCGGTACAGGCAGGCAACGGCGGACGTGGTCCACAGCGGCGTCGAATGGTTCGCCCAGGCCACGTGACTGATGAGCACCACATGGCCGAACGCCGTTGCCGAGAGCAGCGCCGCCAGGATTCCCGCCCGGCGGCCAGCGACGGTGCGACCCAGGACGTAGGTGACGCCCACCGTCAGCGAGCCGAGCAGAAGGGCGAACAAGCGTGGCGACGCCGGGCGAGGGCCGGTCAGCCGCAACCAGACGGCCAGGAAGTAGGCCCAATGCGCGCCGCGATAAGCATCGTTATGCACCAGCGGCCGCTCGCCGCGCAGGGCGATGCCCACTGCCGGCCACACCTCGCGAACCTCATCGGTGAACCGGGGAATCGTCTCGAGGTTGGGTAGCCGAATGGCCGCTGCCAGGAGGATCGCGGCCAGCAGGATGGCCCCATCGACGGCCCATCGTGTCGTTTCGGGGCGAAGGACCCACCTTCGCGGGACCGTTTTCATGGCGGAGCCCAGTATAGACGAGGGAGCGCCACGCGTGCCGGGGGGCCCGTACCCCGCGGTCCGGCCCATCCTGGAGGCGTGGGGAGCGCCACGCGTGCCGGGGGGCCCTGCGCCCGGCCAGAGGGGGAGAGACGAGCACTCGATGCTACCCGGCACTTCGGCCTTGCGTCAGCGGAGGCTACCATATGGCCTCCCGTGCTTCGCCAAGCCGTGTTCCCGTGCTCTGGTCTACCATGCCGACCTTCGGCCGTGGTGCACCGATGGCCGCTGCCAGCGGCGCGTGCCGGTGACAACCGGCCCTGCGCGCCGGTCGCCTCGGTGGCCGCTCCGCGTCTGTGTCGAGCGTGCCCGCGAAGTGCCGAATGCCAGACGGCGAGTGGCGCACCATGAACGAGTGGGTGCTCCCCGGCGCCACGCTGCTGACGCGGGGTCGAGCTGGCCTGGGCAGCTATGCTGCGCGTCTGCGGCAGTTCAGTCGCAATGCCAGGCTGTACCTGCTTGCCATCTCCATCGCCGGGATCGCCTTCGGTGTTTACCGCCTCATCTTCAACTTCTATGTGCTCGCGCTCGGCTATGACCGAGCCTTCCTGGGTGAGGTGCTGACCATCAACAGCCTGGTCACCCTGGTGGCAGCCATCCCGGTGGGCTACCTGGGCGACCGGCTGGGGCGCAAGGTCACGTTGCTTGCCGGCGGCATCCTTTCCGCGGCGGCGGTCTTCGGGATGGTGGTCTGGCGGAGCGCGCCGGGCCTCGTTTGCATGAACGCCTTCTTTGGTCTCGGTCAGAGTTTGGGTGCCGTGACGCTGGGTCCCTTTCTCATGGAGAACAGCGGCGAAGAGGAACGTACCTACCTCTTCGCCTTCGTCTCGGGCCTGCAGATGATCGCTGCTTCGCTTGGCAACTGGCTTGGCGGTTGGCTGCCGGGGCTGCTTGGTCCGCTGCGCAGCGTGGGCGCCACCCATCCCGAGGCCTACGCCATGGCGATGCTGGCCGCCGCGGTGCTCGCCGTAGTCTCCGTGGGGCCCTTCCTGGCCCTTCGGCGGCGGCGTCTCGCCCGACCTGGGCAGCAGGTTCTGTCGCCGCTCGGCTATGCGCGCCAGCATCCCCAGCGTCTGGGCCAACTGGTGACACCCATGCTCATCACCTCCATTGGCGCGGGGCTGTTCATGCCGTTCATGAACGTCTTCTTTCGGGTCCAGCATCACCGCTCCGACGCCACCATTGGGTCTCTGCTGGCCGTCGGCTCGCTGGCCATGGCCGCTGGCTTACTCGTGGCCCCGCCGTTGGCCGACCGGTTCGGCAAGGTGCGCATCGTGGTTGCCAGCCAGGCGCTGTCCATTCCGTTCTTGTTCCTCCTTGGCTACGCGCCGGTCTTCTGGCTGAGTGCGGCAGCCTATCTGGTGCGCCTGGCACTCATGAACATGAGCAACCCGCTGTACCAGTCGTTCGTCATGGAGCAAGTCGAGGAGGGTGCGCGAGCCACGGTGGCGAGTCTGGTGAGCATGGCCTGGAGCTTCGGCTGGGCCTTCAGCCCCATCGTGAGTGGCCGGTTGCAGGAGCAGTCCGGCTTCGGTATGGTATTCGCGTTGGTGATCGTCCTGTACTGCACGGCGATCTATCTTTACTGGCGGTTCTTCGTTCGCACCGTCGGGCAATGAGTCGGTGGAGAGGTGGGGGATGGAGTATCGGCGACTGGGTCAGTCCGGCCTGCGCGTGAGCGCTCTCTCGCTGGGCGGCTGGATCAACTTCGAACGCAAGCTGCCCGAGGCTGACGCCCGGGACATCGTCGCCCGAGCCTATGGGCAGGGGATCAACTTCTACGACCTCGCAGATGTCTATGGCCATGGCGAGGCCGAGCGCTGGATGGGTGGCATGCTGCGCGAGTATCCGCGCCACACCTTGGTGATCTCAAGCAAGGTGTTTTTCCCGATGAGCGACGACGTCAACGATCGGGGACTGTCGCGCAAGCACATCCTCGAGAGCATCGATCGCAGTCTGGCCAACCTGGGCACCGACTACCTGGACCTGTACTTCTGCCACCGCCCGGACCCCCACACACCTCTGTTGGAGACGGCGCGGGCAATGGATGATCTCATCCACCAGGGCAAGGTCCTTTACTGGGGCACCTCGGAGTGGGAGCCCCAGGGGTTGGCCGCTGTCTGCGAACTGTGTGCTCAGCACGGGCTAACTCCGCCACAGGTGGAGCAACCGCAGTACTCGCTCTTGCATCGCGAACGGGTGGAGCAGCGGGTTCTGCCGGTGGCTGAGGCCTACGGCCTGGGTCTGGTGGTCTGGTCGCCGCTGGGCATGGGGATGCTGACCGGCAAGTACGACAGCGGCATCCCCCGTGACTCGCGGTTTGGCCGGGAGGAGTGGTCGCGGGAGCAGTACGTGACCGATGAGAACCGGCGGATCGTCCTGGCTCTGCGGCCCATCGCCCAGGAACTGGGGCTAACCCGCGCCCAGCTAGCCTTGGCGTGGGTGCTGCGCAAGCAGGCGATCAGCAGCGCCATCATCGGTGTGACCAGCGTGGCTCAGCTCGATGAGAACCTCGGTGCGGTCGGCGTCACGCTCGCGGACGAGGTGCTGAGCCGCATCGAGCGCGTGCTGGCGGGCGACCTCTGAGCTGGCTGCCCGCGGCGGCCGAACTGTCTCGCTCCTGGCTGCCGGCCGAGCGGCTGGCTGTGGGCTGCGACCGAAGTGGCTGGCTGCAGCGGGAGCGGCTCGGTCGCGGCCGCCGGCAGCGACTAAGACTGCTGGCAGCCCGTGTTTCAGGATGCGGTCCGCTTGTCTCGGGGCGCCGCACGCCGCCACTGAGTCAGGTGCCCTTCGAGCCACTCGAACCAGCCCGCCAAGCCTTCGCCCGTGCGGCAGGAGAGAGGAAAGGTCACCAAGCCGGGGTTGAGGACTTCCACGCCCCGGCGGAACGAGTCCATGTCGAACGGGACGTAAGGCAAGAGGTCGATCTTGTTGACGATCAGCACGTCGATGCCGCGGAAGGCGACGGGGTACTTGTAAGGCTTGTCATCGCCCTCGGGAATGGAGGCGACGAGGACGCTGGCGTGGGTTCCGAGAGGGAACGAGGCCGGGCAGATCAGGTTGCCCACGTTCTCCACAATCAGCAGATCGAAGCTCGACAAGTCGAGCCCCTCCAAGCCAGCGCGGAGCATGGCGGCGTCGAGGTGGCACTGGCCCCCGGTGTTGATCTGGACAGCGGTGGCGCCGGCGGCTTGCGCCCGGTCGGCATCCAAGCTGGTCGCGATGTCGCCATCGATGGCCAGCACTCGGAACCGCTGAGCAAAATGCCGGATGGTTCGCTCGATCAGCGATGTCTTGCCAGCCCCCGGCGAGGCCATGATATTCAGGCTGTAGAGCATCGCCCGGTCGAGAAGCGCCCGATTGTCTGCGGCCAGGCGCTGGTTGGCATCTAGGATGTGCTCGCCGATCGCAATGCGCTTTGTCACGGCCTTGCTCCATCTTCGGCACTCGCCAGCGCCGGTTCCTCGCCGCTCTCGATGTCGATGGCCTCGAGATGGAACTCGTCGCCGCTCAGAATCCGGACATCCGTGGCCTGGCAATCGGGGCACCATGGCTGATCGGCGGCGGGCGCGTACTCGTGACCACAGCGGGTACACGCCATGCGCGCCGCGACGCGACGGAACTCGAGCCGGGCACCTTCGGCGATGGTATCGCGGCTGACGATGTCCCAATAGAACTGCACGCAGTCGTCCACGATCGACGCGAGGTCGCCGACCACGACGTGCAGCGCCAAGATGCGCCGGGCGCCAGCCGCCTCACCGTGGCGGACGGCAATGTCGAGCAGGTTCTGGGTGACGGCCAATTCGTGCATTCGGGGATCCGCCCGCGGGGACGGTTCCACCCATTATACAGTGCGTCACCGTCGGGAGGACGCGGCCCACTGGTGTGGCACCCGCGGTATCACGTGGCGGGCAGGCGGTGGATCGCCAGCGTTGCCAGCCCCCTGGCCGGAGCCCGTTTCGCCAAGCCTGTCAGGGGCGGAGGTCGTGCCACGGCGGGCGGTCCGGCGAGGCTTACTGCGACCGCGGCGGCAGGACGGTGACGCGCCACAGCTCGCCCTCGGGTGCGAGGGCCACCTGGCAGTCCAGTAGCTGGGGTAACAGCCAGGCCAGGGTGGCCAGGTGGCGGCTCACCTGGCGCACAGTGAAGTGCGAGGGCCCCGTGGCCAGCGCCAGGTAGGGCAGCAGCTGGTCGGCTGCCTGGATGTCCAGAGCCGCTCCCGCGGCCAGCTCCGCCCGCAGGCGGCTGGCTGCTTCCTCGCCCACGCGCTCCGCCGTGACGCCACGTTCTGCGAGGCTGCTGGCGCCCAGTCGCGCCTGCTCGGTCTCAGCCCAGAGGACGATGGCTCCTCCCTGACCGCAGGCCTCCTGGCGGCCGTAGGCGCACGACTCGACCTCGACAGGCCAGCGGGCACCCAGGTGGGTCGCGGCCGCCGCCGCCATGCGGCCCGCGATGGTGGGTGGCAGGTTGGCCACATGGGCGATGCCTCGGATGGCCTGGACCCTGCCAGGACCTTCGAGCTGCAGCGGTTTGAGGGAACCGACGGGTGCGGTGCGCGCCGTCACTCGCCCACCGCCTTGGGGATAGTAGCCACGCCGCCCTAGCTCGAGCTGCGTGGTCACCCCCAGACGTTCGAGGAGCGGCGCGAGCACGGAACGCGCGTAGTCCCAAGGTGGCGACCAGCGGACGTCGGTGCCGCCGGTGATGGTCAGCTCCACCGGCCCCGGCGCAAAGAGCGCTGGCACGAGACAGGCCTGCAGGACAAGGGTGACGCTGCCGGCGGTGGCGACGTCGAAACGGAAGCGCCCGGCGACGAGTGGCCCCGGTGCGAACGTCAGCTCCTGACTGCCCAGGGCCAGCCCCTCGGTGCGCGCGCAGCACAGGCTGGCGACGGCGCGGACGGCGGTGAGATGCTGGGCAGCCAGGCCGGCCTGGGGCCGGCCGGCGCGGATGCGCCGGATTCGCACCGGCAAGCCGCGCACAGCGGCGCAGGCGATGGTCAGGCGCAGCAGTTGCCCACCGCCCTCGCCATAGGAGCCGTCGATTTCGATCACCTTCGGGCGCCCCGTTCTTCGCGCCGGACGGCCCTCCCGGGCGTCCGATACTCACCGGCTGCGACTGCGGTCTCGCCACCGCTTCACCAGCCACCAGGCGATGCCGAGGGGCGCGCCGATCAGAATGGCAAGTGGCAAGAGCACGATGAGCATCCGGATGAGGATGGTCGCCAAGCCCTGCAGCAGCACCCGCAAGATGGAGCGCGACTCGTCGACGATCGGGCCCGGCTGCCATTCGGGCACCGGCGTCGGCGTCGGGGTGACCGTCGGCTGCGGTCTCGGTCCGATGAGCTCGACGCTAATGGTGCTGAACGCGGATCGCTGTGCCAGGTATTGCAATCGGCCCTTGCGTTGGGCAATCTCGCCCTCGATCGTCATGAGCTGGCTGTTCACCGCCAGCGCCTCCTCGACCGTCCGCGCCTCTTCCATCAGCGCACGGAGCCGGGCTTGCGTCACCTCCAGGTTGGCGATTTCGCTCTGCAGGTCCACGTATTCCTCGGTGACATCCAGGCCGCTCACCTGCTCGGCGATCAGCCGGGTAGCCAGCTCGCGCACCCTGCGCATGGCCGTCTCGAAGCGGTCCGCCGGAATGGCAAAGCGCACTGTGGCCCCCGACCGATCCGATTCCTCCCCATAGGTCGTCGTTTCGAGCACGTAGCCGCCGAGCTCAACGGCGGTCGTCTCGAGTCGAGTCAGAGCCTGGCGCAGGTCCTTCACCTCGATGGTGATGCTGCCTGTCTTGATGATCTTGCGCCCCAGGCCACTCCCGCTACCGAGCGCCTCGGGCAGCGGAGTCGCAAGGGCGGCAGGTTCGGCCTCCTCGGCCACGTCGAAGCCGCGTCCGGCGTCCTTAGACTCCCGGATGGCGGCGGACATCTCTTGAAGGGCTGGATGCCCCTCGCCAGCGTCCTGCGAGGATACGGACCCCGCCGCGCCCGGCACGGCGTGTTCCTCGATGGTTACGTTGCGCGACGCGGAGCAGCCACAAGGCAACAGCGTCACTGCCGACACCAAGAGAAGCACGGCCATCATCCGCGAGCTCATCCGAGAACTCCTTTCGCGTCCGGCGATGGGAAACGGGGCCAACCAGTAACGAAAGAATACCCTGACCACTACCCGCAAGCGAAGCGCGCCCCCCG